>JAIOHU010000059.1 GCA_019912845.1 bacterium
GTCACCCAGCAATCGGATATAGATATATTTGCCCATGGCTAGATCATATTTTTCTTCGATTTCATCGCCATGTGGCATCCAGGCTTGATCCACAAGCACAAAGCTCACATCATGCTTTCTCAGAATATCGACAAATTTCGGTTTTACCCACCACTTATTTCTAATCTCAACGCCATAATCAAAACCATCAGGTAACTCCTCGAGAAAGCGATCGAGACGTTCGTAAAATTCATCCGGTCTCTCAAACACTTTTTTCGAAAAGTACGGAAACTGCAATATAAGCATTCCGAGACGTTCACCCATTTCACTGATCGAGTTTAAGAACCAATCCCGTTCCTGATACGTGTACTCCGGAAGCAGAATTTTGGATGAGTCCGGTGTCGCCTTTTCACCACAATGGACAATAGACCTCGGAAACTTTGCTGAGAGTAGAAAATTTTCTGGTGTCTCATTAAACCATTTCTGCACTGTCGATTTTGCTGGAACAGCGTAGTAGGTCGCATCCACTTCTACCGTATCAAATTGGGTTGCATAATATTTGAGGTAGTCTCGCGGTTGCGTTCCTTGAGGGTAGAAGACCCCGACCCAATCCTTTTCAGAAAAGGAGGAGGTGCCGTATCGAATGCTGCCGTTATTCATTTTATTGACCTTGTTGTTCAGTGGTTCTTAAATGTTTCACAAAGTAAAAGCCCGCGACTGACGGGCTTCAATAGTTTTCAAAAAAAAATGGAGATTTTCTACTTAGACAAATCTGTCTTGTCCCTTAAAATCTTCTCGTAATTTTTCGAGTCGTTTTTTTTCAGTTGCCAGGTGACTAAGTGTCCCTCTTATCTGCTCAAAAACATCCATTACTTCGGGATCTTCAAAGGGATTTGGATCGTCCTCAGCCTCAGCAACATGGAAAAGTCGCTCTCCTGCTTTCGCATACAGATTTCGCAATCGGAATTTGAGAGAAGCAATTTCAATCTCAATTTTCCCTTTTGTGGCAGTATCTCCAGCAATTTCTACTGTCCTATGTAGGAATCTGTCCGCTGTATGACGCACTTTTTCCCATCCAGACTGTGAGGTTGCGCTTCTAAAGCTCTCGCTTTCATTGCCATCATCATCAATCGAGGAGAAGTCTTCGTTTCGTTCTTCCTCAGCCCTTGGTTCTGAAGTATGTTTTTCATCGTGCATGGTTTGCTCCGTGTAATCCCCTTTCACTGTAAGTATAATATACTAACTCTCAAGATCAAATTGATCTATATCACTTCAACTTTCAGGAGATTGGAGAAGGACTCGTTGACACAACAAAGTAAATATGGATGGTTATGAGTTCAGGCTGTATCTACCGCTCTTGTTTACTGCCTTCACAACCCTTAGCTTCTAACCGTTCATACATGTTGAGGAGACAATGAAGTCAACTCCAGGCTTTCTGGAAGCTATTGCTCGTCTATTTATCAGCAGCGTTTATATCTACTTCGCAATCAAGATGCTTGTCTATTCACGACTGTGCATGGAGCATATGCTTGAAGCTGGAGTCCCGGCGATCCCTCTGGTCTACGTTGTTACACTTTCAACCTTGCTGATAGGTTCACTTGGACTTTTTCTCGGATACAGGACAAAATCTGCTGCACTGATGCTGATATTCATAAGCATTCCCGCCATATTATTCATATATCCTCCCTGGGATGTCTCGGAATTCTCTCAATTCCTGGCCCACCTTGGTCTGGTTGGCGGCTTGATACACATTTACATCTACGGCCCCGGGAAATATACGTTCGATGCGCGAAATATGGTGCCAGTAAAACGGCGTCGAACATAAATCGTACCTCTCTATCCAAATTAAAATTTCATATCGACTTGCTGACTGCTTGCCATTTTTGAAACGCACCTCTACCTTGTTTTATTCATGATAAATGATCAAATTCCACGAATCGCAGATTGACTTGGATTTATCCAGAGTACAGTCGAACTTAGCTGGAATTATTAGACTTTGGACAAGTCCAAAGCCAGCCAAACTGATGTACTGAGAGATGTACCATTGAAAGAGACATAATGAATAAAGTAGAATAATGAGCCAATCATTTCTTGATCGCATAAATAATGGTGTCCTGCTCGGAGATGGCGCGATGGGGACACAATTGTACGAACGCGGTGTTTACATCAACCGTAACTACGATGGGTTAAACCTTACCGACGATCACCTTGTCAAGGCTGTACACCGTTCCTACCTCGATGCTGGTGCGCAAGTTATAGAGACCAATACTTTCGGTTCAAACAGTTTCCGTCTCGCAAAATATGGAATGGAAGATCAGGCTTACGCGATCAGTAAAGCGGGCGCAGAAATCGCCAGACGTTGCGCCGATGAACATTCTTCGACACTGGTTGCCGGAGCGATGGGTCCCCTGGGAAAACCTATTGCACCCATGGGCAAAATTTCTGAAGAAGCTGCATACAAAGCATACTCTGAGCAGGTCAGAGGTTTGGTCGATGGTGGAGTTGACCTGTTTATCCTGGAAACTCTTCTCGATTTACACGAAATTTTAATTGCGATTAGAGCGATACGTGATCAAAGCGACATGCCTATCGTCGCCATGATGACGATTGATACATCGGGGTTAACCGCTTATGGACGTACTCCTCAACAGATAGCAGCAGCGTTAAACAATGAACCTGTTGATGTCATCGGTTTGAACTGTTCGACTGGACCTCAGAATATTCTCGAGGGAATCAAGTTGATGAGTGAGTTGACGGATAAACCCCTCGCAGCTTTCCCGAATGCCGGCGAACCGAAGATGACAGAAGGTCGTCTGATCTATCTTTCAACCCCTGAATATTTCGCTGAATTTACCAAACGGATGATCAGTCATGGTGTGCGCTTTGTTGGTGGATGCTGCGGTACCACTCCGAAACATATTCGTCTGATGTCATCGGCGATCCGTGCCTTGCAACCTTCAGGTTCAATTGTTGTCGGAAGCGAGACAAAAAAAAAGAAGAGTAAAAGTGTACTTGAGCAGCCAGAAGTAGAACTGAAGCCACGTGGGGATCGCTCTCCACTCGGAAAATTGCTCGATGAAGGAAAATTTCCTGTTTCCTGTGAACTGCACCCTCCCCGCAGCCCAAGTGTTGGGAAGATATTACGACAGGTACGTCTTTTACAGGCTGCCGATGTGAATGTTGTGAATATCCCTGATGGGCCACGTGCATCGGCACGGATGAGTCCGATGGCGTTGGCGCATATTATCGTCCGTGAAACAGAAATGGACACCATACTCCATTATACATGCAGAGACCGTAATATTCTCGGAATACAGTCTGATCTGCTGGGGGCACAAGCACTGAATTTGAAGAATATCTTATGTGTCACAGGAGACCCTCCCAAGTTGGGAGACTATCCGATGGCGACCGCTGTATTCGATGTTGATGCTATTGGATTGCTAAGAATTGCGAATCAATTGAATCATGGTCAGGACCTTGCCGGGAATCCGATCCCACGTGAGACAACCTTCTTTCTCGGAGCCGGATTTAATCCGGGTGCAATGGACCCTGAACTGGAACTTGATCGTTTAGATCAAAAAATTGATGCAGGGGCAGAATATATTCTGACTCAACCAGTGTTCGATCAGGAAAAATTGGTCCACATGCTCGAACGTGCTGGAAATATCAAGGTGCCCATATTTGTGGGTATACTTCCTCTGGCATCCTTCAGGAATACTGAGTTCTTCCATTTTGAAGTACCGGGTATGGATGTTCCTGACCCTATTCGTGAACGGATGAAGAGTGCATCAGAAAAAAGTAAGGATCACGCCATCGCTGAGGGTATTGCCATAGCTCAGGAGGCTCTGCTGCTGACCTGTGAACATGTACAGGGTGCGTACATTATGCCATCATTTGGAAAAGTTGAGATGGCAATTGAAACCATATCGGTGCTGGATGGACGCCGGACACTTTCAGAAATTGAAGCTGATCTGGACTCAGAAGAGAAATAAGTGATTATTCTTTCAATTTTAGTGGTCTGTCTCACATGCTTTGAATGTTGGCATTGGACTTGTCCAATGCCTAATGACTCAAGTAATGGATTTATTAGACCCTGGATAAATCCAGGGTCAATTTGCCATTTCAGGTGAATCAATCTGTTCGATTGCATAACTATGTCATCGCGAACGCTGTGAAGCAATCTTAAATACATAATCATATAAAGAATACATCAACACCTTTCATCTTAGATGAGAATCATTGAACCTACGATTGGATGAAAACATGAGTGCCTCAAGACTTCCACGTGGAGTAATATGGATTACTGGTGCATCCTCCGGTATTGGAAAAGCTGCGGCGTTGCGACTGGTCAAACGAGGATGGCGTATTGCAGCCAGCGCACGTAATGAAGCCGCACTGCAAGACCTCCATAATCAGCATGCGGAAATTCGACCCTATCCGCTGGATGTTGCCAATGCTGAACAGAGGGTGCGGGTATATCAACAGATACGAGAAGAGCTGGGTCCGATTGATATTCTGATCAATAATGCCGGATTTGCGGTTCGTGGTGCTGTTGAAGAAATCCCTCTGACGTCTGTACGATCGATGTATGATACAAATGTGTTTGCTCCGCTGTCGTTGACACAAGCGGTATTACCTGAGATGCGGGAGAGGGGTGAAGGCAGGATTATCATGGTTTCCTCACTTCTGGGAAAAGTATCGATGCCTCTCAATGGAATCTACGCTTCCACAAAATTTGCCCTTGAAGGTTTGAGCGATTCACTCAGGGTGGAAACCAGCCAATGGGGTGTAAAAACCATCATCGTTGAACCTGGACCGATCGCAACGGAATTTGCGTCGAGAGCAAAAGCGGTGACAACCTCGGGCATTGATCTCGAAAATTCACCGTACAAAAATAACTACGAGAAATTCTTCAGCGGCAAAATGCTTTCTCCGAGCCAGTTCTGGGGTGCATCAACTGTTGCAAGTGCCATTGTAGATGCTTGTGAGAACCCAAACCCCAAAACACGATATCCAGTACATACTTATGCGGTCTGGCTTCCCATACTCGCCAAGTTTCTGCCAGCGAAGTTGTTTGATAAGATTATAGGAAAAAGATTGGGATTTTAGCATGATACGTCTGTCCATACCCGGCTCTGAAAGCTACCAAATTTCATCGGTAATTTGTGATATGAATGGCACCCTTGCGGTTGATGGAGTCATGAACAAAGCTGTAATGGATCGTTTACGCCGTCTTAGTAACACCGTGGAAGTTACGATTCTAACAGCAGATACTTTCGGCACAGCAGACCGTTACGAATCTGAGCTGGGAGTGACCGTGAAACGTATTCGTACTGTTCCCAAGGAGGAAGTACAGGCAAAACGTGAGGTAGTTATCCAGGCGGGTGCTGCCAATACTGTATTCATCGGGAATGGCGCGAATGATGTTGAGGCGATGGAAACAGCGGTCTTCTCAATTGGGGTAATGGGAAAAGAGGGGATTTACCGAAGAACACTGGAGGTTGCTGATATGGTGGTATATTCTGGCGAAGATGCGCTTGATTTGCTGCTCAATCCAACTCGTTTAATCGCTGGGTTAAGAAGATAAACGATCCTAAAATGAAACTACAAAGATCAACACAATGAAATATGCAGTCCATCAACCGCACTATCTGCCCTATCCCGGTTACCTCGAAAAAATAAATTCGGTTGATACCTTCATTTTCCTGGAAAAGGTGCAATTTGTAAAACGAGAGTATCAGAACCGAAATAAAATCAAAGGACCTGATGGTACCCAATGGTTGACGATTCCGGTCAAAGGGGACTACAAATCCGCTATCGAGGAGATGGTTCCAGATTACTCCTCCAACTGGCAGGAAAAACATGAAGCTACTCTGAGACGATTTTATGCGAAAGCACCTCACCTGGATGAATTGGATGGCTTTCTAAATATCATCAAAGTTGAATATAAGACTCTGGCTGACTTATTAATTGCCACAACCTCTTTTTTCGTGAACAGATTCGGTATAAAGACCAAAACTTTAAAGCAGGCAACCCTTGAGCCTCTCTCCCAGGAGCCAAACAGGCGAATCCTCGAGATCGGACAGAAACTGGAGGCGAACACCTACCTCGCAGGGGCAGGCGGAAGAAACTATATGGATACTGATATATTCACATCAAATGGAATTACCGTTGAATTTCAGGAATTTGTCCCTCATCCATACCCTCAACTTCATGGAGATTTCGCGGCGAATCTCGGCAGTATTGATCTACTCCTCAACACTGGACGAGATGGCTTTTTCAAGTATTATTGCAAACTTTAGGTCGAACTTTTTGCATATTATGGAGTACCCCGATTTTCTTCATTTTTTTTGACCCATCGCTACTCACCGCCTTATGGGAAACTTATATTGACCAACACTTCTTCTCCGGCACTTATCGATAAAGAGCTTTAATTTCAAATTACCCGGGGAGAAGTTTGAGAAAGAAGTATGTCTTAAGTAAAACAGGTAGTATGCTTATAATTTGGAGAGTAAAGCATGCCAAGACGTAAAGCTCAAAAGATATTAGCGATGGGTTCACACCCCGATGACATAGAAATTGGCTGTGGTGGTACCCTGCTGAATTTTGTCCGCCAGGGAGACGAGGTCTATCTCTACATTGCCACAAAAGGAGAGATGGGCGGAAACCCTGAAACACGTGTACGTGAAGCAGAACGTTCTGCCGAAATACTCGGAGCCAAAAAAATATTCTGGGGTGGTTTTACTGATTGCGAGGTACCGAATGGATTGGAACTCATCCAGAGTATGGAGGCAGCGATCAAGGAAGTAAAACCATCACACGTATTTGTTCATTCCTCTCAAGACACCCATCAGGATCATCGTGCCCTGGCAGTTGCAGCACAATCATCCGCGAGACGTGTTCCCTTTTTCCTCTTTTACGAAAGCCCGACCACTCTGAACTTTCAACCGACTGTGTATAGTAATATTGAAGATACAATGCAGGACAAAGTCGAACTGCTCGAATGCCACTTGTCACAAGTCTCACGTACGAATATTGAAGGCTTATCGATAACTTCCATCGCCAACGCTGCTGCGATTAGAAGGGGAGTTGAGGTTTACAGACGGTATGCTGAAGCATTTATGCCGACACGGTTCTTCCTGATGTAGAAAGGGCAGGATTATCAATTCATTTTATTGTGCAGTGGTGTGCGATTTATCACAACTAATTTCTGAATTTTCTTTATATTTTCTCTGCATTTAACAGGGAATGGGAATGAGTTCAACTGTTCGTGAGTCAAATTACAACGATCTCGCACCCTTACGTGGAACAACACGTAAACGGTTGATCATACCAACTGCTCTGCTTGCCCTCGGCTTACTACTTAAATTTACCGGATATATCCAACAACCCTGGCAGCACTGGCTTTATATTTTTGTCTTCTCATTCTCCTTGAGCAATTTGTTAACCCCCTTGAGTATCCGTTTTTCTTTTATCCTCGGCTGGCTTGATATTCCAGCAGGAAGAAAAGCCCATATCGCCCCTACCCCACTACTCGGAGGCGCGGCAATTCTTGGTGCTTTCGGGATCGCTCTCATCGCTAATTTCAGTTTCTCATGGGAGATGAAGGGTGTCGGGATTGCGACTACCCTGATCTGGTTCGTGGGGCTGCTGGATGACAAATATGAGATTCCTGCGAAGGTAAAGCTGCTAGTTCAGGTCGTTGCAGTTTCGATTCTAATCTTTTTTAATGTACATGTCACTTTTATGCCCGCAACCTGGTGGGGTGACTGGACAGAATATCTGATAACAGCATTCTGGGTCATTGGTATCACCAATGCAGTAAATTTTCTTGATGGAATGGATGGTCTTGCCGCTGGTATGAGTGCAATTATCAGCTTCTTCCTGGGACTGGTAGCAATACAAACTGCTCAACCCTATTTCGGATTTGTCGCCATTGCCCTGCTTGGTTCCTGTGTAGGTTTCCTTCCCTACAATTTCAGAAGATCACGTCGTGCCGCAATCTTCCTCGGTGATTCCGGCTCAACCATGCTGGGTTTCGCCTTGGCTTCTACTGTATTGATGGGCACATGGGCAGAAAACAACATCGCCTCAATCATTGTCCCGATTCTGCTGCTGGGTGTTCCTATTTTCGATATGACCCTGACAACAGTCATTCGTTTTGCAACTGGACAGGTTCGCACATTCGGTGAGTGGCTGGCATATACAGGACGAGATCACTTCCATCATAGACTTGCAGATTTGGGGATTGGTCGGTTCAGCGCGGTTATGGTCATTTATACAATCACTTTTTACCTCGGTATTTCAGCAGTCGTTCTGAAAGAAGTTCGAGGTATTGATGCGCTTCTGGTTTTGCTTCAGGCGACCATCCTCTTCCTAATCATTACCTTTTTTATGATTTACGTTCAATCGAAAAATGTTCGTCTCAGTATTGATGACCACAAAGAGACACTGAAACCGGGCACAACAATTGCTGATGGGCTGACAGATGATTTTTAGGTCTTGATACGTTCTAAACCTCTAATCCATACCAATAGCACCTTGAAATTACAGGATAAATCCCTCATATTAATTCTATACCCCTGACTATAGTATAGCAGAGCAACAAACTCTGTCTTTCCATATAAACTCAGAAGTGAGTCATCCTATTGGCTCGCAAGGGGGTGTTATGTTTTCCAGAATACGCATGTTCCAGGCTTCCCTTTTTTTCCTACTCATTAGCTTTATCATTCCCACAACCCTTTTTGCTGTTGGGCTGCAGGCTACTCTAACTCTCGAACAGCCTGAATCCGGCTACTATCTCCCCGGTGAAACTTTCACCGCAACCCTTTCTCTCGCTGACAATGATGGTACTCCTTTGTTTGCAGACGAAGCAGGTGACAATGGAATTCGTACGATTCAACTTTGGATTTCAGGACCGAAACAGGACTATAACGGTCTCGAAGGGTACAGCAACCTTACTATCGTTGCCTACCAGGGAGTTTATCAGCCTGATGCCGGATTCGATCCAGAAACAGGCGAAATTGAAATAACTCTTCCCGATGAACTGGATGGGTCAGGAAGCTACACTGTGATGTTTAAGTGTCAGAGGGTCACTCAAAACACCTGGTATAGCCAATATCCACTTCAAGATTTTCAGGTGAGTACAACAATTCCAACACGAACTGGTTTTGTACGTTATGTGGATTGTACCAATTGCCATGATGAAGGACCACCACTGGCGCATCATGGTACCGATGAAGTGGATCGATGTGTTGTCTGCCATTCACATAACCACCCTCAAGCATTGTTCGAAATGTATCATGGTCATCATACCAATAATTGTGTGCGTTGCCATGGTGCTGGTGGCGGGATAAACCATTACAGTCGTAATGCCTGTTTTACCTGCCATAACGCTCCCAATGGGCACCGCGATTACACGGATAATATGTGTGAAAACTGCCATCACGACAATCTTTCTGTTTATGCACGGCATGATGTTGACGAACCGACTCTTCCTGAAAATTTCGACCTGTTAAGTCCTGAAGATGGAGCTTTCATTGAAGGAATTGAAACTCTGCTCTCATGGAATCCATCAGACGATGATGATGCTGGTGATCAGGTGGATTACCTGATATTGCTGGCAGAGGATGAGGAGTTCACTGAAAATGTTCGGTTCTGGTTTACCGCGAATACAGAACAATCAGTCGATGGACTGCAACCTGGACAAGACTATTTCTGGAAGATTCGGGCAGAGGATTATAACACTCAAGGTACCTGGTCAAACCAGACCTTTCACTTTTCCACTGAAGCTGGGGATCAGCAACTACTCAACTTTCAGAACCATTATTTCGAACTAATCTCCCTGAATCAAACGCCACAAAATCTTGCACCAGAAGCAGTTTTTGAGGGTATCGAAAGTTTGAGCATCATCTATCAGAATGATGGATCGATTTATATCCCCGGTTTTATTAACTCCATCGGTGAGCTATCCGTAGAAAATGCTTATCGCGTTTTTTGCAACGAGGATGAGACTCTCTTAATCTCCGGCGATTGGGTACCCCTGGATAACGAATATTTATTGGAAACCGGTCGTTGGAACTGGCTGGCATTCCCCTATCCTTATGAAGTGCCCGCTGAGATGGCATTTGAACAGATTATGGATCATATACTGATCGTCCAAAGCGATGATGGACGTGTGATGATTCCTGATCTTGGCATTAATACACTGGAAAACCTCATACCCGGCGAAGGATTTCTGATGGTACTCGATGAGGATATTACCTTCCAGTATCCCGAGTTCGATCAAATTGCGGGGATGCCTGTTCGCACTCAATCTGAATTCAATTCACCAGTTCAACCCACTGGATTACCCTATACGGTTGTTGTTGATCTGTCACAAGATATTCTTGATCAGCAACCAGCGGCAATCGAGATTTTTGACGGTTCCCTGCTGGTGGGATATGCTGAAATCCAACCTGGCGAACCTAGGCATACAGTAATTTCTTGGAGAGGGGATCAGAAACAGAAGCTGTATGGTTACACCCCTGGTAATTCAATCGACATTAAGATATTAAAACACGATGGTAGTCAGATTCCGGTTCGCGGAGGTGATATTCACCATTTTGAAGAAGATTGGTACTCGGTTCTAGCTCTTGAAACTGATCTGTTACCTGAAGAGTTTATCCTTGCAACCGTGTATCCCAATCCGTTTAATCCATCAACACAAGTTGCCTATTATCTCTCCCACCACGGTGAAGTGGAATTCGAAGTATTTGATATCATGGGACGGAAACTATATGAAAATAGATTGAATAGCGATTCTGGCTGGAATAATTGGATTTTTGATACTATACTATTGGAGAATCAGCCAGTGAGTGGACTCTATTTCCTCAAGCTGACATATGATGGACAGAGCATAACTGAAAAATTAATGTTGATGAAATAGACTGCTTGTTTATTGGTGCCTATTCAGAATCGGTTGAGTGGGGCAAAATCCCTTCGTCATTCCAGCATGGTTTTAGCTGGAATCCAGAAGGCAATGAACCTGATATGCGATTTAGAAATGGCACCAGGCTCAACGTTATATTTTGTAGGAAGATACAGGATGAAAAGTGTAAACGTCGTCATTGCGAGGAAGCGTAGCGACGAAGCAATCTCATGCTTATATAAAGTGAGATTGCGTCACGGTGTTCGCAATAACGACTATTCAGAAGTGCCATTTTTACCCACATGAAACAGCGATGAACCCTTAAACTTTTGGTGTTCCAATGAAGAAAGTAATCTTATCAGTTCTGATAACCCTTGTGGTTTGTGTGGTGGTCTGGATAGTTCAAGATGTGAGGAAGGAAGCAAATCGTCAGGAATCTTACCGGATTCTTGGGCAGGCTTTGCAGGAATCCACAAACGGAAATTATACGAAAGCAATTAAATTCTGCACTGACGCCGTAAAACTGCACTTCAACGAGAGTGCCTACCTACTCCGCGCGGATAGTTATGGTTTATTGGCTGCGATACCATTCCGTGAAGCTAATAAAAGGTCAATTGAGGAGTGGTCTACAGATAAACATGAAGATATTCCTGCACTACCCTCAGCAGAGGAGCAAAAACGGTATGTAGAACTTGCTCTCGCAGATATTCAATCAGTCCTCAACAACACGGATGATCGCTGGAATAAACTTCGAGCATACAGACAACTGGAAGCACTCTCGCCTTACCTTGACGATCATGAATTAATTATTGAGGCAACAAAATATATCAGGCAACAGGATTTTCGGGATATCCAGAACAGAAATAACTATGCTGCACTTCTCACGTTCAGCGGAGATATTGAAGAAGCTCGGAAGGAGATTGACCGCATAGAAGATCAACTTCGTTCACAAAAACGAGCCTTTTTTCTGACAAATGCACTGCTAACCGTCCTGGAAAATGATGAGAACATTGATATTGATTCAATCCTGGCAGACTTGGATGAGTATAACATTGAACGTGAGCTTGATAGCGAAAAATTCTGGTATGGTGACTACTTGCTCTCTCTGCATCACTATCTGAACAACCGCTTCGATAAATCGCTTGTTGCTGCTGAGAGTGCGATCGAGAAAATGGAGATGCGACCGAAAATCCAACAACAACCAGCACTCTTCACCTATTGTTCTGCTGTCAATAAAAAATTGGGCAACCTGGAACGTGCCAGACAGGACTCACTTCACAGCATTGACTTTGAATTCAGAGAGTATCTGGTCAATCGCAACAGAGGAGTGGTCATTCCTTAACGATGATACTCAATCACCGCTTGATTACTCGTTAGTTTCAATGATTTCACACTGATATGGATAATGCTCATTGATGAATTGTTTTTCCTGTTCAGTGCGAACAAGAACGATCAGTTCTTCCGGGAAGATGTTGTCCAGATCAAAATCTCCCTTGAAGCGCCACTCCTTTTCATCCTGCCATGCTGCTCCAGTTTTTGAGAGGGTCTGGAAAAAAAGACGGTCATGCACATTAAGATTTTTCCTCTCCTCCTGGCTGCCATAAATCACTTCTCTGCCTCCCAGCTTACGTATAGTTTCCATAGGGATTGCGATGCCGTACGGTTCAAAAGAGTAGCGCACATACCGTCTACGCCAACGCATCTCTCGTACCATCACTTCAGGAACCTCCGCAGTGAATGATACCATGGGACGTTTCAGAGGCATTCTCCACGCTGATGCACGGATAAGTTGAGTATCGAGAATATGGCAGAGAGTTCTCATAGCAGAACGTGGATATTCCCCTCTGCTGGCAACAAGTGATTCATAATAATCCGCATGAGTTTCATCTTCCCAGGGATGACCGCTGGTACGTGTCCAGTGTGTGACATACTCCCAGTCTATATCCTGGCTGATCTGCCTTGTTTTTTCAGATGATGGTGGGGGTGGAGGTGTATGAGGTCGGATTTTATGGTCAATCTGGAATTTGGGATCAATTTTGGCGGTTAAACCATCATTTTGAATCGCACGCATGAGCGTGCTGTTGGGACGGAGTGATACAGGCAACAGTTTGCTCGCGTGATGTAGAATCCAGCGATCACGTTGCTTCCAGGAATCCTTTTCAGTCTTTTTGTCGAGTGGATAAAAATAGGGAACGATCAATGAGTATTGGCGAACCAACCTGAATGAGTCCAGGGTTTCATTCAGCTTTCTGATAATATCACCAGCACCTGTATTCTCAGGTACTCCCAGCAATACAACCACCGATCCCATTGTTTCCCCGGCAGCCCAGAGTGCCAGCTCCCAGGTTTTTAATCCTGTGCTTGTCATTAGAGTGTACTGGGAGTTGGAGAGCCATTTACATGCTTCCACAGTCTGTTTAACCCAGGGATCATCGCCGAACGGGTATCGATTCTGACGAGAATTGAGGACAGCAGCGGTGGGACCAGCGAGTAGAGTTTGGTCCCCCAGCCATAATTCTTTCGGTGCAATCGTCAGCGGTGGTGCTTCCATATTGCTTTCCGTGGCTTACAGTTCGAATTCTATCTGTGAATGATGAATATAATGTAATTTGAGAAGCATGTCATTCATCTATTGCTTCCAATTATTCAGCTCTCTCCCGAGATATGAAGCGAGTTTATCATTTTCTTCCGTATTGAGTGAGTTCAAGGATAGACGTATCTGCTTGCTCATCACAAATTAGACCTCACTATCCCGATGATTTACGGTGGACTTTCAGATGCAACCCAGGCAACATCTACTTCAATGCATACGCAGGTAGAATAGTTTTCTCTCCTGTAGTGCTAACAACAATTGCTTGCTGAAATCAAGATAAATCCTTTACATTCGGTAGCATAGAGAATACACGATCAATTCACTCAAAATTACAGATGAATACTGAACCTGTTCACCTGATTCCACGCACAAACATTCTCGGCGTCAATGTTTGCGCAGTAAACCCTGCACAAGTTTTGCAAATTGTGGATCAACAACTGGAAATTAACCGACCACATTATATTTGTGTTACGGGTGTTCATGGAATAATGGAAAGTTTTCGGGATCACAGCATTAAACGGATTCACAACCATGCCGATCTAGTTGTTCCTGATGAGATGTCGCTTGTCTGGCTGAACTGGTTACATGGCAGAAGGCAGGCTAGACTCGTTTACGGCCCCGACCTTATGCGTGACCTCTGTGAACATTCTCCTAAAAAAGGATATCGTCATTTTTTCTACGGCGGACGAAAAGGTATCGCTCAGAAACTGGCAGATCGGATGCAGAAAAGATTTCCCGACCTGCAAATCGCTGGTACCTTCACACCACCATTCAGACCATTAACTGAAAGTGAGAGAGAGAAACTCTTCAATCGAATTGAGAATTCAGAGGCAGACATTATCTGGGTCGGATTGAGCACTCCCAAGCAGGAAATATGGTTGGCTGAGATGCAGCAACATCTTACTCAGGGCGTGATGATCGGGGTAGGAGCTGCATTCGATTTTCATACGGGAACCATTTCTCAAGCACCGAAATGGATGCAGCTCATTGGGATGGATTGGTTCTATCGTCTACTGAAAGAACCAGGAAGATTTGCCAAGAGTTATCAAGCTCACCATCCCCAATTTCTTTACTATATTGCTCTTCAGCTACTGGGAATTCGGAATTTCACACCTGATGAAGATTCATGGCAGTGAGAAAACGTAAAAGGCTACTACTGCTAAAAACATTGCGTTTGCTGCTAGCCATTCTTGATTCAGTTACTGTGTTTTCTGGATTTTTACTTGCTACCTGGATACATGGTCATACAGCATGGTTTTCCGAATATGATACAATTCAGATCGGCGACTCAACCTATTTAAAACTTGCCGTTTTTTCCACTTTAATTTTTCTTCTCATTTTTTTGTGGCAGGGTGTATATCGTCCACATGCAAATCACCTCAAACTCGAATTTAATCGCAAACTGATGCGTTCGATAGTCATGGCTGACGCCATGATGTTCATTCCATTTTACTACTTTCAACATAACGTGGATACTCGAGGCGTACTAACAGTATGTATTATTTTGATTCCATTTCTGTTGTTGATCCAGAAGTCCATCATCGGGGCTCTGCTGACAAAACAATTCGATCGTCCCCTTACCCGAAGACGACTATTGATTCTCGGTCACCAGCGTGATGACAGTGCTCTATTGAGAAAAGCATTTTCAAACTGGGAGCCTGGGTAGGATCCTCGTGGTTTTCTTTCGAGCAATGATGAACAACAAGTAATAGAAATTGAGACAAAAAGCCTAGGGGTTAAGGGTACGGTTCCAGTTCTTGGGGGTTATGATGATCTTTCTAAAATATTGAAACGGTATGCAATTCAAGAAGTTTGGGTTAATGATCCCGATTTGAGTGGACGACAATTGGTTGACATCGCTACCGAGTGTGAAAAACAGGGTGCAATAATAGCTATCGTACCTATCATCGGTTCTGTTCCCTCATTCGCAGTGGACGCGGTGAATATCGGCGGGCAGGTTTTGATCAGGGAACGGAAAATACCGCGTAGACCACTCTATGAGACCAGCAAGCGACTTTCCGATTTCCTGGCAGCTTTTATTGGCTTGATTCTACTCTCCCCTTTGATGATATCCATCGGCATACTCATCAGAATAACATCAAAAGGACCCGCAATATTTCGTCAATCAAGAATCGGAAAAAGGGGAAAACCTTTCACATTCTATAAATATCGCACCATGTATGTAGAATCCAATCCAGTCGCAATTTCACCAATAACTCATCAAGACCCGAGGATCACCCCATTGGGACGATTTCTTCGTCGTACTTCACTGGATGAATTACCTCAGCTTTTTAATGTATTACTCGGTCAGATGAGCCTAGTAGACCCTCGTCCTGAAATGCCTTTTATCGTGGAAAAATACAGCTAGTACCAGAAACTCAGGCTCGCAATTAAACCCGGGATCACTGGATTGTGGCAAATATCGGCAGACAGGTCAATACCCATCCACCAGAACCTCGATTACGATATTTACTATCTTTTCAACCGTTCCATGACCCTCGATATGCTTCTCCTTTGGAGAACATTATGGGTTGCGATAAAAGGCATCTAAATTTCGTTACAGCGATTAGGTTTCTTTAATACAAAGTCCGGTCAATGCGTTAGCAAAAAAACCAATCGTATATTCGAACCTGTGCACCAATAGTTAACGTTAAGCCAACATAACCTGCCATATTTTCTGATGTATTCCAAACGGTTTTAGTAAATTTATTGCCTAATGAATCATCAAAGGAGATGATTCCGGATTGTCTTTGTACGTATACCAAACGAAACTTTGAGGTGCAGATTCCATCATTAATGGGATTGCATGAAATATTTTGATCTAATCCCGAATCGGTGGTAAAAATTAATCCATATTGACCTTCAATTCCAATTGATGCAACAAAATCAACATCAATTTCCTTGTCTAAAACGAGAATTATGAATGAATGAGTGGTAGAAGTATTCACTACTTCCAAACAATCATGAAATTGTCTACATGAAAGGATAGAAATTGGAAATGAATTCCACTGATTCCCATTCCAACTCAGGACTTTGAATTCATTTTGGGAAAGAGGTAACTCAGGTTTATACTCAAAATAACTGCGACACATATTTCCCCCTTATCATTAATCCATACACATAAGTTCTCAATTGTCAACAACGGAAATTCTACTTATAAATTCTTACATTAAACTGTTTCTTTATTATTTTAAATATTTCCAATTACTTTAGCACCAATCCCACATGCTCAATCACATTTTCCACGGTAAAGCCAAACTCCTTTGCAAGTACATTTCCCGGAGCTGAGGCACCGAAGTGATTTAGTCCAAGCATCACGCCTTCATCACCGATATAACGTTCCCATCCCTGTGTGATTCCAGATTCGATTCCCACTCGCGCTTTTATATGTGGTGGGAGTACCTCATCGCGATAGCTCTGATCCTGCTCTTCAAACAGTTCCCAGCAGGGCAAACTCACCACTCGAACCCCGATCCCCTTCTCTTTCAGTACTTCAAATGCCCGCATTGCAAGGGTCACTTCACTCCCAGTCGCAATCAGAATTACTTTTGGAGATGGTGTATTGTTTGTCTCCGCTAAAACATATCCACCCTTCCAGGTTTCCTTTCCTGGAGCATAGATTGTGCGGTCAATCGCATCAAGTTTTTGTCTGGTTGAAAGAATCCCAACTGGTGCATCCTCCTTGAGGATAGCAAACCGCCAGGCCTCAAACATCTCAGCAACATCCGCAGGACGGAAGACATATAGCCCTGGGATCGAACGTAATGCAGCGTAATGTTCAACTGGTTGATGCGTTGGACCATCCTCGCCTACGCCGAAGGAATCGTGACTGAACAAGAAGATAACAGGCAAGCGCATCAACGCTGCCAGACGTATCGGAGGACGCATATAATCACTGAAGATCAGGAATGTACCGGTATAGGGACGCAGGCTGCCGTACATCGCCATACCATTGGCAATCGCACCCATTGCATGCTCACGTATCCCGAAATAGAGATTCCTGCCCCCCGGGGATTCCGGCTGGAAATCTCCCTGGTCTTTCATCATGGTTTTAACTGAACCCGCCAGATCTGCGCATCCACCAAGTAAAGGTCTCAAAGCTGGTGCGATCGCATTCAAGGCTTTTCCTGACGCTGACCGTGTCGCCATCGCTTCACCTTTGGGATCATAGGTAAGCCGCTCATCCCACTTTTCAGGGAGGCGTCCCATCATCAATTGAACCCATAATTTAATGCGTTCGGGATGATTTTGCAGCCATTCATCAAGTGACCTCTGCCATTGTTCCTGAGCCTGTCTGCCTTCATCGGCATTGCGGGCGTAATGGACATACACCTCATCGGGAACAGTAAAGGGAGGATATTCCCATCCCAGTTGTTTCCTGGCAAGCTCAAGTTCTTCCTCACCCAAAGGAGCACCATGGGCAGCGGATTTGTCGCTTTTGTTCGGACTGCCATAGCCGATAATCGTTTTACAGAGTACCAACGTGGGACGATTTTTTTCATTCACAGCATCATGAATACTTTGGTAAATCTCTTCCGGATTCAGCCCGTCCGCGCGGAGAATATGCCAGCCGTACGCTTCAAATCTTTTGCCAACATCCTCACTCCACGCCAGACTTGTCGAGCCATCGATGCTGATCTGGTTATCATCATAAAGAACGACCAGCGAGCCTAATTTCTGATGCCCTGCGAAGGAAGCCGCCTCTGAGCTTATTCCTTCCTGCATATCACCGTCACTGGCGACGACAAAAATAGTATGATCGAGAGGGTCAAATCCATTAGTATCATGCAAACCTAATTGTTCTCGTACATATCTTTGTCCTACCGCCATTCCGACAGCATTAGCAATACCCTGTCCTAAGGGTCCCGTCGTAGTTTCGACACCTGCAGTGAGAAAGTTTTCAGGATGTCCGGGGGTTCTACTGTCCAGTTGACGGAAATTCTTCAGTTCTTCCATGGGTAGATTGTATCCGGCAATGTGAAGCAGGCAGTATTGCAAGGCAGATCCATGACCAGCGGAAAGAATAAAACGATCTCTTCCATTCCAGAATGGATCGTCCGGATTGTATCGTAGAAAACGTGACCATAAAATATGCGCTATCATAGCAAAGCCCATCGGCATACCGGGATGACCGCTATTCGCACGTTCAACCATCTCAGCCGAAAGTATTCGAATGGAATTCACCGCAAGTTCGTCTACTTCATCAAAACGGAATGGCTCATTCTGCTGCTTCATAAATGCCTCAATTTGGGTGGGATTTTGTGACGAGGGAATTTAGAACTTTTACTCCACTTTGGAAAGTGAAATATTCTCTCTTCAACCTGGAGATTTTCATTCGGTTGGAACTATACTACCTTGTGCAAGGTCAATGGTGTAAAGATTTACTATAGATTGCAGGAGGAATTTGTGGGAAAAAGAATCTGGCTTACAGGTGCCTCAAGTGGCTTGGGTTATGGTATCGCCAAACGTCTTGCTCATGCCAGATATGATTTAGCGTTGCACTATCATCTTCAACGAGACCGTATAGATAAGCTCGTGTTGGAGTTATCCGACTACAATATATCGACTTCAATTCACAGTGCCGATCTAACTTCATTTGATTCAACAGAAGCTCTTTATGCTGAGGTAGTACGTTCGCAGGCAGCACCGTATGCTCTTGTTCATCTGGCAGGACCATTCCACTATGCGAACACTCTGGAACACAATAGCGATGAATTCCTGAAGATGCTTCATGGCAATTTGTTGACTTATTTTAATGCTGCCAAGGTTGCGGTTCCAGCGATGCGTCAGGCAAAAGCCGGTAGAGTGATTGGGATTGGTATGGCTGGCTCACAATACACCAACCCCATGCGTAAAATGGGACCTCACCTCGCAGCGAAGAGCGCACTGGTTTCTCTCACACGAACGATGGCAATCGAAGAGGCTGAACACGGTATCACTTTTAATGTCGTAAACCCAGGAAAAATTGAGCACAAAGAGGTGGGTCGTTCTGAAGCGTCAAACCTGAAGTCAGGTGATTCCTATCCGATGCGCACTCCGGGCTCCTATGATGATATCGCTGATGCGATTCTCTTTCTCCTGAGTCCCAATGCATCATACATTACCGGCGCAGTGCTGGATGTGACTGGAGGTTGGATGGGAGATGATTACCAACTGGTAAAGAAGTAAAAGCAAGCTATTCGGGAATTTCCATGAGAATAAAATTTTCAAAATACCACGGTGCCGGCAATGATTTTATCATGATCGACAACCGTGAGGATGATCGTAGAATCTGGAACGCCTTGACACCGGAGACCATTCAAGTGATGTGTGAACGTCATTTTGGGATCGGTGCAGATGGTGTCATTTTAGCGGTCAAATCGAACGATCCTGACACCCCATATTCCATGGGTTATTTTAACGCTGACGGCACACCAGCGGAAATGTGCGGCAATGGACTACGCTGTCTGGTGCGATTCCTCGATCATCTTGGTGAGCCAGTAAGGGAAATGGATCAATTCAATATTCTCACTGGCGCAGGTCCGATTAAATGTAGAATTATACCTGATCAGACAATTCAAGTTGAGATGCCCGTACCCTCATTCGATCCTCGTGATGCTAAGATTGACGCTGATTATGACGCCATTCCCATGACAATTACGGTGCCAGGTATACCGGATGAGCTATATGGCACTCCTGTTGGTGTTGGGAATCCTCACTTTGTACTTTATAACAATGAGATGTGGGAGGGCGACCTGATCCATGAACTGGGCTCACGTATCGCTATTTATGAAGACATCTTCCCAGAGGGGGTCAATGTCGGCTTTGCACGTAAAGAAGCCCCTGACACCATAGCCCTCGTGGTCTGGGAAAGAGGTGTAGGCCCAACCCTGGCATGTGGAAGTGGTGCGATAGCTGCTGTTGGTGCCGGTGTTGCTCAGGACAAGTTCCCCTTCGATGAGAAAATTGCAGTACGTATGCCGGGTGGAACCGTATTCGTTACAATTCATGATGGATGGTCAAAAGCGGTGATGGAAGGTGATGCGGTTCATGTTTTTGATGGAGAATTTGATACGGAGGAGCAATAAAAAATCCCCGCATGAAAAATCAAAGGGGATAGGCGATGAGGCTGAGCACAACATCATTTAGATGTTTGTTTCTCACTCTTCTTAGTATCACTGGTTACTTTTTTCGCTGTACCGTTCTTGTTGTCTGTAGATGAATCGGTACTTTTAGCAGGTGTAGAGTCGGTGGATGTCGAATGGCTGTGATCGCCATTCCCATTGCCATTCAAACTACCATTCTTCCCCTTGTAGTCAGTGATATAGAACCCACTCCCCTTGAAAATTAATCCAACTCCTCCACTGATAATTCTACTCGCTTCTCCCTGACACTCCGGGCAGGTGCGAGTATTACCTTCTTTTATCCCGTGAAATACATCAAATGTATGTTCACATACCGAGCATTTATATGTGTAAGTCGGCATGTTTGCCTCCACCCTATGGTATATAATATGTTTTCAAAAGAATTTTTGCAGACCATACTTCCGAATAGAACTTAGCAAACTATGTGCCTGAATCAAACTGAATTGAATTTTAGGTAAGCATTTAATATTAAAACACTTAGGAGACTATTGTCAATTATATTGAAACAGCACTCACTCTATTCAACTCCAGACCCTGCAAATATGGCGGATATTCTGCCAATTAGTCGCACCTACAAACAACGGTGCATTTGAGTGGCTAATGTACTATGGAGCGATGCTTCCTGCAAGCGGAGGAGTATCCAGTACTTGAAGAGCTTAATCTCAATAATAAAAAATGGTTCAAGCCAACCAGAAAGCAGGTGACCTGAACCATAATACTACGATATATTTCTATGAATTAAAACTTTTGCCAATCAAGAAATGTTTGGAGTTGCAACCACATCCAGTGACTGTAGTCCGCATTACTACCCTTCCAGTTTTCTGAAGGCATGAACATGGAATATCCAGCAGCCACACCCAGATTTTCCTTCAGTTTAAAATCTGCCACCAGGTCAATTTCATTGCCGATAGCACTGGTTTTACCATTTGCTGCGATCACTGACTGATAATCAGTAGAAGTTGCAAAATTATGAACCGCAATCATCACGTGGGCATCTTCCATTGGTGTTATTTTTAAACCACCAAAGAGATCGCGCAGTCCCTTTTCCTTAATTGGATTCGATGCTGCGGTTGACCCATTTGGATTGAGGAAATAATCCATGTACCCACGGAACTTGTGGCCGGTATAATAGAGGTCATTGAAGAAATTGTGTTCGGTGTCTGATGAATTGTCATCTCCGCTTGTCATGTCAATCCCGGCAAATAAGCTTGGCTCAACACTTACATCCTTGAGTTTGTACCATAGCTTGAGGTGGATCAGCCAGGCGGCAATATCATTATCCACTGGAATCGTCCCAAGTGCGGTTTTCGTCCCAAGCTGATAAGCTGATGTAAAGTTGGTTCCCAAACCGCTTTCATACTGATTATTGTAATGAAGTCCAATTGTCGTGCGTGAAACACTTTGCTCATAATAACCTGTTGCCGCATTAGAATCCGCAGCACTATTGTATAAGACGAATAGATTTAAATTAAGTGGATCATATTTCGCCCAGACACCCATAAAATCATCGTCAGGTTCATTGTAAATACCATCGGCCTGGTCACGTTCTACCTGTTTGGTGAGAAATGCATCAATTTTTATTGCTCCAATGTCATATTTCATGAGAAATCCATCGAACACCCTACCAACATTGCTCCAACCAACAGCACCAACCAAACGTTCATCGCCGTACTTCAACATCATACGACCGATTTTCAGGGTCAAATATGGAAGTAGAAGATTATCAATTCCGACATAGGCTTGATGAATGTCACCTGCTACATTGGAATTCAATTGTCCTGAATCCCAATCGAAGGTGTTGGAATTCTGCAATTGAAATTTTGCCCACAAATCGCCCTGCTTCATCTTCAGGGTAATTCGACTGCGTAAAAAATTAATCGGTTCAACATCCGTATTCGAATTAAAATCCTTCGCATTGATTTCCCCACGATATCTCATGTCTGCGTGGATACCAAGAAAATCTTCACTATCATTCATACCTCCAAATACTTGAGGTGGGGCAAAATTGGAAAATAGTGCCACCATAAGTAAAAGGGCTAAAACCATTAGCTTTCCACTTTCGATCTTCATCCATTTTCTCCTTAATTTCAAGCTGACTGTTCAGCTTGTCTGTGAGATATTTTGGGGGGATGCTTATCTAGATTACATGCAAGGTAATACAGGCACTATGAAAATTCAAAATCCACTCCCGACTCACTCTATTAGAAATAGGTTATTTCAATCAAATTTCTAAATAATTTAGGATGTTGAATTGATGGTATTTTTACCTGAGTCAAATTTATATTGAGCGAGAGATATATCTGGTGGTTTCGATAATTCGCAATTCTGATTATCTTAACCTTTGCAAAATCCACAAAAACCAATTTCTACTAATAACCGATGACGCTTCCGTGAAAATCAAATTTCTTTCATGCACTGTTTTTCTTCTGTATCTGGTACTCAGCAGTTTCAGCACTGCTATGGATTTATCAGATACCTGGGAATGGGTGAAAATACTGGAATCTTCCAACACACCTCCTGATGCAAGGCTTGCTGTTCTACCAGATGAAGGTATCTTGGTTATATCTGAAAACGAAGGTGAAATTCGAATTGTCAACTATAAATCCGATGGCGAACTAGTATGGAAAACTGAAACATCAGACTTCGGACAATGTAAACTCCTTCAAGCCCAATTCAATCCCGCTAACGAAACTTTGGTAGTGCTAATTGAACGAAAGAATAGATCCAACACAAATCATGAATCCAATTTTTCTTCGATCTTTCTGAAATTTGATAAAATGGGTAACCTCCTCCAAAATATCCCATTAAATGATACCCAGGATGATTTTCCCGAAGGCGGACAACAGAATATCAAAGTTGCAGCATTTTGTTCTCAGGATCAAAATTACATAGTAAGCTACAGTTATGAACCAGATCAGGATAGTATCAGCAGAGTGGATATTTTGCAGCTTGATAATAGATTTAAAAAAATAACCTCTACTTCTCTTTCGTGTGAAGGTTTCCTGCAAATCAATGACCTGATTTCAGATACATCAAACAGTATTTATTTTTGTGGTAGTTTCTCCAGTAAACTGATTGCTGAAAATGACACCCTGAATACCACTCACTACCATGACACCAATCTGTTTTACGGAAAGCTTGATTCAGGGAAAATATCATGGATTAAACAGGCGGGCAGCCGTGGTGTGATCCGATTCGATGAATTCCAGAACGAATCCGCAGTTAAACTCCTCTTACTTCCTGATGGGAATCTGCTTATCGGGGGTGAAATTGAAGGTGCGTCATATTTTGAGGGCAAACAACACGCGCGTTCATTGCAAACTGATTACTTTTATGCTATCATCACCCCAGAAGGCAGACTCGTAACACTCAAAATTGAGCCACTAAAATATCATCAAAATCTACTTGAGATGACGCATGATCCTTTCTCAGGCACACATTCATTTTTAGTAAATGAAATCGCAGATGAAGGATCAGAAATTTTACTCGATCTTTCAGTACCATCTTTATATATTTATTCACCTGAAAATGAGATGATATTTTCGCAGAGAATGAATATCATAGCTGACAAAGTCCATATAGATGACCTCAAACCTCTCAATGGTGGATTGATAGTCGCTGGCACCTATAAGAACGGTGGTATCTTCGGGAATCAGATATTTGCAAACTCTGGCAACTATGACCTTTTTATAGCGAAAGCAGATATTATGCCTTTTATTCTGAGGGTCAGACCAAAATCAGATAAACAAAGAGAGAATATTGAATAAAAGGGCGTTGTTTTGAATTTCACGCTCAAATTCGTACCTTGTTTTGCAATTATCTATAGCCTGAATCATAAGAATCTAGGGGATTAAAAGGAACTATGACTAAAGTTAAGCCACTTGTACTGGTTGCGGATGATGAATCCGATCTGCTGGATGTACTGGATGAGCAACTTCGTGCTATTGGCTTCGAAACTATATTGGCAAATGATGGCATGGATGCCTGGGAAAAATTTCAGGAATTTGGTCCCGTCATGGTGATTACAGATATTCACATGCCTCGGATGAACGGTATTACCTTGTTGAAACAGATTAAGGAAACGGATGAAGAGGTTATCGTTATTGTGATTACCGGTTATTCGCATTACCAGCAATTGATCCAGTATGTTCCGAATCCACCTGATGCTTTTCTACAAAAACCGTTCAATATGGAAACCTTGATAAAATCTATCAGGTTGGCTTATAAAAATCGAGAATAACTATATTTCATAGTATCGATAGACATTAAAAAAACCGGGTTATACCCGGTTTTTTAATGTCTATCTTTTGGCAGGGATTATTTCTTTTCTTCTTCAGCTTCCTGTGAGCCTTCACTCACTGGCTTTACATCAGAACCCGTCTCTTCCGATTCGCTCTCGTCCGCAGCTTCAACTTTCGGTTCTTCTGATTCAGGGGTCGCTTCAATAGTTTCGACCTTATCCTCAGTCTCAACTTCCACGGCTTCTGCTACTGGAGCGGTGGTGACTTCTTCTTCCCCTGTAGCAGTATGTCCGTCAGTCTCGGTTGCATCTGGTTTCTTACGCTTGGTAACTTTTTTCGGTTTTTTGCCTGTATCATCTGCAGCAAATCCGACAAGTTCAAGAATCGCCATTGGGGCATTATCCCCTCTGCGATTGTCCATTCTGATGATGCGTGTGTAGCCACCTGGTCGATCGCGGAACTTCGGCCCGATCTCATCGAACAATTCTTTTACGACGATTTTATTGGTGATCTTACGAAGGACATGACGTCTAGCTGCCAAGTCCTCAGGACCACGTCGCGCAAAGGTTATCAGCTTTTCAGCGTAAGTACGAGCTGCACGGGCTTTGGGAAGAGTGGTAATTATTTTTTTATGAGTAAAGAGGGCACTGGCTAAATTCGCCAGCATCGCCTTCCGATGACTCGCAGTACGATTCAGCCCTACATTATGCTTTCGATGACGCACGATTCTACTCCCACTTCAGGCGTAATGCCATTATTCCTCGGTTGTCAATTCACCGAGATATTTATCAACATCCATACCAAACTCCAACCCCTTGGCATGCAGGATTTCGTGGAGTTCATCGTATGACTTCTTACCGAAGTTCTTGAATTTAAGAATATCATCTTCTGTGTTACGCACCAGATCTGAGACGCTTCGGATATTCGCATCACGCAGGCAATTTGCACTACGTACACTAAGTTCCAACGCCTTGACAGGTTGCAACAACAACTTACGGATTCTCAACTTCTCTTCATCAATTTCCTGGTCAAGCTCTTCTTCGCTGGCAACATCAAAGTTAATGAACAACTGAACATGATCACGTAAAATCCGTGCAGCCTGTGAAAGCGCATCATCAGGAGTAATACTGCCGTCAGTCCAGATTTCCAAGAGAAGTTTTTCGTAGTCAGTTCTTTGACCAACTCGAGTATTTTCCACCCGATAAGTAACATTTCGTACAGGCGTAAAAATTGCATCAATGGGAACAGTCCCGATAGTCATATCTTCATCACGATTTTCATCAGCGGAGATGTAGCCGCGACCACGTTTAATGGTCAATTCGATCCGCATCTTTGCTTTATCATTCATCGTTGCGATATGATGGTCTGGATTTAGAACCTCAAAATCAGTGTTATTTGCCTGTAAATCTCCAGCGACAAACGCCCCTGGACCGGACAGGTTTAACACGACCTTTGCGGGACGCTTGTTCAACAACTTCAGACGGACTTCCTTCAGGTTCAGCACCATTTCAGCGACATCTTCCGCCACTCCCTCAATGGTGGTGAACTCATGCAAAACGGAAGGGTCTGCCTCGATTTTCACTGAAGAAATCGCCGCTCCCTGCAAACTGGCAAGAAGAACTCTGCGCAAGGAATTCCCTACGGTCACCCCAAACCCTCGCTCTAAAGGATGTACGATGAACTTGCCGTAGGTTGCGCTGTACGATCCCTCGTCCAGCTCGATCATTTCGGGCATCTGGAATTTCAGTGTATTCATGAGGAGCTATTCGCCTCCTTATTACTTGGAATAAAGCTCGACAACAGCCTGTTCATTTACTTCGATCGGGATGTCAACACGAGCCGGGAAATCAGCAAGTGTACCGGTCAATTTAGCTTTGTCGAGTGTTAAGTATGGTACGAGTTTTCCTTCTTTCACTCGGCGCAAGCTGTCATGTACAACAGCCAGCTTCTTAGAACCGTCACCGACACTGACGATATCGCCAGGTGTCATAATGAAGGAAGGGATGTCCACGATATTGCCATTTACCAGGAAATGACGGTGGCGTACCAATTGACGTGCCGCTGCCAGACTCGGTGCAAACCCGATTCGGTAGACAACGGAATCAAGACGACGTTCCAGCATTGAAAGCAGGTTCTCGCCAGTAACACCCTTTTGTTGAGAAGCCTTTTCATAGTAGTTATGAAACTGCGCCTCAAGGGTACCATACAGACGGCGGATTTTCTGCTTCTCACGTAACTGAGTGCCGTATTCAGAACGTTTACGACGGCGTCCCTGACCATGTTGTCCTGGAGGATACTGTTTCCTCTCGACAGAACACTTGGGGCCGTAGCAACGTTCACCCTTAAGATATAATTTTGCGCCTTCTCGGCGACACAATTTACAGACTGGACCGGTATAACGAGCCATATGTGGATATCCTGATCGTTACTTCAAATTTTCTGACTTAAACACGTCGACGTTTTTTCGGTCGGCAACCATTATGTGGAAGTGCGGTCACATCCTTGATCGTACTGATCTGCAAACCTGCAGCCTGTATCGCTCGAATCGCCGCTTCCCTACCGGCACCAGGACCTTTTACCATCACCTGCACCTTCCGCAACCCCAGGTCCATTGCCTGTTTTGCTGCGGTCTGCGCTGCTGTGGTTGCTGCATAAGGCGTGTTTTTACGGGACCCTTTGAACCCCACACGTCCAGCAGAGGACCACGTGATGACATTGCCATAATTATCGGTTAAAGAGATAATCGTATTGTTGAAGCTGGCTTTCACAAATGCGAAGCCATTGGCATCAACCTTCTCTTTCTTCTTTGCTCGCTTCTTTGGAGCCGCCATACAATTTTTCCTTCCGAAACGCTATTTCTTCTTCTTGATAGCGCCTTTCTTCTTACCCTTACGTGTTCTAGAATTATTCTTGGTATTCTGCCCACGTACAGGCAGATTCCGGCGGTGACGAAGCCCGCGATATGCGCCAATGTCCATAAGACGCTTGATATTCATCTGGACTTCTGTACGTAAGGGGCCTTCCACCTTGTACCTGGCGTTAATTTCCTCACGGATAGCACGGACTTCCTGATCATTCAAACTTTGCAGTTTGCTCGCAGGATCAACTTTCACAGCATCACAAATTCGTTTCGCTGTAGAGCGTCCAATGCCAAATATGTAGGTTAACGCAACGTCAGTACGTTTGTTTCGTGGAAGGTCCACTCCGGCAATTCGTGCCATGACCTATCCCTGCCGCTGTTTATGCTTTGGATTCTTACATATTACCCGAATCACCCCTCGGCGACGGATAACCTTGCAATGTTCACACATTTTTCTCACAGACGAGCGAACTTTCATCTCGCCAGCTCCTTCCGCCAATTAGCGGTGTTCAGTTTCTATTTAAAACTGTTCACACAGTTTGACTTACTTATATCGGTAAATAATACGCCCACGAGTTAAATCATAAGGACTGAGCTCGACTGTTACCTTATCTCCCGGAAGAATGCGAATATAATGCATTCTCATCTTCCCTGAAATATGAGCAAGTACCTCATGACCCCCCTCCAGTTCAACTCGAAAGGAAGCGTTCGGCAATGTTTCGATAATCTTTCCATCCATCTTAATCGAAGCTTCTTTTGCCACTTTTACTCCATTTTTAGGGATCCAATGTCAAGACCCGGGCACCATCAGCAGTTACTGCTATCGTGTGTTCATAGTGAGCTGACGCTTTTCCATCGGCTGTTACTATCGTCCAACCATCGTTCAGCACTTTAACCTGATACACACCCAGGTTGATCATCGGTTCTACTGCAATCACCATTCCTTCACGCAATCTCAACCCGCGATCCAGACGACCATAGTTAGGAACCTGAGGCTCCTCATGCAAGTCTTTGCCAATTCCGTGACCAACAAGCTCACGAACCACACTGAAACCCAATTGTTCCACATGTGTCTGAATGGTGTATCCAATATTTGAAAGAAATTGACCCGGTTTTATGATCTCGATTGCAAGATGCAAGGCATCCCAGGTCGCATCCATCAACTTTTTAATCTCAGGGCTAACGTTTCCTACAGCAAAAGTTCGAGCCGCATCGCCATACCAGCCATCGTGTAAAACACCAATATCAATGCTTACGATCTGACCATCATGAAGAGGTTTGTTGTTTGGAATCCCATGCACAACCTCCTCATCCACCGACATGCAACAGGCAGCAGGGAAATCTTTAACCCCTTTGGGTCCAGGAAAACCTTTAAATGCCGCTTTGGCACCATGATCAAGGATATTCCGTTCCACTGCCTCATTTATCTCTGCGGTCGAAATCCCGGGTTTAACCATATCCCTTGCAATCGCAAGGCACTCTGCAACCAATCGCCCGGATACTTCCATACCATCAATATCCCTGGGGCTTTTCAGACTAATCATGGTAACCCGATGCTACAAGCATTTGAAATTGACTATACAAATGCGACCGCGACCTTCTCTCGAACCTCATCTACTTTACCGTCACCCGGTACCTGAACCAGAATTCCAGCTTTCTGGTAATACTCTGAAAGTGGTTCAGTCTGTTTATGGTAAATCTGAAGACGATTCCGAATCACACTCTCCTGATCATCATCCCTGAGAATCAGTTTGGTACCGTCATCGTCACAAATTTCATCCCTTTCAGGTGGTGCGAACATCAGGTTGTATACCCTGCCACATGCAGGACAACTTCTTCTTGCACCTAACCTTTCTACTACTACTTCATCATCAACAACTAATTCCACAACTTTATCAACCTGAAGGTTCAGCCTTTCCAGCAAGCTATCCAACCCTTCTGCCTGGGATACGGTTCTGGGAAAACCGTCAAAGATCACTGCCTTATCTCCCAATTCCTGCATTCTTTCACCGATAAGACCTAAAATCACATCATCCGGTACAAGTTCCCCACGATCCATGTACCCTTTTGCACTCTTTCCCAGTTCAGTTCCCTCACGTACAGCTGCACGCAAAAGATCACCTGTAGAAAGCTGTACTGCACTCAATCTGTCCATCAAAAACTTCGCCTGGGTGCCTTTTCCGACACCCGGAGGGCCTAACAATATGATCTTCATCTCCCCCCCAGGAGTGTAAAGTTACATTCTCCGGCGTCCCTTCATCCGGCCTGATTTCATTAACCCATCATAGTGACGCATCAACAGATGTGAGTCAATTTGTTGCAATGTGTCCAGCGCAACACCCACAACAATCAATAAACTGGTTCCACCATAGAAGGAAGATAAGTTAAAACTGATCGAAGGGTCGGCTTTGCTTACCATCGTTGGCAGCAATGCAATCAACGCCAGGAATATTGACCCGGGCAATGTTATGCGCGTAAGGATATTATCCAGAAACTCTGCGGTTTTCTTTCCTGGCTTCACACCTGGAATCATACCGCCATATTTTTTCAAGTTGTTTGCAACGTCAACTGGATTAAATGCTATAGCTGTGTAAAAATAGGTAAAGAACACAATCAATAAACCATAAAAGATCATGTAAACATAGCTGGTATAACTAAACGCTGAGTTTAACCAATCTTGAAATCCACCTGCAGGAACAAATGTCGCCACAGTCTGCGGGATAAACATGATAGTCTGCGCGAAGATAATCGGCATAACACCTGCAGTATTAACTCGCAGAGGAATATGCGTTGTCTGACCGCCATAGACTTTTCGTCCAACTACACGCTTGGTATACTGCACCGGGATTTTACGACTTCCCTGGGTAAGAGCAACCACTGCTGCAGTGGTCAAAACCATGATCGCCAGCAACACGATTTCCATCATGATGGAACGAATGCCCTGTTGAAGGAGCTGAAATTCATCGAGAAAAGCGTACGGAAATCGTTCAATAATTCCTACGAAAATGATCAAACTGATGCCGTTCCCAATTCCTCGTTCATCGATCTGCTCACCGAGCCACATGATGAACACTGTACCTGCAACCAGCGTGATAATCGTAAGAAAATAGAAGCCAATACCTGGATGCATTACAACTGATTGCCCACCAATCTGGATATCCATTAAGAATGCAGAAACACCCAGGGCTTGTAGTGCAGAAATACCTACTGTCCCATAACGGGTGATTTGCGTAATCTTTTTCCTTCCCTCATCGCCTTGTTGTTGCAAACGATGGAAATAGGGAATCACTGACGCGAGCAACTGGATAATAATTGACGCTGAGATATAAGGCATAATCCCCAGCGCAAAAATTGTTGCACGGCTAAAGTTACCACCGGCGAACAAATCATATAAACCAAACAGCGTGTTCGCACTCTGTTCAAAGAACTGTCCCAAAACCGCGGCATCAATCCCGGGAACCGGGATATGACCGCCAAGCCTGTAAACAACGAAGATACTGAGCGTGAAGATGATCTTCCGTCGAAGCTCTGGGATTTTGAAGATGTTGCGTATCTTTTCCAGCATCTTGCGCCCGGATTCGCTGTACCCTGCTGGAATCAACCAGAGATACAGTCAGTGAATAGTTAAAGTTGCTAAAACTTTTTATTTCAAAGTTAAGTTACGCCTTTTCGCGTTCACTTCTCTTTTTGTATTTTCCGCGTTTCTTTGGTGCGGGAGGTGGAACGGTAACTGTTCCGCCGGCAGTTTCAATTTTTTCTCGTGCACCAGCACTTACAGCAGTCACTTCGACATTCAGCTTCTTTTCAACTTCTCCTACTCCGAGAAGTTTAACAGGACGATCAGCTCGTTTAATAAGTCCCTTTTCAGCGAGAATTTCCGGCGTGATTGCTACAATCTCACCCAATCTTTCCAGATCACGTAGATTAATAGTCTGATATTCCTCACGAAATATGTTGAAAAAGCCACGTTTCGGTAGACGACGCTGTATAGGCATCTGACCACCTTCAAACCAGGCACGCTTTTTTGAGCCGCTGCGTGAGTGCTGTCCTTTATGACCACGTCCAGCAGTGTGACCACCACGTCCGGCTGCAACACCACGACCACGTCGACGGTTATTGCGTACAGACCCTTCAGCGGGTTGAAGATTACTAAGATCTTTCGCCATCGTCCGTCCCTTACGCCTCTACAGTCTCAGTTTCAACCAAGTGTACCACCTTTTTTATCATTCCACGAATGATTGGGGTATCCTTGTGAACCTTCGTCTGATGTAATTTTCTCAACCCAAGTGCAGCGATAATTCGTTTTTGTTTTTCCTGACGACCTATCGCGCTGTTCTTGAGGGTAACTTTTATCTTGTTCTCACTCATGAGTCGAATACCTCCTGGAATCGTTTGCCACGCTTACGTGCAACATGCTCCAGGTTTTCCATATTCTCCAACCCATTGAAAGTTGCTTTCACCAGATTGTGCGGATTTCGACTTCCCAGGCATTTGGTGAGCACATCACGTACTCCAAGGGATTCCATAACTGCACGCACCGCACCTCCAGCGATAACTCCCGTACCGGGAGAAGCTGGTTTAATCACGACTCTGGCAGCACCGAACCGACCAATCATTGCATGTGGAAGTGTTTGCCCCAGCATAGGGAATGGTTTCATACTGCGCTTGGCAATATCAGTGCCCTTGGTAATCGCTTCCATCACTTCACGTGCTTTTCCAAGACCGAAGCCAACTTTACCATTGCCGTCACCAACAACGACAATTGCATTGAAGCTGAAATTACGACCACCTTTTACCACTTTAGCGACACGGTTGATATGAACGACTCGTTCAATCAGACCTGAATCCATGTTGTGGCTGTCATCTTGCTTATCACGACGACTCAAAACTTCAGCCCTCCCTTTCTGGCACCCATTGCAACAGCTCTCACCCGACCATGAAATCGGAAACCATTTCGGTCAAATACGGCTGTTTCAATCCCTCTGTCTTTTGCTATGGAAGCAATCATCTGCCCAACTCGATATGCTTTTTCAGTTCCCGTAGTGAGTGGCATTTCCACTTTCTTATCCTTAATGGATTTTTCATCACCAACCGGGAATATTTCATCAGTGAGTTTGGCATCAGTAAAGCTCGTGATGGTAACTCCATTTACATCATCATGCAAGCTCGCAGAGATATGTTTTAGCGAGCGGAACACGGATAAACGTGGACGCTCTGCAGTACCAAACACTTTTTTGCGGATATGCATTTTCCGGCGCTGGCGCGCGGCATTCCTGAGTTTCGTCTTAATAGCCATATTACTTCTTCGCTGCCTTTCCGGCTTTCCTGCGGACCTGCTCGTTCAGATACCGGATGCCTTTGCCTTTGTAAGGTTCTGGTGGACGAATTCGACGTAAACGTGCTGCCACCTGACCAACCAACTGTTTGCTGGAACCTGAAACTCGAATCGCAAAGTTCTGATTTTCAGCTTGTTTGGTGATTCCATACTGTTCCCATTGGGATTGAGACAGAACCTCAAACGTTACTCCAGGAGGGGCACCTAACCAGACTGGATGAGAATATCCCACTCGAATCAAGACACCACTTCCTTTTAATTCTGCTGAATAACCAACACCTACGATGAGTACAGTTTTGCTAAAACCGTTGCTCACTCCTTCAACCATATTAGCAAGAAGAGATCGCGATAAACCATGCATCGCACGATGCCGTTTATCATCGTTTCGTCGGTTGACAATAAGATTGCCATCATCAGTTTTGATCTCTACTTCCGGGACAAAAGTATGGTTTAATTCTCCGAGCGGCCCTGTCACTGAAACATGCTGCTCTTCAATGTTAACCTTTACTTTGTCTGGTATCGCGATCGGTAATTTCCCGATTCGGGACATCTTTCCCTCCGGGTACTAAGCCTGAATTCTTATATTCGGTTGTTACCAAACGTACAGCAGGACTTCCCCGCCGACATTTTCCTTTTTCGCACGTGATCCGGTCATGACACCCTTCGGTGTACTGAGTACCGAAACACCTAACCCTGCACGGACACGTGGAATTGCATCTACTTTAACATAATTACGTAAACCAGGGGTACTTACTCGCTTCAACCCGGTAATAACTGAATCGCCATTACGAGCATACTTCAAAAATACACGAATAATGCCCTGTTTGTCATCTTCAATATTGATGTAATCCTGGATATAACCTTCTTTAAACAGGATACGTGTAATATCTCTTTTTAACCTTGATGATGGAATGTCGACTCGGCGATGATTCGCATGAATGCCATTCCTGATCCGGGTCAAATAATCTGCAATAGGATCTGTAACTGCTGACATGGTCAGTTTCCTGCCTTTCGGACTTAACCAGACTTTATAATTTTTAAGCTTCTACCAACTTGACTTTGACACACCTGGAATCTGACCTAAAAGTGCCAGTTCCCTGAAACAAATACGACAAATTCCAAATTTTCGCAGGTAGGCACGCGGACGACCACAACGTGAACAACGATTATAACCACGAACTTTGAACTTTGGGGTACGCTTCGATTTGGCGATCATTGACTTCTTGGCCATGGTATCTCCTTACCCGACTATGCGGGGGCACTTTCTGTTTCTGCAACCGGCGTTCTCTTACGGAATGGACATCCCAACAAGGATAATAGTTCACGAGCTTCTTCATCAGTGTTTGCTGATGTAACAAAGGTTACATCAATACCATGAATCTTCTCAACTTTATCATAGTCGATTTCCGGGAATACAATCTGTTCTTTTATTCCGAAGGAATAATTTCCGCGGCCATCGAATGAACGATCAGGAAGCCCTCTGAAGTCACGTACACGGGGGATAGCCAGATTAAAGAGCTTGTCAAGGAATTCCCACATTTGGAAACCTCTCAAAGTCACTGCAACACCAACCTGCATACCCTCACGCAACTTAAAGTTACTGATGGATTTTCGAGCACGCGTTATTACTGGCTGTTGACCAGCTACTGTTCGAAACTCCTCTACCACACTTTCCAGTAACTTCTGGTCATTGTGTGCATCGCCAATACCGACATTCATCACAACTTTGATCAGTTTTGGCACTTCCATCGGATTCTGGTAATCAAAGCGTTTCGTAAGCTGTGTGATTACCTTTTCCTTATGTAGTTTCAGGAGAACCGGTTCATATCCTTTAGGTGGTGCTTCTACTTTCTGCTCCGCACCTTTTTTGGCTTTTTTATTGCCACCACCGGATTTCTTGGCATCGGCAGATTTTTTGCCTTTACCCGTATCCTGACCTTTTTGTTTATCTTCCTTCTTCGCCACAATTCCCTCTAGTCAAGTACTTCACCGGAGACTTTCGACACTCGAACACGGCGTCTCCGTCCACCTTCTTCATCCAGGTATTTATGCCCCACACGAGTGGGTTCGCTGGTTTTGGGATCAATCACCTGCACATTGGATACGTGAATTTTACCCTCACGTTCGACAATACCACCCTGTTGCATCTTCGGGTTAGGTTTTGTGTGACGCTTGATAAAATGAACACCTTCAACAATAATGCGGTCTTCTCTCGGGAATACTTTAAGAACTTTACCGCGTTTACCACGGTCATTCCCGGAAATCACCAACACTTCATCCCCTTTACGTACGCTTAAGCTGTGACGGGGGAGCTTTTTCATATGCCGGATCACAATACCTCCGGAGCCAGGCTGACTATTTTTGTAAATTGTTTGTCACGTAACTCCCGCGCAACCGGACCAAAAATACGGGTTCCGCGAGGTTCAAAACGCTCATCAATAATTACAGCAGCGTTATCATCAAATCGGACATAACTACCATCACGACGACGGACAGCCTTTTTGGTGCGCACAACAACTGCACGTTGGATACTCCCCTTTTTGATATTGCTATTGGGGATAGCTGTCTTCACACTGACCACGATAATGTCACCAAGTGATGCATATCTTCTACGGGTTCCACCAAGGATGCGAAAACACTTCACCTTTTTGGCACCTGTATTGTCAGCGACTGTTAAAACTGTTTCTTCCTGGATCATTACATCCTCAACTCTAAAGGATGATGGCTGAATTTACAGCCACGTTCCATCTTAGCTCTGCGAATAAGCAAATTAATAATTGCCTACAACGCTTTCTTTACAATTTCCGTAACCCGCCACCTTTTCGTGCGGGAAAGCGGCCTAACTTCCATCATACGGACTATATCGCCCATACCACATTCATTACTTTCGTCATGAGCATGGTATTTTTTCGACTTGGTTATAAACTTTTTATAGCGAGGGTGTTGCAGTCTACGCGATACCTGAACCGTCACCGTCTTGTCCATCTTATCGGAAACTACTGTTCCCGTAACTATTTTACGCCGTCCACGAATTTCCACAGTTTACTCCTCTGATCCCTGGGTTTTAAGTTCACCCAATTCCTTCTCGTGAATAAGAGTTTTCAAACGAGCAACGTTACGGCGTGCTGTTCGCACTTTAATCGGACTTTCAAGCTGATGACTACCCAATTGAAAGTTCAGATTTGCAAGCTCTTCTTCGGCATCATTCAGCCTCGCCTGCAACTCTTCATTGTTCATTTCACGCCATTCTTCCAATTGCTTCATGCTACCCCTCCAAACGTCCAACAATTTTCGTCTTGATTGGCAATTTATACTGTGCCAATCTCAATGCTGATCTCGCGAGATCCTCAGGAACACCGCCAAGTTCAAAAAGAATCCTTCCGGGCTTTACAACCGCTACCCAGAATTCTGGTGATCCCTTACCTTTACCCATTCTTACCTCAGCCGGTTTCTTTGTAACTGGCTTATCTGGGAAAATACGGATCCATACTTTTCCACCACGTTTCACATGACGAGTTATAGCGACACGAGATGCTTCTATTTGACGAGAAGTGATCCACCCTGGTTCGAGGGCTTTTATACCCCACTGCCCAAAATTGACAGCACTACCACGGTGTGCTAATCCCCTCATTCGTCCGCGATGCACCTTACGCCGTTTTACGCGTTTCGGAGCGAGCATGGTTCTATCCTAATCTTAAAATTGTGCGTTTAACTATTTCTTCTTACCACGCCGTGGTGGCTGATCTGTACGTTGTGCAGCATTGTCATGCTGTGCAACTTCATTTCCCAGAATCTCACCCTTACATACCCAGACCTTTACCCCAATGGTTCCGTAGGTGGTCATGGCAGTATGCAAATGATAATCAATATCAGCACGGAGTGTATGCAGCGGAATCCGTCCTTCTTTGTAGGATTCCTTGCGACTCATCTCTGCTCCGCCGAGTCGCCCTTTACAATTCACTTTTATACCTTCAGCACCCATACGCATTGCAGCTTGTATAGATTTTTTCATTGCGCGTCTAAAACTGACACGACCTTTTAATTGATGCGCAATGGACTCAGCTACTAATGCCGCTTCTATTTCAGGGCGTTTAATCTCAAAAATATTGAGCTGTACATCTTTTCCCGTCACCTGCGCCAACTCAGCTTTCAACTTATCGACTTCGGTACCACGACGTCCAATTACAATACCCGGACGTGCAGTATGGATTGAGATGGTGATAAGTTTCGGCGTACGCTCGATTTCAATTTTTGCGACCCCAGCATTCTGTAGACGTTTGTTGAGATATTTTCTCAACATCAAGTCTTCTTCCAGCTTGTCTGCAAAATTTGATTCATCGAACCAGTTTGAACTCCAGGTCTTGTTAACCTTTAACCGAAAGCCGACCGGATGTACTTTTTGTCCCATTAGATAATTCCTCCGGTCACTCGTTGGCTTCGACAATAATAGTCATGTGACTCATCCGCTTATTTATCCGTGTAGCACGACCCATTGCTCGTGGACGCCAACGTTTCATCGTTGGGCCTTCATCAACAAAAATCGTCTTAATGACAGCTTCGTTGACATTTAGTCCACGTGCTTCTTCTTTGTTCATCAGATTTGCCAATGCACTGCGAAGAAGTTTTTCAATCGGAATCGCTGCTTTTTTCGCACTATGTGTCAAAATGCCCTGGGCGTTCCCGGCTGTTTTGCCGCGAACCATGTCAGCGACCAGCCTTGCTTTTCTCGGCGCCACTCTAACAAATCGGGCGGTTGCCTTCGCTTCCATCTGTTCGCCTTTCTACTTGACTCGGCTTGCTTTTTCAGTTTTTCTGTCGCCTGAATGGCCCCTAAATGTGCGTGTCGCTGCAAATTCACCAAGCTTATGACCGACCATATTTTCAGAGACATACACTGGGATATGCTTTTTCCCATTATGAACCGCGAATGTCAGACCCACAAAATCTGGACTGATGGTACTTCTACGCGACCATGTTTTAATTACTTTTTTGCTGTTGGAATTCCTGGCTTCGAGAACCTTCTTCAACAGACTTTCTTCAATAAATGGACCCTTTTTTATCGATCGGGCCATGTTTCACCTCGTGCAGGTTTAACAGATTACGACTATATCCTGAAGATGAATAACTATTTCTTCTCAGTGCGTCGCTTGATTATATACTTATCAGACGCTTGTTTCTTGCGGGTCTTGTAACCCTTAGTCGGCTTACCCCAGGGTGTACAAGGGTGACGACCACCAGATGAACGTCCTTCACCACCACCCATGGGATGGTCAACCGGGTTCATGACTACACCACGAACATTCGGACGGCGACCCAGCCAGCGTGTCTTTCCTGCTTTTCCATACGACACGTTTTCGTGTTCAACATTGCCGACAGTACCAATTGTAGCCAGGCAACCTTCAGGAACTTGTCTCATTTCACCTGACGGTAATTTTAAGACTGCATATCCACTATCACGTGCAAGCAATCTAACAGATGCACCAGCGCTTCTTGCTAGCTGACCACCTCGTCCCGGCTTCATTTCCACATTGTGAACTTCAGTTCCCAGTGGAATTTTATGTAGTGGAAGAGCATTACCAACTCTAATTTCCGCTTCTTCCTTACTACTCATCAGCACATCATCAACCTTGATTCCTTTGGGGGCGAGAATATAACGTTTTTCACCATCCCGGTAAATCAATAAAGCGATGAAAGCGCTTCGATTAGGGTCATATTCAACGGAGGCGACACGCGCTGCGATACCATACTTATCGCGTTTAAAATCGACTCTGCGATATTTACGTTTATGACCACCACCTCGCTGCCAGGCAGTGACGCGTCCATGATTATTTCTTCCGCCAGACTTCGGCAATGGTTCGAGTAAACTCTTCTCAGGCTCGACCTTGCTCAATTCGGAATAGTCCAGGTTCGTCCTGAAACGTTGTCCTGGTGTTACTGGATTATATTTTTTTAACATACTTCCCTCGCGGCGGTGTCGTGACGTCGAATTCCACCTGGAATTCTCACGGATTTACCTTCCCGTACAGTTAGACGTTCTCATAGAGATCAAGCGAATCACCTTCCTGGAGCGTAACCATCGCTTTCTTCCAGGACTTTTGCCGACCTTCAAAACGACCCATCCGTTTCAATTTACCATGAACGGTCACGGTACGGACATCAACGACCTTAACTTCGAACAGCCCCTCGACCGCCCGCTTAATTTCGATTTTATTGGCGCTTCGAGGAACTTCAAACGAATAGGTATTGCTTGTTTCCTGCATTGCAACAACTTTTTCCGTTTGCAAAGGTCGCTTAAGCAGCTTTCTCAGCCGTGCGTTTTCTTCCACGGAGCACCTCTGTTAGTTTTTCAACTGCCCCCTCCATAACCAGGAGCATTCGATAGTTCATTAAGTCGTATGTCGAAGCTTCTGCACCTACTCGAATGGCACAGTTTGCAAGATTCCGCGCAGATTTCACAAGGTTGCTATCATACTCAGATGTCAGAATCAGCACTTTTTCGGCAGAGAATTCGAAACCTTTCAGAAACTGCGTCAGTTCATTTGTACTGACATTTTCAAATGAGAAGTTTTCTACAACTCTGAATTTCTCTTCTGCGACTCGACTTGACAACACGCTTGCACGGGCGAGCTGATTAACCTTGTGAGGTATCTTCATTTTATATTCATGAGGAACAGGTCCGAATATTCGTCCACCATGACGCCAGATACCACTTCGGATAGTTCCTGCACGCGCAGTTCCACGTCCCTTTTGACGGAAGGGTTTCCTACCACCACCACTGACCGCAGTACGGTTCTTGGTGGAATGTGTTCCTTGACGCATTCGTGCGCGCTGAACCTTTACCGCAAGGTAGATTGCATGGTCATTTGGCTCAATGCCAAACACCTCTTCGCTCAGCGTAATTTCTTTGCTGGACTTCTGACCTTGACGGTTATACACAGGTACGTTCATGACCGGTACCTTTATTGCTTGATTAGTTCTACCACGGAGTTTCGAGCTCCGGGCACTGCTCCCTTAATCAGGAGCAAATTTTTATCACTTATAATCTCAACAACTTGGAGATTCTTGACAGTAATTCGATTGACACCATGCTGACCAGCCATTCTTTTCCCCTTAACAACTTTGGATGGCCAGGCACACGCACCGATGGAACCGGGACCACGGAAACTCTCATGTGTACCGTGAGTCGCTTTGTGTCCATGGAAATTGTGTCTTTTCATTACGCCCGTAAAACCACGACCCTTTGATAACCCACAGACTGTAATCATTTCGCCAGCTTCAAACAGCTCATCAACAACCACTTTCTGACCTGCTTTTTTACCGGTCATATCACGAAACTCACGCAAATTCCTGGTTGCTTTCAGGTTTGCTTTCTTGAAATGACCTGCAGTTGGCTTGTTTACACGGGTCTTCTTCCTGGGAATAAATCCCATCTGAAGAGCATCATATTTGTCTGGACCGTCTGTCGATTTAACCTGTACAACATCACAAGGACCAGCTTCAATCACGGTCACCGGGATGGATGCACCCCCAACACTGACAGAGGTCATCCCAATTTTTCTTCCTAACATTCCATTCGCCATGATAAAGCCTCTCAGGTCTTAATCTCGATATCGACACCAGCCGGAAGTTCCAGCTTCATCAACGCATCAATGGTCTTGGAGGACGAATTGAGAATATCGATCAGACGTTTGTGAATACGTGTTTCAAATTGCTCGCGCGATTTCTTATCAATATGCGGACCGCGAAGCACTGTCCAAACTGTACGACGTGTCGGAAGTGGTATCGGACCAGAAATCACTGCGCCAGTACCACGCGCTGTCTGAATGATCTTCTGCGTCGACTTGTCAATCAAATTATGATCGTACGCTTTTAGACGGATGCGTATATTTTGACCTGCCACGCTACCCTCCTTCAATTGAAACAGAACCAGGTAATTCTGCTTCGCAACGTTGACTACTCTTTAATCTTAGTAACAACACCCGCACCAACTGTACGGCCACCTTCACGAATTGCGAAACGAAGCTGCTCGTCCATCGCAATCGGGGTAATCAATTCTACATCCATCTTAACATTGTCACCAGGCATTACCATCTCAACACCTTCAGGTAAGGTAATATCACCAGTAACGTCAGTTGTACGGAAATAGAACTGCGGACGATAGCCCTTGAAAAACGGTGTGTGACGACCACCCTCATCCTTGCTCAGGATATAAACCTCACCCTCAAACTTCGTATGAGGAGTTATCGCACCCGGCTTGCAAAGAACCATACCACGTTCAATCTCATCTTTATCAACACCACGAAGAAGCAACCCGGCATTATCACCAGCTTCACCACGGTCAAGAATCTTACGGAACATCTCAACACCAGTTACAACTGTCTTACGATGCGCACCAAGACCAATCAACTCAACTTCGGTACCAACATTGATCACGCCACGCTCAATACGACCAGTAGCAACTGTGCCACGACCGGTAATCGAAAAAACATCTTCAACAGGCATAAGGAAAGGCTTGTCAACATCACGTTCAGGCTGCGGAACATAACTGTCAACTGCTTCCATCAATTCCATGATCGACTTGGTCTTCTCGGGATCTTCAGGATTATTCAACGCTTCAAGTGCGCTGCCACGAATGATAGGAATATCATCACCAGGGAATTCATATTCGTTCAATAAATCGCGCATCTCAAGTTCGACAAGGTCAAGAAGCTCTTCATCATCAACCATGTCAACCTTGTTCATATAAACTACAAGCGCAGGAACATTCACCTGACGTGCAAGAAGAATATGTTCACGAGTCTGTGGCATGGGACCATCAGCAGCGGAAACAACCACAATCGCACCATCCATCTGCGCAGCACCAGTAATCATGTTCTTTACATAGTCAGCGTGACCAGGACAGTCTACATGCGCGTAGTGACGGTTGTCCGTCTCATACTCAACATGCGCTGTAGCAATGGTAATACCACGTTCACGCTCTTCAGGAGCGTTATCAATGGAATCAAAACTACGAAATTCAGCGCCACCCTTTTT
>JAIOHU010000060.1 GCA_019912845.1 bacterium
CTTCGCAACTTCAAAAGAAATTCCGGCAACCGCCGGAAAGGTGCCATAGTGCTTCTTCAAATCTTGAATTTGGATCATCTGATGTCCCTCTTCTCAGATCCACGTTGTTTATATTAATTTATTTGGAAAGTGTTTATGGAAATTTTTTACAGAATAAATGGTCGAGTGTTCCCAGATATTGAAAGATGACTCCCGGAGCAAGGGTGGAATACATAATCTAACAATTCTGACGGGAAAATAGGTCACTTCCTTACTCAGGTCAAGTCATAACCTAAATGGTGTGTTCCTTTTCTCGCTTAGCGGTGAGTTAACTCATTGGAATTTTGCTATAAATTATTTTGCCATAGTCTTCTTCTGCTAGGTCATTCAAGCATGGTTTAAGCTGGAATCCAGGAAGGTATTGCTGCTATATATGTTAGAAATTCGAATAACCTGGCTGCAGATCGAGAATCGCGTAATTACAATTGTTTAGAGATTGTATGACAAAACAAAAGTTTCAAGAGTTACTCTGAAGTGAAATATATTCGTTCATGATTTAGTGCAGAATTCTTCAAATGGAAAATCACCTTGATTCGTTTTGATCCCGGTTTATCTCTTTCTATATTTAAGTTTCAAAAGTATTTCAGGCTTTTAATATCTGAGGTTTTAAATGAACTACCGAGCAATCATTGATAAAACCGGATTAACCCAGGATTTATCCGATGATCAAGTGCAAATTTTGGTTGATCTGGCTACTGAAGAGCACTATAAAGCAGAGGATATTATTATTCCGGAGAATAGTAAAACTCGTGATCTATATATATTAAGTGATGGTAGAATTTCAGTTGTATTAAATACGCCATTTGAAAATGAACAAATCAGCGTATTTGAAAGTCTTCAGGTAGGATTGGTTGTTGGTGACATTTCTTTTGTTGATGGTTCCCCACGTTCAGCGGCCGTTGTCGGTAAAACAGCCACCTCATTTTTGAGAATTCCTCACGATTTGTTACGCGAACGTATGGCTAAGGACTGCAACTTCGGATACCTGTTAATGACCAACCTTGCAAAAATCCTCGCCAGCCGGATTCGAAATACTACATTAGCATTCAGAAATATGAGCTTCTGATATTACAGGGGTTGGCTGCTGCTCTTAATATTACTCTGCTCTATTCTATCTCTCCCACTACTATTTCTGCGAACGTATGTGAAGCAATCCCATCAACTAACACTACTCTCCAGGGTGGTCTCCCCACCTCGCGTCATGCCAGCAGGGTGTTAGCTGGCATCCAGGAAGGTGGGTGGTCCGGGAATGAGAGGCATTGCACTTGTAAACACACCTGATTTGCTAAATAATAGGATTAACCAACATTTACCTTTGTCTTACCCATACCCAGTTTCAGCCCACAAACTGACTCATTTTAGCAGCGTCCTTTAAATTCCGTAACATCTACAGATTATGTGGAAATATCAGGACTTCAGCAAAAACACACACCCTAAAAACCTACAACCCTCATATACACACAAAAGAAAGGCTGCTTCTGGAGCAGAAGCAGCCTATTCTCCGATTCGATTCTCATCTGACGAATCATGAAAATCGAAATTCTATCGTCAGCCAACTTACTTCATCAGCACCATTTTCTTCATGCTGGTAAAGCCGTTAACTTCGATTGCGTAATAATAAATACCACTGGGCAGCAGGCTGGCATCGAAAGTAGCTTCGTGTACACCCGCATTGAGTTGTTCGTTTACCAGTGTAGCTACCTGACGTCCGAGAACATCAAATACATTCAATGTTACATTGCCCTGTTCCTTCAGTCCAAAACGAATACCTGTGACTGGGTTGAAGGGGTTCGGGAAGTTCTGGTTCAGGAAAAATTCTGACGGAATACCTGAGTCAGCAATTTCACGTACCGAAACTTCAGCATTACCATGCAGACGTACGATAAAGGGGCTATCAAGATTGATGTCATTGTGATAGACCAATGCGGCTACTGTACCTTGACCACCAATCGGGCCTTCTTCAGTAGGTGTCCACATTATCGCCAATGAATCCATGCTCATCGGATTGACTACAAACGGGAACTCGACATCTGTTGTAAGTTCACCCGGCAGACCAAGACGAAGTGAGTCAATACGTGCAGGACCATCACCGTTGTTTTCGACAACAAAGTACACCTGCCCTGTGTCACCAATATTAACCATCTCAAAATCAAAATCATTATTCGGGAAGTTGATTTCTGGTGCAACACCCTGTCCTAGACGAGCGCGCATACCCCAGTTTCCACTGTTGTCATAAAACCAGCTCTCACCAAAATCAGCGATCTGGTAAGATGCATCCGGCATATCCGGGTTCGACGCACTCTTTGGTGCTGAATCATCATAGGGATATGCGCTATCATCGGCACCCCAGACATACATCACAACAAATCCACCCTCCTGAAGTGAAAAACCTTCAGGATTTTCAGCATCATTCACTGCGAAAGAGTTCCAGGCATCGCCAGTAACAGGACCATTTTCATTCGTCCAGAGTTGAGTGATTGTCAACTGTCCACGTGGACCAACTGCAGACCAAACCTGTAAGTTCGCTGTCTCATCATCAGAACCAAAAAACCAGCTTGCTGAGTCAATGACTGCTGGATAATCAATTGCACGATAGTCTACAGCCCAACCGCTACCTTCCTGGAAGCCAGTACCATTTTCCAGTTCACCATCATCATAGGCATACCAACTACCATTATCGACAACAGCCTGCAGAAGTTTTGTGGAGTTGTTTGCGGGATCAGCATCACCATCAAGAGAAACCGAGGCTGTGACAATGTGATGATCTGTAAACAGCGGAGTCCAAGTAACCGGACAGTCAACCGTTATTGTATCACCAGCAGTGAAGCTGGCTATTGTAACATCTTGATCCAAGAGGACTGTGCCTTGAGAATCTTCAATCAGGAAATTGACCGTGCCTTCACCAGAATCCAAGTTACCATTGTTGAGGAATTTTGCGCTAAGGGCTACCTCATCTGCAGTGGAGATATGAAACAGCTGAATGTCGTTAAAAACCGAAACGGCTTTAACATCGACAAATTCTGCAACTTCACCCTCAGCAATGATGAAAAGGTCACCAGCGGTGGGGGTGTAAGCAGCATCAATTGCACCGGTTGAATAACCGCTGCGTGCGCCAGGTGACGCTTCGGAGTCATATAGGCACCAATAACCACTACCATTTTGACCAGGATAGGCACCACCAGGAGCAGGACCATAAATAATCCAGAAATCTTCGCCTTCAGCGACGTCGATGAAATCAACTCCATCAGCATCAAAATCAACTTCAATCCAGTTATCTGCCCACGGACCAAATTGGGGGAGAGTACCAGTCCAAACCGGTTCGTTTCCATTCAAGTTTTGTCCCGGACGTCCAGCATTATTGGAATAAACATAAACTTCGCAAGGAGAGTTCACGTTGTTACTCTGGTTCAATGGAAGAAAACGAACACCCTGCAACTGGAAATCTGCAGGTGCAGTGAAACGAACTCCACTCCAATAGTTTTGAACGACTATCAGACCACTGTAATCGGTTGGTGAAACGTAGAGAATGGAATCAGGCCATGTGCGATCCAGCTCATTCTGCCATTCCTGCGCACCTTGTTGATCCGTAACTAAACCTTCGGACGTTATCATCACTTTCTGACTGTCAAAGGCAAACGCACTTATGACAAAAAGTAGTGAAAGCAACAAAACACCCACCGTTCTCAATCCAATACTCATAACAATCTCCTTTACACTCCGGCTCATTTACTTTTAATTTTTATCTATGACGCGGGGCGGTGACCTACAATCAAGGACTCCCCCCTCCTTTAAGGTTTAAAGCCAATACAACCCTGCGTAAAAAAAACAGGTATATCACAACTAAATTATAGCTATACTCCTTAGGAGTCAAGCTCTACAACCTTATCCGTTCCTGTTTGTGAAGCAAAGCAACAAAGTATTGTGGCTTTATTTTTTATATACCGAACAGAGAGCAGACAGTGAGCATTTCAGGAATGGCCTACTTTCCAGAGGCTCACACAATCACTTCAGAAACAATGTAAGAAATTCTCCAAACCATAAACCAACAAAAAAGAGGACTCCCAACCCCCAAATGATGGTTTTACCAAGATGAGCTGATCGGAGGTTAAAAGTTGATCTTTCAATAAATACTGCTGAGATCATGAACAATGGCAGTAGAGGCTCATGAAAACGTGAGCTTCCGAAAAAGATCGTAATAAAAATTAGATAGACGACAAAGAGGAGGGCTGAGATACCCCTCCATGTGGTATACCATGATGGAGATGGAATTGGTCTATCATTTTCGCTGGAAGCGATATCAGATGTGGAGTGAATATTTTTACCTTCTCCAGCAGAACCCATCGTTTTAGTCGAGGCTCCCTTTGGATTGCTTACAAAAAACCACCCAGTCCACCCCAGCAGGATTACAAGTGAGTAGGATAGCCAGGTTAAGAATATTGCAACTCCAGGGACTGCGCGGTATGCTTCAGAATAAGAATCGTATTTTCTGTGAGTGAAGAGATCGACTAACAATTCACCATCGGATCGAAACAGGTGTGCGATTTTCAGCGGAATCCTCTTCACTAAGCCAACCGGATGCTCCAAAACTGAATCGACTGCCAATCTGCGTAGTGATTTATCAGCTTCTATTTCCGAGTCAGGGCTATCAACTGCAGGATCGACCCATTCATACCCACCAGAGGCGTCAGGATTATTGCCCACCCAAAGATTTGCCCCAGTGTTCGTACTCATGGTGAATGCACCCATCACCTGTTGATTACGTACCATCCAACCCAGTGGCAGAAGCAGAGAGGCAGTTATAATGCTAATAATAAGGCGGCTTCGATATTTTATGTGAATCGGCAAGGTTCGTAACAGAACAAAAAGCATCCCAAGTCCCCAGAGTATTGGCTTGACTAAGGTTCCAACCCCAATAAAAAGTCCCACAGTCGCCGCTGAAAATAGCCTCTGACCAGGTGATTTTTGATCTATTAAAGCTGACCTCAAGTACTCAGACAACACCAATAACATCCAGAATAAAAGGAGGAATACAGTTTCGCTGAGCAGTGCAACAGGGTAGAGGATATGAGGAACATAGAGTGCGCCCAACCACGCCCCACGTTTACCATACTTCTTACCAGCGAACCGCGTGACAATCAGCGCGAAAAGAACAATCGACAATGTAGAAAAAAAGACCTGAACAATCCGAACTGTTGCTGGAGTTGCACCGAAAAGGCTGTAAATCAAACCGATAAAAGCGGGGTAGCCAATGGGACGATAGGCGGTTGGGGTGGTTTCTCCAGTATTCTGATCCACCTGAACATAACCCGATCCCACGGCGAGTTGCTCACCCAACTGGTGATAGTCAAGAGGATCATTGGCTAGAGTGGGATGGATAAATGCGAATGCCAGCAGCCTTAAAGTCAATCCCAGAAGTAATGGCAGCCAGATGACGTGAAGGAAGGAAAGGCTACTCCCGTTTCTCCAATGTTCAGTATGTTTAGTCACTGTGTTTGATGAGTCCATCGTCGGCTGCATCGTAAGTTTGAATAATTTTGGATTTTCTGGACAAAAATCAGTAGATATTGTATTCCCAACATCAATAATATCAATACCCTGCTGGATGCCAGCTAACACCACGCTGGCATGACGCAGAGTGAAAAAGCGTTCTTGGACTGCCATAAGACTCGAGTGTTTTAAATGCTCACCTGAACAATTCAATCTTCAGGCTTGAATTTTTAACGGCTTTCTCCCCATATTCACTTTAAATACATTTCAACTACCCTGTAGTGGAAAGTTCAGCCCAAAATTTCATGTTAATTTCAACCATTTCAATTCAGTTGGGGAAGATTTAAGATACATGGGAAAAGTTGTCAGTGCTATAAAGCTGTTGTTTTTTCTCAGCCATAACAGCACACAAAAACATCTTGTTTCACGTTCCAGTCGAAGGATTCGAAGCGATGATCAGCATCTAGACGCTGCCATAAGCTGGTTAAAAACCGCTCAGGACAACTCCAAGGGTGATGGCATAGCAGCCGGATGGTCTCCAATTAAGGGTTGGTTGCCATCTTGTTCCGAAACTACTGGCAACACAATAGAAACTTTTGTCGAATACGCCAGACGTTTTGCGGATATGGATGCCCTTCATCGTGCGATCAGAATGGGGGACTGGGAAATAAAGATTCAATTGCCGAGTGGAGCGGTACGAGGTGGGATAGACACAAATGCTTATCCTATCGTATTTAACACAGGGCAGGTTATGCACGGTTGGGTGGCACTCTACAAGGAAACCGGCGAAGCTCGTTTTCTGGAGGCAGCGGTACGTGCTGCCGAATGGCTTCAATCCATTCAAGATGAAGATGGTTGCTGGCGAAGATACACATATCAAGATACACCCCATGCCTATAACAGTCAGGTTGCCTGGGCAATGCTGACGACTGCGGAGCAGGCATTACGTCTGGATTTACGTGCTACCGCTAAGAAAAATATCGAATGGGTGATGTCCTGTGTGCGAGATGATGGCTGGATTGATGGTATGGAATCTCTACCAGACCAACCGCCTTCGACTCATACAATTGCATATACACTGCGTGGACTGCTTGAATCAGCCCCATTTCTCCCTAACCTTGAACCATTGATCATTGAGCAGGTGTACAAGGCATCACAGTTGATTATCGTGAACAATCTGGCGGAAGAGTTGAACTCCAGTAAGCTGAGTTTTATGCCAGGAACCCTGCAGCAAAACTGGCAATCGAATGATAAATACATTTGTCTGGCTGGGAATTCACAACTGGCAATCCTGTTTCTGAAACTGACGCAATATGTGGAAGACGACAGGCTTGTGTTGGCGGCAAATCAATTGATCAATCAGGTGAAAGCCACGCACTGTCTCAAGTATTGCTCAAGACATGTAAAAGGAGCAATAGCGGGCTCTTTTCCCTTCTGGGGAGGGTATCTCAAGTTTCAGTTCCCAAGCCAGGCAGTAAAGTTTTTTGCGGATGCAATCATGTTGAAGATGAAAGAATCGAAATAAATCCATCTTCAGAGGACAAAAAAGGCGCAACCATAGTTGCGCCATCAATAAGTGCCGAAGGCCGGACTCGAACCGGCACGCCCTTTCGAGCATACGCCCCTCAAGCGCACGTGACTACCAAATTCCACCACTACGGCAATATCTACAAAAAC
>JAIOHU010000061.1 GCA_019912845.1 bacterium
CAGGAAATTTATAGTACCCATTTTTGAGACACAATTCAAGCTAGAATCTCCGAGTCTGGAATTCAAAATACCCGCGAATAAATATTCTGCGCTAAAATGCTACTCATAGATTACAAACATGATTCAATACGCTACAGGTATTTTTGTCAATCTAATCAAAATCAATTTTAATTCGAATGTTACTATAGACTTATCAATATGTTACAAAAACATGAAGGAAAACTGGCACATACCTTGCAGAATAGTAAGTAACGGCTCATAGAGTCTGAATCATACATTGCAAGTAGTCAAGCGCCGTCGGTCAGTGATGGTTCCCTGAGTCGAACCGGCTCCGGCTCAAGGTCGATTCGCTGTACGGCGCGTGATTAAAAAAACCTGGTCACTTAATTGAGACCAGGTTTTCATTTGTTATAAGCATATAGATCAAAAATTCTTCCTAGAACCCCATTGCTTTTTTAACCTTTTCAACATTTTGCGCATCCGTAAGCAATCCGAGAAGAGTAAAGGCAACGTCAAGTGCCGTTGAGGGGCAGGATGATGTAATCAGATTTTTATCGACTACAATCAAATCATTCTGGATTGTTGCACCCATTTCAGAAAGTTGGTTCCGACGTTCGCCATTATCTAAATGATAGGTTGTTGCCTTCCGTCCATTCAGTATTCCAGCCTTCCCAAGAGGTAGTGCCCCCACACACACCGAAGCGATGATTTTCCTTGAGTTATTGAATGCTGCCAGAACATCAGAAAACACCTGATCATGAGCATCTATATAATATCCATGTTCCTCAAATCCGCCGGGGACAGCAACAGCATCAAATTCATTCGCCAACTTTTTAGGGAGTGCTTCAGGAATTCCTAATATGATATCAGGTAAAATCGTCAACCCCCACGAAGCTTTTACCTCTTGATGTAACCCCGCTGATAAAATTTCGAATTGTTCATCACCCTCCTCTGAACTCCAACCAAGAACATCAGTAAATACAGCAGCTTCAAGGGGTTCAAATCCTTTCGCGAGCAATAGCAATACACGTTTCAAATTCTTCTCTTTTCTCGTGGCTTTATTTTAAATTTATGGAAGGGGATATTTCCGTTGCTATTCCTCAAAAGCTCAGAAAATTCCGCTAATCTCGGGTGTGTTTCCAGACTGGGAATATCCAGTGCCGGAGCTAATGGGTGGTATAGCCCCCGACTCAATTAATTGTTGAATAAACAATTGGTTAAAAGCTCTGACTCCACGGTTGTTCAAATGATTTTCATCGACATAGAACTCGGTGGAACGGAGTGAGTCAACATCCATAAATTCAATCAATGGCAGGTTGTGTTCAGCTACATTTTCTTCAATTCGCTGAATCAGTTTTTCATCGCCAATGGACATGTCGAGAAGCTGCTGGCTGACCGGTTGAAAGGTGACGATTAATTCGATATCGTTTTCGGAAAGTAGTTTAATTATTTTCTCGAAGTATTTGAATTGAACCTCTTGTGCTTCCATTTTTAACGACATTCCAGGTGGAAAATCTGGCTGATAATCAGAACGTAACTTTTCTACAAATCCGCCTCCAACAAACTGATTCATTGGTGAAACAATAGGTTTGATCGAATTGTAATCTATGCGGTTCACATTAAGTAGCCAGGATAGATAGTAGCTCAAAACATTGAGATTTTTATTATGAGCAATTACCGGCAACCTGCTAAAATCCGGTGGCATATTTACAATAAGATCAAAGGCTGACTCTGTACTGCTAATGGAGAACATTCGCCAATATGCTTCGAATACCACTTTTTTGATGTGTTTTTGAGGAAGATAGTGTTTGAGGAGTAAATATGAGTTCACTGGTGTTTGTGATGGTGAACCCAGATTATAAGTTTTTAGTCCCAGTTCTGAGTAAATTCGTGTGTCAAAAGTTCTGTAGGCATGCGAAGAACCGAGGAAAAGTATATCCAGCGAATCGATTTCAGCCATCCCTTTATTGCTCAAATAGGTCGTACCCCCGGGTTTCATTCCCCCAAAATTAACATTCGCTACTCTGCCGATTAATACTCTGACACCGGCTGGAATAAAATTGGTGACGATAAAGATAGTTCCTACATAAGCAGGAATAACAATCATTAAAAAAAGTATGCCTCGTTTGATCAAACGGTACATTCCCCGCTCCTAAAACTGAAAATAGATGAATGCCTGTTTTTCAAACTTTCCAAACAGGAGAATCGCGACTAGAATCGCTGTGTACACGATCCAACGGTACGCAATAGCCACATTAACGATATCAAGTGCAAAACGCTTGGTTCTCTGTACCCATTCGATCGATACTAGAACAGCTATCAACAGAAGAGGAGTTTTGTATCCTGGAAAACTGCTTGCAGGTACAGTAAAAATTCTGCCTAGATATTCCCACGCCTGCCCCACTGAATCCGCTCTGAAAAACACCCAAGCCAACAGAGTAAATAGAAATGTCAGAAGTAGTTTCCATGATTCATCTAGTGAGGGTAGCAACCGGTTTTCAGCAGCTGTCTCAGTATCCAGCTTCCCTCGTTTTTTGGTGAACATTAACGGGATATAATACAAACCATTCAAAAATCCCCAGATAACAAAAGTCCAGTTCGCTCCATGCCACAGGCCACTTACTGTAAAGGTAACGAGAATGTTAAAGATTTGTCTTCCTTTGGGGACATAGCTGCCACCCAGGGGAATGTAAACGTAATCACGAAACCAGGATGAGAGTGATATATGCCAACGATGCCAGAATTCTCCGATATTCCTTGAAAAATAAGGATAATTAAAGTTTTGCATCAGATCAAAATCAAATAGCTTCGCAGTACCAATCGCAATATCAGAGTATCCTGAGAAATCACAATATATTTGGAAAGCAAAGAAGAGAACACCGAAAAACAACACCAATCCATCGTATGCTTGATAATTGAGAAAGATATCATTCACATAAAAAGCAAGTTGATCCGCTATTACTACTTTTTTGAAGAATCCCCAGAGAATCTGTCGCAAACCATCTTTTGATCTTTCAAGATCAAAATTTCTCCGTTCAAAAAACTGGGGTAACAGGGATTTTGCACGTTCAATGGGACCGGCTACTAATTGCGGAAAAAAACTCACAAAGGCAAAAAATGCGAATATATCATGAGTCGCATTGAGTTTCTTTCGATAAATGTCAATAGAATAGCTGAGTGTCTGAAAGGTGTAAAAGCTGATTCCAACTGGCAGAATGATGCGAAGCGTGAACGGGTCAACTTGCCAGCCAACCTTCTGCATCATCACTGCAAAAGAATCTGCAAAGAAGTTGAAATACTTGAAGAATCCGAGAATACCCAAATTTACCAGTAGACTTATGATAAGTAATATTTTTCGAGATCGTTTACTTTCATATCTCTCTAGACCAATTCCAACCATGTAGTCAACGACACTACTGACAATTATCAAACTCAAAAACCGCCAATCCCACCATCCATAAAAAAGGTAACTCGCCGCGATGAGAAACAAATTTCGTATGCGGAGTGACTTTCCATTCAAATACCAGAAAATCAACCAGCTTATTGGCAGGAAAATGATGAATTCAATGGAGTTGAAAATCATATTTTATTTATCCGAAAGACTCAATTTTAAGTTCAAATTATATTATTGAAGAGGATGATCAAACAAGTATTTGGAAATTTCCAATTCAATGAAATGAAAACTCCTATATGTCGGTTCTTTTTAAATGAGATTATCACTCCTGAAAGACCGTCCGAATATATAAGGAAAAGAGTTGTGTGGCAATTCAGAGAGTAAGAAATTACGACTGAATGATCTCTTGCTCGATGCTGTATTTCACCGGATTAAAGAAAAAGTGAGCCCAACCTTTTCATGATCTCCCTTGTGTAATAGGTAACAAACTCTCTTTCCTCATCCGATCTTCTTCTGTACATTAAGGTTTGATGATTAGTACCATCGTATGTTGCGTAAAACCACAAGACCGAGGGAATGATGGAACTTACCGAAATGTTTTTGACCGAAGAACAGAAAATGGTTCGCGAGATGGTTCGTGAATTTGCGCTCAATGAAGTTAAACCCATTGCTGCTGAAATTGACGTAAATGAACGTTTCCCGAAAGAAAATATCGATAAAATGGCAGAGCTGGGGTTGCTTGGAATCACGATCCCTGAGGAGTACGGCGGGAGTGGTATGGATACCCTCTCCTACGCTATTGCGGTCGAAGAGATCAGTCGTGTATGTGCCTCGACAGGTATCACGCTGGCAGCACACATCTCCCTGGGCGTCCAACCATTCGTTCTATTTGGTACAGAAGAACAGAAACAGAAATATATTCCACCCCTCTGTGATGGTTCATACCTCGGTGCTTTTGGATTGACTGAACCAAATGCTGGCTCTGATGCGGGTGGCACTCAAACCACCGCTATCAAGGATGGTGACGAGTGGATTCTAAATGGTTCCAAAATTTATATCACAAATGGCACTTATTCAGGTCGAATTGTCTGTACTGCGGTAACAGACAAATCAAAGGGAACAAAAGGGATAAGCAGCTTTATTGTTGATGCCGATAATCCGGGTTTCAGCGTTGGTAAAAAAGAGAGAAAACTGGGAATCCGTGGTAGCGATACAGTAATGTTGCACTTCGATGATTGTCGTGTTCCAAATGAGGATGTTCTTGGAAGCCTCGGGGATGGGTTCAAACAATTCCTGACGGTGCTCGATGGAGGCCGTATTTCCATTGGGGCAATGGCTTTAGGCATTGCGCAGGGAGCGGTCGATGAGGCATTGAAGTATTCTCAGGAGCGTGAACAGTTCAATAAGCCAATCTCTGCATTTCAATCGATCCAGCAGAAAATTGCTGATATGGCGACTGAAACAGAAGCCGCTCGTCATCTTGTCTATCATGCAGCAAAGTTGAAAGATGCTGGTAAAGATTATGTCCGTCAAGCCTCGATGGCAAAATTATTCGCCAGTGAAACCGCAACCCGCGCAGCCAACAATGCGATTCAGATTCATGGTGGATATGGCTATTGTATGGATTATCCAGTTGAAAGAATGTTCCGGGATGCGAAGATCACAGAAATCGGCGAGGGTACAAGTGAGATTCAACGTCTGGTGATCGCGAGAAGTCTCTTGGACGCTCGAGTATAACTTTAGTACAATCAGTTTTATAGTAATATAAACCCTTCATTGTGTTGTGAGGGGTTTTTCTTTTGGTAAATTTTATCCAATATTGAAAATGCGAGTTGCTGAAAAACATAAAGGTTTTGGATTTTTACTCTCCGAGTCGTTGCTCTGGAGTCTCTTCCCTATTATAACTGCGGTGACAGTAACAACTGTCCCTCCAATTCTCACCGCCGGAATCGCTACACTACTTTCGGTTCCACTGTTTCTGGGAGTGATGCTGGCAAAAAAAGAACGGTTCAAGCTTTCTCGTTCTGCTTTTATCAATCTACTACTTTCAACTCTGTATATCGGAATTCTCTATTACGGCCTATCTTTTATCGGAATTAAACACACCTCAGCGGGAAATGCCAGCATCCTTGCTCTGATGGAAATATTTTTCTCATTTATTTTATTTGGATTTTTGTTCAAGAATGAAAGGGTAAACGGCAAGAAAATTATTGGTGCACTCTTCATGTGTGTGGGAGCGGTTTTTATCCTTGGAATTCGGACTTACCAGTTTCACATTGGTGATCTCTTGATAATAGCCGCAACTATCTGGACTCCTTTGGGAAATTTATACCAGAAAAATGCACGCGGAGAAGTAAGCTCAGCTTACATAATGCTATTCAGAAGTGTGGTCTCAGGAGTCTTCCTGATCTGTCTCGGATATTCAATTGAAGAACTGCCAACGTCTGTTCAGCTTATGAACTCACTCCCACTGCTACTGATCAACGGATTACTGCTGCTCGGGTTATCAAAAATTTTCTGGATCGAAGCGATCCATCGTCTTCCGATTACCAAGACTGTTCTGATTCAACCGGTCAGACCAGTCTTTACTCTTTTATTCATCTTGATACTTTTCGGAAATCCACCAAGTGCCGATCAGTTTATTGCTTTGGTTCCAATGGCAATTGGAGCTTTTCTTGTGTTGCAGAAAGGCTAAGTTTATTCACTTTTTAAAACCGAAGCCAAACATGGAGGGCCATGACCGACACCATACAGTTAGAATCAGTCTATAGATCTGGTAAGATCAGGTTCAGAGCCATGGGATCAACTATGATTTCAATTTCACTGCCAGCTGGCACCAATTCGCCGTCCATTTGTATGGACTGACTACCCTCACGGACTACCTTCATTTGCTTAAAACTACGCATGGAAATTTCAGGAACCTTGCTGATTGACCCATCAAATAGTCGAAATAACTGACCAAGCAATTTAACAGGTTCAATGTACGGGACAGTCACAAGTACAAGCTCACCATCATCCGGTTGAGCATTCGGTGCAATCTTCGCCCCACCGCCAAATTGAGTCAGATTTGCTACAGTAAATAACATCGGTTCATGTAGGTCAAGCTTCTCCCCATCAATTTCAAGCTGCAGATTTTGAGGATTATATGTAAAATAACCGGAAATGCCTGCGAAGAAATAAGGGATTACTCCACGTACGGGTGAGTCTTTGAATCCTTTCGCTAATTCAGCATCCCATGCAAGGCTGCAGGTGACAAAAAATGGACGACCATTCATCAACCCGACATCAATCTTTTGACGTTTCCCTCTTTTCAACGCTGCCGCTGCTTTTGCCGGGTTCAAGGGAATATTAAAATGTCGTGCAAATCCATTCCCACTGCCGGTTGGGATAACCGCAAGTGCCGTATCCGTTCCCAGGAGAGCACTACCGATGGAGTTAACCATTCCATCTCCGCCAGCGACAATAATGGTATCCACTCCATCCTCAATCGCACGTTTGGCTTTCGCTATACCATCTTCAGCATTCTTACTGAGTTGTAGAGTTAGATCAATACCTTCAATATCCCAGTTCTCTTCCAACGCACTACGAACACCCTCCTGGTTTGTAAAAAAACCGGAGCGTGGATTATAAAGAGCGCGCACTTTACGCACTGGCTCCAAACCTGGAGTTGTGTACCTGTGTACTATCGAATTATTTATCTTCTGTTGATTCATAGATTTACAAGAGCAGTTTGTTCATGTGATCGTCTGTTTTTAGTTTCTTTTGAAAGTACGACGCACCTTCAACTACCAGGGTTATTTCCCCTTTAACCTTGCGATTTTCAAATTGTTCTGTCAGCTCCAGAAGAGTGCCTCTGCTTTTCTCCTCGAACTTTTTCGTCAGCTCTCGGCAAACAACAGCTTCTCGTGCTTCTCCAAGATGTTTTGCGAGATCAACCAAGGTTGCATATACACGGAAAGGCGACTCATAAAAAATCATAGTACGTTCTTCTTGAGACAGAGCATGTAGTCGGGTCTGCCTTCCCTTTTTCCGAGGTAAAAATCCCTCAAAGACAAAACGGTCGGTAGGGAGTCCCGAAACGACCAGAGCAGCTAATGCAGCACTTACACCAGCTATCGGATATACCTCAATATTATTTTGTATGGCTTCACGGCAGAGTTTATATCCAGGGTCAGAAATTGCCGGAGTCCCCGCATCACTGATCAGGGCAACTCGTTTTTTTGCCTTGAGTTCGTCAACAAGGCGAGGAGTCATTTTTGATTTATTGTGCTCATGGTAGGAAACAACTTTGGCAGCTATCCCAAAACGATCAAAAAGTGTCTTGCTGTGGCGGGTATCTTCTGCTGCTATGATATCTACCTCTCTCAGGATATTCAAAGCACGAAGAGTGATGTCTTCCAGGTTTCCGATAGGAGTAGATACGATATAAAGACC
>JAIOHU010000062.1 GCA_019912845.1 bacterium
CAATTGTACCTGGAAGAGTATAACGTGGGTCATATTTTCCAGTAGCCAATCCGAAATCTGTAATCCGTGCGAGTCCATCTTCTGTGATACGGACATTCGTCTGGCTGAGGTCACGATGGACCACTCCGGCATTATGTATGGCGTTCAGCCCTGCAAGGAGATCTCTGGCGAGTCTTATGGTTTTGGGGATAGGGAGTGTTTTTGATCGTTTGAGGAGGTTCTCAAGGTCTTCCCCTTCAATCCACTCAATTGCGACATAAGGTCTATCTTCAGCTTCCCCTACACCGTATAATCTCGCAGCGTTCGGGTGGTCTACTGCTGCACCAAGACGAGCTTCACGTCGCAAGCGTCCAGTTAACTCCTCATCACCGATATGCTCAGGATTCAGCCATTTAACGAGCGTACGTCTCCCAAGAACACGATGCCGTGCTTCATACACCGTAACCCAGGGACCGCGCCTTAATTCGCGCACAATCTCGTATTCCGGACCGATACGTCCGCTCATAGCTGGCTTATCCTTCTTGCCTTGTTCGATCAGCAGCTACAGAAATCTCCTTAGCTGCTGCAGATTCAATTCCCAGGGGAACCGCAATTGATGAGCGAACATGTAAATCACGTTGCGGGAAAGGAATCTCAATATTGTTTTCGCGAAACTTTCTTACTATCGCACAATTCAAATCTGAAATAATTCTAAACTGACCCTCAGGACTATCTATCCAGGCACGTAATTGCATATCCCAGGCACTATCTCCAAAGCCCCTGTGCAAGACTTCCGGTTCTGGGTTTTTGAGGATGTTTTTGTGCTCCAGTGCTACTTCTTTCATCACTTTAAGTACCATATCCAAGTCGGAATTGTACGATACGCCAACATCAACCTCCAACCGAATTTTTGGATCACGATGTGACCAGTTTACAACCTGAGAAGAGATAAAATCAGAGTTGGGTACGATAATTGAGACATTCTGCAGAGTAGTTATTGTAGTCGACCGCATGTTGATTTCAACAATCTCACCGAGCGTATCATTGACAGTCACTCTGTCCCCAACCTTGATCGGTTGTTCAAAAAGTAGAATTATTCCGGAAATGAAGTTTGATGTGACATTCTGCAGACCAAAACCGATACCAACTGAAAGCAATCCGAATATTACCGCAAGACCGCTTAAATCTATTCCAATAAACTGAAGTGAAAAAAGAATACTGAACGTCATCAATATATAATATGTAATTTGCCGATACCGGTACCTGGAGGAGGTATCAACCATCATCTTGGTAAGAACATGCTTTTCCAGGAGATTAGATGCCAGCTTTGATAAGAACATCAATGCCGCAAATAAGATAATGAAAATCAATAGGGACGATATGGTGACATCCGTATCATTTATCTTAAAAAGCTGGTAATGAAGTATTCTATCGAGGTATAATAAAATGCTTTTCAGATTTATTTCGTCCAAGTGAATCTCCTCGTGCGAGATCATTTAAGAATAACAATTTAGCCGTCTATTCCAGAGTAGGTAAGGTAGGATTTTTTGAGGTGTTTCTCCAATTTAATTGAAGAGGTTAAAAATTCAAAAACAAGTTTTTCTCATAAAAAACCGCAAGCCAATTCATCATCGACCTGCGGAGTAAAATTTACGAACTTACAAATCTATTCTTCGAATCTTCCTCCAAGATGATCTGAGAGGAATTTTTCGGCTATTCTATAAAATTCAAGCTGGTTTTCGGGTAGATTAATACCATGAGTCTCATCTTCAAATACTTTGTATTTTACTGCAACACCTTCGTTCCGTAAACGTTCAACGTACTCATCCATTAACGCTTTATAGACCAGAAAATCACGCGCACCATGAACGATGAGCAAAGGATCCTCAACCTGTTCAACATGGTAAAATGGGCTTCTGCTGCGTAAAAATTCTATCTCGGCACGTTCATCTTTGTCCCAATCGGTGGAGTCTTCCAATTGCCCGGTACGTTCGCCTTCTGTATAGCGTGGAATTTTTCCCCAACGAACATTGAAGTTTGTACGGAAACGTTCCCATTGAGGTGGAATAGAATTTAGATATTCAATCAGATCGGGATGCCCGGAAACCGCCACACCCGCTTTATAAAGTTCTGGTGAAAAGGTTAATGCTGCGAAGGTATCATACCCTCCATGCTGACCACCAAAGATCGCGATATTATCTGGATCTGCATACTCCTGTTCTATCGCCCATATTACCGCGTCATTGATATCCTGAAGGATGAGGTTCCCCATCTCACGATTTCCAGCATTCTGGAATTCCTTACCAAAGCCCATGGTTCCACGTGTATTCACCTGTAAACAAACGTAGCCACGATTTGCCAGCCACTGAACTTCCGGGTTAAAACCCCATCTGTCTGGAACATGCTTCAAACGGTGACCCAATACAACAAGTGGTGCGGGAGTTGATGTGGATGTCGGCAAAGTGATATAGCCATGGATAGTATAACCATCCCTGGTTTTTATCGAATAAGGCTGCATTTCAGCGAAAGTATGCCCCTGTAACGCCTCACGATGGACAAACATCAAGTCCAGCTCCCCGGATTCTCTGGAGTATCTGAAATACTCGATTGGACCATCATCCATTATGTAGGCGACAAGCCAGGTATTCAGATCACGTGTAAGGTCAACGATTTCTACATCACCATCTCTGGCTGCCTTGAGTCGATCAAAATCCTGCTTGTATTCATCTTGCAAAACAACCCACTCACGTCGCCCCTTCATAAAACTGGCAGCAATTATTTCTTTATTTTCATAATCGTACAAGTAATTTTTGAAATCGTACTCCGGATCTTCCGCAATCACTTCACTGGTATTGCTATCCGGGTCATAAAGAACCAATGCGGTTGCATTACGGTTGCGACTATCGCGTAGATAGATATGGTGATTATCCTTTGCAAACATCAATGGCCAACTGGAATCATCTATCAGATGCCAGACAATTTCCTGTTCAAATGGTCCACTTCCGCCATCACGATACCAGAATGATTGACCACCATCATCCTCCGCCTGCACATAACCGCGTACCAAACCATCGTGATCAATAATCCATTCAAAAATAATTGGATTCGCTTTTTGAATAAGTTCGAGATCTCCAGTGATGATATTCAACAGATAGAGGTCGTGTGATCCTGGGTCACGTAAATTCGCCTGAATGAGCATTTCATCAGGCTTGTCAGATGAATACTTCAACATCTCTACCTGTACCGGAACTGAGTGGTCGGAATGTGGTGAAGTTAGTGGTCGGATTTTACCATCTGGAATTGAGACAAAATAGAGATGCCAGGCATCGCTATTATTGCGGTCTTCAGTAAAAATGATTCCGCGTTCTTCACTGTCCCATTTGTAATAATAGACGCCTCGACCAGTGTTATTGGTAACCGGACGGTCATCTTCTTTGCCATTCGTACGAATCCAGACATTCATTGCACCTTCGTAAGGCGCAACGTACGTCAGATAGGTACCTTTTGGTGAGAGTTGCGGTCTTATTTTATCCGCTGTCCCGAAAAAAGTTTCGCGCGGTATCAATTCGACCTGTTTGGGTTGGCAACCGGGTAGAAATGTGCATGCGATAAGCAGACATACAACTCCTACTGAACTCCAACCTACTGACTTTCTCATATTTTTTCCTAACAATCCTGCGCTTACCCCAGTTCAGGAAAGAGCAGGAAGTCATTCCGGCTCAGGCTCACAGGGGCAAAGTATCTCGTTATGGTGGGCATCCCCAAAACATAAAGCTAACCCTTCATTGACCTTACCGCAACCAGCTAGTCAAAATGGCGAGGAAAGCTTCTGATGAATCATTCCCATTGCGCTCTTGGAGTTGAATTGCAAAAACCATGACACGATTGATTATAAGGGTATTGCTATATGTTCACGACCCTGAGGTCAACAATTCCCTTTCGCAAACTGTTCAAACTGCTACATTCTTCTCATGAGTAGCAAAACGGAACTCAAGAAAAGACCCGGAAAACATCCGGGTCTTTGACCACTTCTATCATTCAATAATACGGATTCTTGGAATTATTGTCTCATATTTAACTGCTAAATGTTTGATTTTTTCCGAATTGCGCCTGCCATTCAGTCTTAAATTTAATAATATCAATACTTTCATGGATACCAGCTAACACCACGCTGGTATGACGCGGACGGACATTATTTTCGAGAAACGCTAGCTATCTAAGAAACGCTAGCTATCTAAAAATCACTACCCGTCGGTCTGCCATTTTCATCATACAGGAAAAAACCGTGCTGAGTTTTTACACCAAGATGACCAGCTCGCACCAGTTTCCGTAACAGAGGACAGGGACGATATTTCTGATCGCCTGTCTCACGGAACATGGTCTCCATCCATTTCATCACTTCATCCAAACCCATCTGGTCGGCAAGACTCAAAGGTCCATAATCAAAATCATAGCCATAACGCATGGCGGTATCGATACCCTCAGCGTTCGCAACCCCTTCCATCAAAGCATACATCGCCTCATTGAGCATGGGCAGAATTACACGTGTGGTTACATATCCGGGAGATTCATAAACCTCGACAACACTCTTTCCGATCATACGTGCGAAGCTTTCTACAAACGAGAAGGTTTCATCACTGGTCTTTAATCCACGGACAATCTCGACCAAGGGACGTTTTGGAACCGGATGTAAAAAATGCATCCCGATAACCCGCTCCGGTCGTGTGGTTTTTTCTGCCAGTTCTGTGACGCTAAGTGTGGATGTATTGGTTACGAGAACAGTGTGAGGACTCGCCATGGTATCAAGACGACGGAAGAGCCTGGTCTTGATCGCCATGTCATCGGGAACACTTTCGATAACAATGCGATACCCCTCGATTTCAGCAAGATCAACAGTGCTTGTAATCCTGCTCATGATCGCTCGTTTATCCGACTCAGTCATCGCCCAGCGTGCGATTTTACGATCCAGCTCAGCTTCGAGGTTTTGCATACTCTGTACAAGACTCTCTTCGCTTTTCTCCACGATAAGAACTTCCAGCCCTTTCGCAGAAACTGCATGCGCGATGCCCAATCCCATCTGACCTGCACCAACTACAACGATACGATTTAATACATCTTCCTGAGAATCATCCGGAAGTAGTGAACTTCCGAGGAGATCGCGCAGGGTTTCTTCCGCTGCCATGATTATTCTCCGACCGGAACCTATTGTTGGCTGATTAGTTCAGCTTCTGAGAAGAATACACCAATCTCTAATTTGCCATTTTCTGCACTGTCGCTACCATGAACAACATTCTCTTCGATATTGTTGCCATAGAGCTTACGTATCGTGCCGACATCGGCATTTTCCGGGTTTGTCGCACCGATCACAGTCCGCCAGTGGCTGACTGCATTTTCATGCTCCAGGGCGATCAATACTACAGGACCTCTAGTCATATATGACACGAGATCATTGAAAAATGGGCGTTCCCTGTGAATATCATAAAAATGCTCAGCCATCTCTTTTGTCAATCGTGCACGTTTGAGACCAAGAATTTTAAAGCCTTCTTTTTCGATGCGCGATATGATTGCCCCGATGTAACCCTTTTCAACGCCGTCGGGTTTGATTATACAGAGTGTTCTTTCCACTATTTCCTCATCAATTATTGAATAGTTATTGCCAAACGATTTGAACATGGCGCTTCACCAATGTTTGCCATGTGCAGGAACTTACAAAAACGCTCCCAAGCGTTCCATTGCCGAGAGCGTCCCCTTGAGACTTCAAATAAACCATTGTCGGTTCGAAAATTACTGCATATCTGCTTTTACCTTCTTCGCCAATGAGAGAGTCGCATATTGCATCGCAGTCTGTAAATCCATGGTTGCTGCTTGCGAAACTGCCTCATCAGTTGTTTTAGCACTGCCTTCAGCAAACAGCTTGTTGTCAGTTTTGCGGAAAAGCTTGTAGGTTATCTGAAGGTTATACGTATTGGCAATGCTCGACCTCGCACCCTGCAGGAATGAGATTTCCAGGTTAATCAGTACGATCTCGTCATCATTTACTGGTGGATTCTCCATCTCCTTCTCAGTAAGGAAACGAGCATCCTCGCTGTACATTCCCGCCTGAATATTCTGCTTTGTCATCCGTATCAGGTCATCATATTTTATCGTCGGAACACCGGATGTGTAGGCGATAATTTCACCAATAGCGACATGGCTGGGTTTGTAGCCATCTTCAGTTGGAATAAATTTATGCCCCCCTGCACATCCCATTAACAGAGCGATCATCAGCATCAGCGCAAAAAGTTGGCAACCATATTTTCTCATTTTTTCCTCCATACCCTTGATATCCAGAAAACTACTCCAGTTTTAATCGGATAAAGATACAAAATTCACATAGAGGAATAAAGGGAGAAATCCCTGGGATGGTGAGTGATTGATTTTTTGAGGGAATGAAACCAGTGTCATCACGAGGAACGAAGTGACGAAGTGACGAAGTGATCTCTTGCTGAATCGCGAGATTGCTTCACTGCGTTCGCAATGACTACCTATTGTCATCACCAGGAACGAAGTGATCTCTCAGAAACACTAAACCAAGATAGCCTCGCTACGCTCGCAACGACTGATTCACATCATTTTAATAGCAATGCTTTTTTCGTGTAAGAAATATCCCCTGCTCTTATTTGAAGGAGATACAAACCAGAAACCAAATTATTATTATCTAAAGTTAATTTGTGGAAACCGGGGACATATTTCTCACTTGAACTCCAGACCTCCTGTCCGAGTAAATTGAATAGAACAGCGTTTACTTGTGACTGACCGTGCAATTCGAACGGTACAGTCAGTGTTGCATTAAATGGATTTGGATAGGGCTCATGCAAGGTAAATTCATTAGCCAGGGCTTTGCTATCAAGATTTTCTGGCATGTCACTCAGGTTAAAGAAGTATGCTCCTATATCAGGCGGAGTGCCATCGGGATCCCAATCTGAGAGAGGATCACCAGCATTGATATATGGGCTGCCTTCGCTCAAGGTATAATCGCCATTTTCGATATCGGAGTACATCGGATCGACTTCCTCCAGCATCCCCTCACCAACAACGATATTATCAGAGAAAGGCGTATCATTCTCAAATCCGAAATACCCCGAATAGGAGATGTTTGCTGAATCACCCATTACCAGGGCACCACGTTGGCCCGCAAACGCTGTATTCTTGATTGTCAGTCCCGGTCGTCGGTTGTGGATGACAGGAAAATCCTGCAGGTATCGGCTAAAAGTGTTATTCTTGATTTCAACGAACCTGCTGATCAGTTTTCCATGCATTTCATTATAGTTGAAGCTGCCAAAACCTTCACTTACTCCAACACAACTCAGTTCATTCATATCCAAAACGCTAGAACTGATATCAAGTGGCTGAACTGTTTCTCCTTTTTCGGTCAGCGAGGGTATTAGCTGCAAATCGTTCACATTCAGAAATGATTCACGAATCGAGAAGGGTGAATGGAATTTGATCAGTTCGCCTTCGAGTTGCAGTCCAGTCCATTCAGGATCGGCGAACATGCCTTCATTATTGCGTGTAACGCCATACTGGTAAAAGAGGGATACCTCAGTCTCCTCTTCAACTGTATGAACAGTAATCCTGGCTGGATTTTCAGATGTGGCGTCAATCCTGAAATTAGTTGAAACCAATTTCAATAAATCGAGGTCATGTTCCAGATCCACTATATTAATTTCAGTCCCGGGACCGAGTGTGAGATCGCTGTTGAACAGATACCGAGGAGTAGTTTCCTGATCCCAGGTTATCACTGTATCCTGCCAGGTCTGGGTACCATAACTGGTCATCCCCTCCCATTCAATTTCGGGAAAAAATGGTGGTGGATTATCGAGTACTCGGTAGTCATAATGAAACCGTTTATCATAACCGGTTCCACCACAATTGCTGCGATGGACATACCCACGCCGTTTCTGAGCAATAGAACCACGCAACCAGATGGCACCTCGTTCATCAGCTCCTCGCGCCTCATGGTCACACCAGCGGTATGGATCACCAACATCATTCTGATGTTCGAAAGTAACACGTTCATCCAGAGCTAAAATTGCAGCGGTAATCACAATATGAGCACTATCGTGGTCAGCCCGATAGATATCACCATTCCCCCTTCCATTCGCTTCTGTATCCGAAATAATGATATTCTTCTCTGCAACAATGCCCAAATAGTGAACAGATTCCAAAGTGTCTGGCATTTCGTCTATATCAAAATCAGCATAGGAGACATTGTCGAGAAGATAGATATTTCCAGATGCTCCAATCGTGCTTTTCCCCTGGATATTATCCCCATACAAACTTAAATCTCCATCGAAGAAGAGCGCCAGATCATCAGAGAACCCAATTTCACCCTCGTCGATTACCGCCTCCTCCTGGTAAGGAAATCCAAGAGGCCAAACCTGGTAAAACCACTGTTCGCCGTTCCCTGACAACATGAATTGATTAGGGTTCTCAGGATCGTTTTCAAAAAAGGTGCCCTGAAGAGTAGCATTCTCTCGAAGAATATTTGCCCGCTCAGGAAATATCGCAACGGGAAAATTGAATTGAGGTGCAATCCCAAACCAGGGGTTATAGCCCGCACCGTGTGTAAAATCACTTTCGGAAGTTGTGATCAGGTGATAAAACTTAGGACGGTTTTTGATTCCAAGGTGATCATTGGAATGAACTCGACCGTAAAGAGTATCCTCCTGGTAGAACCAGATGATTTCATCAAAAAAGGTGGTTTCGTGGTCGGTGATATACATATAGTCACTGAAGAAACGAAAACCGGAAGCAAAACTATTGATAGGAAACAGGATGAACAAAAAAAGAATAATGATCCCTGAAATGAGGAACTTATGAAAGCGTGCCATGATATACCCCTGTCAGCAAATTGGTTGCAGTCAGATTACGAAGCTAAAGGGTGAAACCTGGTTATTGGATAGAAAAAACTATAAATCTATATTTCTGTGATTCTTGCTCTGGTGGCTGCAGAGTGCAATTCATATATTCGTTTCGATATACAAAGTATTCTACTCGCATTCGTGTGTCAACATATATCCATAATTTTTTGAAATATTCCATAATGCAGTCTCCATGAGCAGATCATTATGATACCTGCGGGTGTACAATTGATTGCATCTATCATGAGTGAGAGCATCACAATTCAACGAGAACCTTCATTCTAGAAAGCTATTTCCAGCCAGAGTGCTCGGCATACTCTCTTTCAAGACAGTGATCATGTTTGGAATCAATTGTATTCCAAATTAAGTTAGTCTACCCTAAAACTATTTGGTTAGAAGAACATTTTCATTTAGAATTTATCGTTCAAATCAATGTGGAGAAACTAAGGAAATGAAACGTATTGCATTACTGCTCACTCTTATGCTTTTTGCAACCGCAACTTACGCGAACTGGGGAATTGTTGAAACACCATATTATGGAAATGTGACGCAAATTGAAGAATTACCATCTGGTGGACTACTCATCGGAACTTCTGCTGGGATCTTCGCATCTACTAATCAAGGTGAAAGCTGGTTTTTTACTGGCCTGGGCTCTATGGATGATCCAAATGCTGGAAATGATGTTCACTTTGATGCTCTTGAACTTGAAGATGGAACAGTCTTTATCGCAATGGAGAATGTCTTCCACGGCACCACCGCGCTTAACGATTTTCAACTGGTCGATTGGCGGGTATTCGGTATTGAATCCACCAATAAATCAGGTAATAACTGGTTAATTGCCACTTCACTGGAAATCTATTATTCTTCCGACAATGGAAGAGCCTGGAACATGGCATTTGAGGATACCGGACTCTGGGATGACATTATCTCAATTGAGGTAAATCCAGTCGATCAGACCGCGATCGCACACATGCAACGTGCAAATGGAATCTGGTTATTGATATCAGAAGATAATGGTGTGACCTGGACTGAGCAGCAGATACCCGGAGTATTCGGCGAGATGTTTGATCCACAATTTGATGATGATGGTACGCTATATTTTGGGAATAATTACCAGAATCAAGGTCACTTGCACACTACTACCGATTATGGACTCACCGTAAATACATTTTACTCGGCTGATGCAGGATTTCAGCTTTCTGATCTTGAACGGGGTGACAATGGGGAGATAGCAGCGTTCAGGAATGCGGGTATCCTATTCTCTACTGATGGCGGAGAGAATTTTAATTTTGTCACGCCAGCTTACCCACGTCCCAGTGCAATGATCTTGACTGATGATCTCATCATTACTGGCGGTTGGGATGGAGTATTTCGCAGTGATGATACTGGTAATAATTGGGAGAACAGTACAACTGGACTCACAGCATTTACGATAAATGATAGTGAAGTTGATGATAATGGCAATGTCTGGTTACTCACTTCATCCTCCTTGTTTCAGCAGACCGATGAGGGGTGGAATGACCTTGGACGACCCTGGACTGAAGATCTTCCGCCGAGTATAATTCAGTTTACTTCTACTGGACGCTTCCTGGCTATGGGACGAAACAGCGACAATCGCCAGGTTGACGGTTACTTCAGTGATGATGATGGTGAAACCTGGACACAGATGGATGGTTTCGGGATGGATGCCGAGGGTTATGGCTTTACTTCTGTGATCGAATCCGACAACGGTACCATATATGCTGGACACGAAGCACTTGGCCTGTTCTCCTCAACAGATAATGGCGCAAGCTGGAACCACATTAATAGTGAGGCAGTTGGAACTCTACGTATGGCTGGAGATGGTTCGCTCTATTTCAGCAGTTGGCAGGGTGTGAAACGGTCTTCTGATGGCGGTAACTCCTGGACAACTTTGGATGATATTGGTACTCCCGGTGCCAATACCGCCTCGCCAGTTACCGCAAGCTTTATTGTTCAAGACTGGATGGATATCGAAAGAACCCTGGACGGTGGCGCAACCTGGATGAATATTTTCAACAACCTGCAACCAGCGATTGAGGGAAACTGGATTTCAGAAGTTCCTGCGATGTGTTACAATGATGAGGGTGATTTGTATGTTTCTGTTATTGCTGAAAACCCACAAACTTACAGAAAAACAACCTATATCCTGAAATCAGATAATGATGGTACCGACTTTGTGAATGTAACTGGTAGAAGTTCAATTAAAAGTGCAGTGGTTGAGAATCTTCGTTTGACCAGCAACGGCGGGGTTGCAGCACATACCAATATGGGCTGGTTTGGTGAGGAGATAGAAGTAGATGTCCAGGAGGGACAGGTCATCCAACCAATCACCTTCTCCCTGAGTCAAAATTATCCAAATCCATTTAATCCAACGACAACGATTCAATTTTCGCTTTCGAGTTCTGCCTTTGCAAAGCTGACTGTATACGATATGATGGGCAGAGAAATCAGTCAGTTGGTAAACCAGACGCTTTCCCGAGGTCAGCATGAGGTACAATTTGATGCTTCCACCTTGGCGAGTGGAGTGTATTTATATCGTCTCCAATCAGGGAAGCAGACAATAACAAACAGGATGTACTTGATCAAATAGGGTAGAATAGGGATGAATGTTCAATGTGAAATTATATGTTTCCGCAACATCTTCGGATGTTGCGGAACTTTTGTTAATCCAGATTATCCAAGGGAGTGATAAAGATGAAAGATAAAATACTCGGTATTGGCGCTGTATTTGGCTTTTCGGGAGTCGCTTTGGGTGCTTTTGGTGCTCATGGACTGAAACCCCTGCTCTCCCCCGAGTTGCTCACGATCTATGAGACGGGCATTCAATATCACCTTATTCACGCGGTTGTAATACTTATTATTGCCTTGATAGCACGCAATAACTATTCAACCAGAGTCTGGTATTCCGCTTTGGCATTCACAACTGGTATCATTGTTTTTTCAGGCTCTTTGTATGTTCTCGCTATAACTGGTGTTAGATGGTTGGGTGCAATTACGCCATTTGGTGGAATCGCTTTTCTGGTAGGATGGTTTTTATTGCTGCTTGAATCGTTCGGACAGAAAAAAACCACCGGAAGGTATCCCGATGGCGATATTTAATCGTATCATTCTGATAGATGCATCAGGTTTCGCTCGGCACCTTTTTGCTCGAATACCCGGAATCCCCCAGAGACTTCACTATTTCCAGCACAGTTTGGAGATAAGATCTGGAAACTACTCGTTCGCTGGTTAATGCGGGGCTGCCAATCAGTAACGACATCTGCGCAAGACATCGGTGCCCGTATCGGGATTCTTCTTCGGTTAAATACTCTCCGGCGACGACCTTCTGCAGGATTGGTAATACCAAACTATAGTTCTCCCTTAGAAGGATACGGATTACCTCAGGAGGGTCGTAATCCTCCTGCAGTTGGTTCAGATTTACTTCCTCAAAAAATGCCATTGCTCGTTCCTTTCCTAGACAACTATAGTATATACCCCCAAGAGAACCCAGGCAATATCATAAAGAAAGATAAAGAAACTTCTATTCTCCTTCGGAGTCAGCGAAGGAGCCAGTGTGACCTTCTTATCCGTAGCAAGCGTAAGCGCACCATTTAACAGTAGTATAAGTATTGAGGCGATCCAGAATGGTGATTTGATGTAATCTATATTGAGGATGGGAGTAACAATAACCAAAAGCAAAAACAAAATTTGAAGTTTACGATCAATCACACCCTTTGAATAACGATTTGCGAATTTGGTGATATCAGAATTGAATAAAATGTTGTAAATTTCATAAGCTATAAACGAGATAAAAATGGCTGCAAGGAGCGCACCTACCCTACCTCCACCACCTATTTTGAAGGAAATGGATACACCCAGAAAAGCATATAACAGCCTCTGAACGATGATTCCAATGT
>JAIOHU010000063.1 GCA_019912845.1 bacterium
GGCAAGAGGAATATTAAACTCTTTGCTGTGACAAATAATATAACGTATAGATAGCAATTACTCGCATTGCAAATATAATGCAGTGACGCATAAGAAAATATATGTACTCCCTGCAACAACAAAATTTTCAGCGGTAAATTATGAATATAGTTGAAGAACTTGCTTCATTAAGGCAAAAAATTGCCGAAGAAATCAAAAACGCCGATAGTACCTCCACGATAGAGGAAATACGTCATACCTATCTGGGACGTAAGGGTGCGATTCAGAACTATTTCAAACAGATGGGCAAAATTGATGCTTCGCAACGCGGACCTGTTGGTAAGCTACTAAATGAATTGAAGGAGTGGGTGACTGATGAGGTTGATTCACTAGATCGTCAGTTTGAAAAAGAGGTAACTCGTTCTGCAATAGATCTGACTCTGCAAGCTAGATCTCCAAGACTGGGTACTCTTCATCCACTCACGCATATTGAGCGCAGGATTTGCTCGGTATTCCAACGAATGGGATTTTCGGTGGTTCGTGGGCCAGAGGTCGAAGATGTCTGGCATAATTTTGATGCGTTAAATACTCCCGAATGGCACCCCTCCCGTGATCCGACCGATACGCTCTATCTTAAAGACGGAAATCTTTTGAGGACTGAGACCAGTCCTGTTCAGATTAGAGTGATGAAATCGCAGGCTCCTCCAGTTCGTATTGTTGCTCCCGGCAAGGTCTATCGTAATGATAAGCCGGACGCTACACATTCACCGATGTTTCAACAGGTGGAAGGATTGTATGTGGATAAAGGGGTTACATTTGCCGATCTGAAAGGTACAGTTTTACAGTTCTACCGTTTTATGTTTGGAAAGGACGTTAAGATTCGTTTCCGTCCCCATTATTTTCCCTTCACCGAACCATCTGCAGAGGTTGATGTAAGCTGTGTCTTCTGTGGTGCAAAAGGCTGCCGTATCTGCAAAGGGAGCGGTTGGATCGAGATGGGTGGCTCAGGCATGGTAGACCCAAATGTATTTGAAAGTGTGGGTTATGATCCTGAAATTTATACTGGATGGGCGTTCGGGCTTGGTGTTGAACGGTTGGCAATGCTGCTTTACGGAGTTGAGGATATCAGATTGTTTTATGAAAATGATTTCAGGTTCCTCCAACAGTTTGGAGGTAGACGATGAATATCTCGTTCAACTGGCTGAAAGAATTCCTGGTTTTTGACGCATCTCCACAAGAAGTAGGGGATATACTTACTCGCCTGGGACTGGAAGTAGAGGAGATGAAGCACATCCAACGTTTTAATCATAAGGTTGTCGTTGGAAAGGTGATGACTTCTGAAAAGCATCCCAACGCTGATAAACTGCAGTTGACAACAGTTGATACAGGGACACAAGTACTCTCAATAATTTGTGGTGCACCAAACTGCAGAGAAGGATTGCTTGTTGCTGTAGCAAAACCAGGTGTTCAGCTTGGTGATTTTACTGTTGATTCCAGGAAAATTCGTGGAATTCAATCGAATGGAATCTTGTTGTCGGAGAAGGAGCTGAATATCACCGACAATCACGAGGGAATACTTGAATTAGGTACGGAGTATAGTTTGGGGCAGTCGCTGGAAAACCTTGTTGAAAACGAAGATACGATTTTCAACCTTGAAGTTACTGTCAATCGTCCCGATGCACTTTCTCATCTAGGCATCGCTCGTGAACTGGCTGCATATTTTCGCAAAAAAGTGAAATTGCCTGATGTTTCGGTTGAGGAAATAGATCGTCCCGCCTCTGATCGTATTACGGTTGAACTGGTGAACCCGGAACAAGGACCACGATATGTCGCACGAATGGTCGAAGGTGCGGAAGTATCTCCATCACCCTTGAAAATGCGTTCGAGGCTTCACTCTCTTGGTCAACGACCGATCAACAACATTGTTGATATCACCAATTACGTCCAGTTTGAACTCGGGCATCCTCTGCATGCATTCGACTATCATTTGGTAAAGGATGGAAAGATCATCGTAAGGCTTGCTGAGGAGGGAGAAAAGTTCACAACTTTGGATAGCCAGGAACGTAAGTTGAAATCCAGTGACTTGCTTATTGCAGACCCTGAGAAGGGAATCGCATTGGCAGGAGTCATGGGAGGCGAGAACAGTGAAGTTCAAGATGATACAACAGATATATTAATTGAAGCTGCCTATTTTGATCCCGTAACCGTACGTAAAACTTCTAAACGATTGGGGTTAAGCACTGAATCGTCCAGACGGTTTGAACGTGGTGCTGATCCGAATATGGCACCAATCGCTGCAGCAAGATGTGCGCGCTTGATTCATGAAACTGGCGGAGGAGTAATCCTGAAAGGACATGTGGATGCCTACCATGAAAATATTATTGAAAAGAAAGTCAGGGTTCGCCCATCGCGTTGCCAGCATGTCCTCGGCATTTCAGTTAATGCAGATATCACAGAGGACACCTTAAACGCACTGAATATCCAGACTTCCAGACTTGAAGAAGATTTGATAGAAGCAACTATTCCGACCTTCCGTCCCGATCTGACACGTGAGATTGACCTGATTGAGGAAGTAGCCAGAATTGTAGGCTATGATAATGTTCCAACTGCTGGTGAATCTCGTGTACAGCTCAATTTTCCTGATTCTCCAATAGAAGAGCTGCTGGAATCAACTCGTGCAACTTTGACCAGTATTGGGTATCGTGAAGTTCTCTCGTATGGAATGGTATCTGGCAAAGACCAGCAAATGTTCAACAACGAATGCAATACTTTTATTATTGAACGTCCGATCAACCCGGATATGGATGTCTACCGTAGCAGTCTTTTGCCAAATTTGCTACGGATCGCAGAGCATAATTTGAATCATGGTCAATCTGAAATTCGTATTTTTGAAGTAGGGCAGGCAGGGGGAAGAGGCTGGTTGAATGAAGATGAAGGTCAACGAATTCACCTGGCAATTGTTTCCATTTGTAATATTTTCCCTGAAAGCTATGATTATACTGCAAAACCTTATGATTTCTATAGTTTAAAGGGGGATATTAAAGCGATTATTCAGGGGATGTCTCTTGACAGTTCAGGGGACTTTTCTTATGATGAAATAGATAATTTGCAATATGGGATTTCATTAAGGGATGTGGAAAATCCTCACATCTGTTATTACAAAGCAGGATTACTGGATAAACATATTGCGGAAAATTTTGGTATAGACAAACAGGTCTTTGTCGCTGAATTTGATCTGGAACTCCTTATCAGAAACGACAAACGTGAGATCGTCCTACCCGGTGCATCTGGTAAGTTTAAAGACTTTTCAAGATATCCTGCGGTGGAACGAGACCTGGCATTTATCGTACCCGCTCAGATTGCATCAGGGTACATTGAGGAGTTAATTTCAGAGAGTGCAGACAATGTCCTGCTCGAATCAATTATTCTATTTGATCTTTATACTGGAAAACCACTACAAGATGGGGAACGAAGTCTCGCTTACAGGCTAACCTTCCGTGCAAATGATCGTACATTGACAGATGAGGAGATTTCTCCTCAAATTGAAAATATTGTCAAGGCTGTCAGTAAGTTGGAAGGTGTTAGTCTTCGAGCATAAGTTCCGATAACTATAGAGATATGAAGTTTTTTCTTTCAGCAAGGCGTTATTTACAATATGAACACAACTGAATTCGATATTCTAGAGGATAAAATAGCTGAGGTATTGACACGCTTACAGGAGTTACGTTCTCAGAATGACGAATTACAAGAACGATTACGAAAAACCAGGGCGTATGCGATAGCCCAGAAGAAGGAAATTGAATCCCTGAAGACTCAATTGGCTGAGAACAATCCCCGTGAAGAGTATCAGGAAAGGGATCAACTCCTACGTGAAAAAGTTGTTTCGTTAATGAATCAGCTTGATGAGTTGCAGCAGTGATCGATATAGTTGTGTTCCATAAAGCAGGGTATCATGAGTGATAAGAGCAAGACGGTTCGGGTCGAAATATTTGGGCAGATGTATCCTATTCGTGCTCGAGTCGATAGTGAGGAGTATGTAAAGAAGATCGCTGCCTATGTTGATACACGGATGCGAGAAATTGACGACGAAATGAGTCCAGCGACTTCACTGGGAGTTGCAATATTGGCAGCATTGAACATAGCAGATGATCTTTTCTCGACACGCGAATCCAGTCAACATGATGCCAGGATTGTAGAATCTAAGATTAAAAAATATTCTCAAGCGTTGACAGTGGGCTTAGAACAGTCCAAATAGGCTATATATTAGTTAGTGTTATTACCAGGTGTTCCCTGCACTACGCTTGCGCACTGAAAGAAGAACCAACACTTATTTAAAAGGGAGTTCGACTCCAGTTTCGGAAGACAAGCCTCCATCGAGTGGAAGTCTGACGTAATTGGGCGGACACCCACCGTGATGAAACGGTTCTCTCTTTTTTCAGACGCGAGGGGTGCAGGGACTTTTATTTTCAATCAAATCTTCAGATAGAGGAGTACATGGAAATGGGATTAACAATTCTGGTCGGCATTGTTGGAATGCTCCTTGGAGCATTTGTCGCAGTGTTGATCAAAATCGCGATAGATCGTTCGCATGAAAAAACTGCTAAGGATAGAGCAAAAAAGATACTTGATGATGCGAATCATGAAGCAAACAGAGTATTTGAGGAGACTAAAAAGGATGCAGAGGCTTTCAAACGCGAAAAGGAACTGGAAGCTCGTGATGATGCTCTGGCGTTAAAACAGAAACAGGAAGACGATTTTAATCGCAAATATGATGAACTGAGACAGCAGGAGAAGAAATTACGCGATCGTGAAATTGGGCTTGACAAAAGATATGATCGTATTCGCCAGTCCGAACGTGAACATCGCGACAAGGAACGTGAACTCCGACGTGCTCAGAAATCCATCGAAGGGAAAGAAGAGCGATTGGAAATTCTCGTTCAGGAAAAACAGGCTCAACTTGAGAAAACTGCAGGAATGACACGGGATGAAGCCATTGCAATTTTAAAAGAAGAATTGTTAGACAAAGCACGCCGTCAGACTGCCGAGATGGTGAAGGATATGCGTGACAAAGCGAAGCTGGAAGCTAATCGCGAAGCACGTGAGATAATCATTCAGGCGATACAGAGAAGCGCTGCGGATCATGCTGCAGAAAATACAGTCTCCGTGGTTAATCTACCCAACGATGATGTCAAAGGTCGAATAATTGGACGTGAAGGTCGAAATATACGAGCACTGGAAGCTGCAACAGGTGTTGATATTATTGTTGATGATACTCCAGAAGCAGTCATTCTCTCCAGCTTTGATCCATATCGACGCGAACGTGCAAGGATAGCCCTGGAAAAATTGATTCAAGATGGTAGAATTCACCCTGCACGAATTGAAGAAGTGGTTTTGAAGGCAGATAAAGAACTTGAAGAGAAGATTATTGAATTCGGACAAAATGCACTCCTGGAGGCAAAGGTGCATGGTGTGCATCCAGAACTGGTCAAATATCTGGGAAGAATGCACTATCGAACATCCTACGGTCAGAATGTATTGAAGCATTCAATTGAAGTCTCAGTGCTTACCGGACTCATGGCGATACAACTGGGATTGGATGCAAAACTTGCCAGACGTGCAGGTCTTCTTCATGATATTGGAAAATCGATTGATCGAGATATGGAAGGAACTCATGTCAGTATTGGACTCGAGCTCGCGCAGAAATACAATGAGAATAAAGTAGTCCAGAATGCGATTACCTCACACCATGAGGACACTCCATTTACCCATCCGATTTCAGTTCTTGTTCAGGCAGCGGATTCAATCAGTGGAAGCCGCCCTGGTGCTCGACGCGAAACACTCGAGGGGTATATCCAGAGAATGCACGGACTTGAAGAAATCGCCTCTTCTTTTGATGGTGTAGGAAAGGTGTATGCCATTCAAGCTGGACGTGAGGTTCGTGTCATCGTGGAAAATGATAAGATTACCGATGCACTCGCGGATGCACTCGCACATGATTGTGCAGAGAAAATTGAAAATGAACTGGAATATCCAGGACAGATTAAAGTCACAGTAATCCGAGAATATCGAGCCGTGGATCATGCGAAGTAACATATCAAGGTCGCATTTGAAGTTATTGCTTTTGGAGTGCACTCAATACCAAATTTTAAGGTGCGTGAGATAAATAATTGAACTATAGAAGCCTTTTGGGGAATACCTGGAAGGCTTTTCTCATGGGAATCTATTATGTCGAAAAAACTCCTCATCAAGGGAATACCAATCTGGCAGCATAATTTTCCTCTTGCGAACGCTCCCCGTGAGATGCTGGTCACTGATGGAATAATTGAGGGACTGGGTTTTCAGGTCGGAGAAATTTCTACTTCCGGTGCTGATGTAATTCAACTTCAGGAGGGCGTAATTCTTCCAGCATTTTTTGATGCTCATCTACACCTTGACCAGGGAGGCAGATTTCTTGAAAAGCTGCAGCTCCATAAATTCCAAGACAGTTCCCGTGTTCTATCTGAGATCGAGAAATATGCAGCAGGATACGCTTATGGTGAATGGGTATCTGGGATAGGACTGCATGAAAATGCAATTCCGTTGTTACGTGATCTTCATGCAGTGCTCCCCAACAATCCACTGATGTTGTACACACGAGATTACCACACTCTATTCGTCAACCAAGCCGGACTCGCGAGGTTGGGTATAAACCAAACTTCGATCCCTCCTGAGGGTGGGCATATTGAAAAAGATCAGGATGGTCATCCAAATGGAATATTTCGTGAAAATGCTGTTACCTGGATAGAATCTCTGTTACCTGAAGAATCAGAGGAGGAGCTCGAAGCTCATTTACTGCGAGCGATTCACCATCTAAGGAGTTTGGGAATCCTCGGTGTATCGGATGCGGGGCATCAGGATAACTGGGAAATATTAAAGAAACTGGATAACAGTGGCAATCTGCCGATTAGAGTTGAAAGCTGGTTTCGTTGTCTTGATCTTTCTGAGCGATGTCTTGAAGCGCCAAAAGGGGAGAGCGAAAATCTTAGACGTTCACGTATAAAAATTTTCCTCGATGGAGCATTGGGGAGTCGAACTGCCTGGATGAAAGGGGAGTACGCTGATTTAACTGGCGAGAAGGGTAGATTAATTCCAGATGAAAGTACACTTCGACAATTTTGTGCCGACGCTACCAGGAAGGGATGGTCATTAGTAGTCCATGCCATTGGAGATGCTGCTGTTGAATTTGGCGTTGAGTTATTAGGAAATCTTCCTGCACCTGCTGGACGGCATCGTCTAGAACATGTTCAGCATATCACACCAAAGACCTTAGAGAAATTTCAATCCTCCTCGATCATCCCCTCAATTCAACCTTTGCATCGAATAGATGATTTAGGAATGTTGGTAAACAGAATCGGTGGGGAGCGATCCAATCTATCATTCCCAATGAAGTCTTTGCTTAAAGAAAATGGCAGTTTAGCTTTAGGTACAGACTTTCCAGTTGTATCAGCAGACCCACGACATACATTAGCAGCAGCACTCCGGAATCGCGGCAGGGGAGAGGGAATGCCTGGTGAAGAATTGACCATTCAACAAGCCATTCAAGCATATACCAAAAATGCTGTAGAAGCCGCTGGTTTCAATAATTTCGGGGACTTGAGTGTTGGCAGGGACGCTGATTTTATCTGGTTCCCCACTTTCAATATTGAGGATCCTGATGAATGGCTCGAGGTTAAGGTTGGCTCTGTATGGCGAAAAGGCGAGTTGGTATATCAAGATAATGATCTTGATATTCTTTAAACCTGAAGGCAAGTAATGTTAGAGTATCACTTCAATTCAGGAAAGTAACTGGAGAGACCGAGTAACTAAATACCAACAGTCAGTAAAAACCTCACACATTCATAACGAAACGATTCTGACGCCACAACCTACATCTTGATACTGACTGAAACACCGTCACGTAAGGGAATCCAGATGGTTTGGAAATTTTGTGATTCAGCAAGTAATTTATTGTGTTCGAGAACGCTTTGAGTAGTCGAATCTGGATTTTGATCTAAAACTTTTCCATGCCATATCGTATTATCAGAAATCAATAGCCCGCCTCTGCGTAGTTTCTGAGCAGCCAAAGCAATTACTTTTGGGTAAGCTTCTTTATCAATATCATTAAAGATAATATCCTGCGACTGTTTTTCGGCTTCTAGAAGTTTCAGAGCATCGCCTTGTTTCAGAATAAATCGACCAGTATTCTCAGGAATTGATTCAAGATTTACTTTAGCTTGATCGAGATTACTTTGATCAAAATCTGAAAGTGTAATCAGACCGTTTTCCGGTAACCCCTGTAAAAACCATAACGCAGAATAACCAAAGCCTGAGCCTAGTTCAAATACTTTTTCTGCTTTGCTGATTTTAGCCAGCATATAGAGCATTTGACCTACAAGCGGACCAACGATCGGGAAATTGTCTTCGCTTGCTTTAGATTCTAACTTTTTGAAAACATCATCACGCTTTGGTGCTAATGTTTCCAGATACTTGTGTAGCTCATTAATATCGAGTGACATACTTCAATTTCCTTTCAAGACGTAATTCTAGGAATGGAATGTTAATATCCTATTAGATAAGTGTTTTCAGCTCTTTAAACTTGAAACAAGAAATACTTTTTCTTAATTGGAATCGCTTGGTATCATCACCTGACGGTTTTCCAATAGAAATGTAGAAGTTTCTGCGGCACTGCTTATACTTAGAGGTAGCCTGAATGTCTGAGTGTCAAAAAAGCATAATCCTTCATTGGATTCTCGGCAGTAATAAAACTCAAGTGCAAAATCCACATAGCCATCGCCCTGCAACCAATTCACTGGAACATTAAATTCCTTATCTGTAGCTGAAAATGTGGAATTATCGAGTTGAAGGAGTTGTTGTGGGTCGTTTGTTACGGTCAAATAAACTCCCCCTTCTTTGTTCAATTTAAATTCTTCTGGCAGATAAAGTTTAACCTGAATTGAACCTGCTCCTGATTTCATAGACCATTTGGGAATAGAATATTGCGGTATATCGGGCATTTCACTTTCAGGCATCTTCTCCTTGAAGCCCTTCAAAACCAATGTTGAGACCTTATCATTTGTGGTGTCCAAAACTCTGATTAGATGATTGTTAGTATCGGCGATATAAATCTTTCCATCCTGTGAGGCATCTAAACCACCAGGCTCATCAAATGTAGAACGTAACCTATCACCATCAGTTACACCATCACTACCATTGCCTGCGTAAGTTGTTGATTTGAATTTCTTTATTTCAATTTTTTTAATCTTGTTGTTGTAGGTGTCGGCAACATACAAATCTCCCTCCAGATAAGTCACTCCAAGCGGGTGTTGCAATCTTACTGTAGAACCCACGCCATCCTCATCACCAAATTTGAATAATCCCATCCCGACAATAGTTTTTACCTTTGGCTTTTTCTCTAGGCTGACAGTACGAATCGCTGAAACTTCCGAATCTGCGAAATACATCAGTTTGCCATCAGTGGCTAAACCTGAAGGTTGCGCGAGTGCTGCTTCATCGGCTTGACCATCAATTATATCCTCGCGACCCGATCCAGCGTAAACACCCACAATATCATTACCAGGTTCATAATACCAGATTTGATGAGGTCCAGCCATCGCGATGAATAATTTTTCTTCTTCCCAAAGAACATCCCAGGGTGAATTGAGTGCTGTAGTCAAAGCGTTGCCACCTTTTGCGCGAAATTGTGCTTGTTCACCAGTTCCAGCTATCGTAGTCACGATTTTCTTTTTCAAGTCTAGCCGTCTTAGAGCGTGGTTTTCTGTATCTGCCACATAAAGATAGTCTTTGTGACGAAAAATGCCTTGTGGGTGGTTAAAAGTAGCTTGGTCATAACTTCCATCATCAATCCCAACTTTTCCATTGCCGATAACAGCTTCCACCGTTCCATCAGGGAGAGATACTTGCAGGATGCGGTTATGGTTTGAATCTGAGATGAATAATTTGTTATTCTTGTCGTCTACATGCACCTTACCGGGATAGGACAACAGTGATTTGGGACGATTATCCTCTTCCAGTGTAAGATTCAAAGGAGTTGAGTCTAATTTTCCAGCAGTTGAATATTCATCAACTAATCTTTGAATCATCGGGTCGAAATACTCTGGTCCGCTCTCACCTGATTTTGTTCCAACGATGTAGCCGTCCGGGTCTATGAGTACCATGGTTGGCCAGGCACGTGCGTCATACTCCTTCCAAACTCTGAAATCCCTATCATTGATGACAGGATGCTTGATCTCATACCTAAGTATAGCATCTCTTATATTATGTGTCTCTCCTTCGTCTCTGAACTTGGCTGAGTGAACGCCAATTACCACAAGATTATCACCATATTTTAGTTCGAGGTCATGGAGTTTCGGAAGGACATGAATGCAGTTGATGCAGCAATATGTCCAAAAATCCAGTAGTATTATTTTTTCTCGCAATGCAGCGAGGGTGAGTGGGTGGGAGGTATTCAACCAATCCACATCTTTTGGAAACTCAGGAGCATGAATTTTACTCAATGATGGATCCTCCTCAGCACTTACCTTGTTATAGCATATAGTTATTGGAAAGAATAACAGGGTGAGGGAAAGAAGAACAAGAAAAATTCCTTTCTTTTTAAGAGCTTCCAATTTCACTTCATTCATTTATTCTCCCATTTCACCTGTTTACTTTCATTTCTAACTCATGAATATATTATGAGTTCCTGAACAAGCTGATATAATCGAGGAGGAACTATGCGCACGACATTAATAGTGGCAATACTGGTGATGATGAGCATGGCAGTTCATTCATCTGAAAATATGGAGAGTATAATGATTGAAGAAGCACCGATATATGGTTTTAATTTTAATACGATAACTGGCGAAGAAACATCGCTGAAGTCTTTTGAAGGTAAGGTTCTACTCGTTGTGAATGTTGCCAGCAAATGTGGATTCACAAAACAGTATGCGGGATTGCAGGAGCTGTACGAGAAATATCAAGATAAAGGTTTGGTTATTGTCGGATTTCCAGCCAATAACTTTGGTGGACAGGAACCGGGCAGTAACGAAGAGATTATGGAATTCTGTTCGACAAAGTTTGATGTTACTTTTCCAATGATGGCGAAGATCAGTGTAAAGGGAGATGATATACATCCACTTTATAAATACCTGACTACCCATAGTGAAAAGAAAGAGGAGATTTCCTGGAATTTCAACAAATTTCTAATTGGACGAGATGGACATATCATCAAGCATTTTGGCACCAGAACAAAACCAGATGACTCAAAGATTCTTGCAGCGATTGAAGAGGCTCTCTAAGCAATAATTCGGTTCTTTTAGATAAAGAAAAAAGTGTTCTGTGATATCCGTAGATGTTGCAGAACACTGTATATTTCATGTGCTGAATATATGCAATAGCTAGAAACCATATAGCGTTATATCAAAACGAACCCCGAATTCGATGGCATCATAATCCTTAACCTCAGGAACCCGATCAACTGGTGAATTGGTTCTTCGCCATTCATATGCAAACCAAGGTCCTCCACTCACAGCACTCCCCAGATCACCTTCGAGGCTGAGCGAAAAGAGGTGATGGTCATGTTCGCGTCCACGATGAAAACGATCCGTCTCCAATGGATTGTCGGTGGTGTAATATCGATGTCGAAGTCGGTGCGACACATTCAGATCAAAATCATGACTTAAAATTGGTGGTAATTCATAAGAAAATCCAAGTTCATACCACTCCTCGCCATAGGTGCCATCACCATATTCAGCGTCCGCATTCAAATCTGTATTGATGAATTGCTGCGTATCTTCAAACCCAAAATTATCAGACCATCTCTGACGAACTTCTGCGAAAGCTCGAAATGATTTAGTGATATCTTTTCTGAAATAAAGCCGATATCCCCAACCATCACTGTCATACTCGGTAAACTTCCCGTTGTATAATACCTGGAACCCCTCGTAACGTGCTTCAAAGCGCCATGAGTAGGGTTGGGTGTACCTGAAGCCAATACTTCCAAGATGGTATGCGAAATTCGTTGGATAAACTTCTCCATAGTCCCGGTCATAATAGTCTCGCAAATATCGTTCGGGGATGAAGAAATAACTTCCTACCATATCAATACGTTTGGAAACATCCTGAATCATGAACAACGAATGATTCAGATAATCATTAAAACTGTTTCTTGAATATGATTTATATGAGACCGTATAGTAGAGACGAGTGACGCGGTTTGCAATCTCTGGTGATTTAAAAGCGAAATTTACCCCAACTTCTTGCACCAGATCGTCATAAGATTGCGGAGTAGTTTCCCAATTTAAGTTGTTTGCTTTGAATTCATCAAGGTCGGCTTCCGAAAGACGCAGGAAATTATTATCATACCCGGCATTGTAACGGAGCTCAAATCGCAGGTCTTCTTGTGGACTCCACTTTGCAAAAGTGGTAGAGACTAAGCAAAGAAGGAGAAGACCAAATAGTATGCGGGTCATTGATCGCTGGTTCATGGTTCATCTCCGAATAAAATAAAGTTACACATCTAATTTACTCTAACCCTCTGTATTCTTCAAATGTTTTTCGGGAATAAAGAAACGAAGTATAACTTCTCTGGAGTTCTCAGGCAGGGAAAAACTATATCTATGTTTACCTCGCGGAACCTCTACATAAAATGTTTCACCCCGTGATGGTAATTTTTCTGGATGATCAAGCAACTCAGATACTTCTGAACTGAGCACTGACAAATAGTAAGTATTCTTTAATGCACCATCTTCATATACTACAACTGGAAGTTTTATTCTGCCTCTCATAGTCTCATCCATAACAACTCTGGTGAGTACTTTCAAGGTGGTAGGTCCTATAACATCAACATTCAGCCGACCTTCATGATCAATCAGATAATAGTTTGAGACATTTTCTCGTGTAGATACACCATAAGCTTCCTTATAGCCGTTTGGCGTAACCGCGACATATTCTACCCTGTCAGCATACTCATCTTTTTGCTTTTGTACTCTGAAGTATACTGGCATTGTTGCTTTTTTACCGAGTCGTATCGTCATTGTAGAAGATCCTGGCGGTACATCCATTTCAAGAGTTCGGCTCTGAGCAACAAATTCTTTCTTACGGGATTTCTTTTCAGTTTTTTTGTCGTATTTACTGGCGCGACTATATAGATCTCCCTTTTTAGTGTCGATACCAACACGAAACGTATAGACAGCTTCCTGCTTTTTATTATCACCTAAATCGGCTCGAGTAATTATTCTATATTTCCCGGGCTCATTCACATCGTAAGTCATTGATTTCCCGGGAACCAGACGATAGTAGGTGCGACTTTTACCAGAAATTATGAGTTTGGAACGTTTCCCATCTTCAGGCTTTAAAGTACTCCATTCGCTTGCATTCGAATTCTCAACACAAAAAACAACGCTGAGAATGGCGACGAAAGAAAATCGTCCAAGTAAAGAAAGCATGCGGGAATGCATAGTTGTCATATTAGATCAGCGTGTCTGGATCCACGCCCTCCCGGTCGAGACGCTGAGTGCGTCGGTCAAACAAAAGAACGATGAATAATGTGGCTAATACTATTGCCAATGCTACTGAAGAAACCACCAGGTTGTAACGCTCTTCACTGAATAAAGCACCTTCACCCGGTTCAGGGAGTGGGGAAGGAGTACGTGGTAAATCAAATATTGAAGCTATTTCATTAATGTCTTGGATGTTAAGTACTGGAACCTTGGCTTCATCGAATGAGTGGACAACTCCACGCCTTGGATAGTTTACAATGGGTAATGGATCGCTGATTCCAGTAGGAATCAGATCACTATTGCTGGAATGACCGATTGAAGCAAGCCCGCCACCAATGTTGATATATAAATCATATTTTTTTCCTGCCGCATATTCTGTGAATATCTCCATGCGACGAGCGACACTTTGCTCAAGACTTTCCTCCTCAACGAGGAGTACATCATTTCTACTCGCAGCAACCCGAATCATTTCGCGACCCTCGGGTGAAAGTCTACCGCCCAGGTCCTCTCCGCCACCAATTGATGCCGCAACTGACCTATACCTTAACATCCCATTGTCCATAAGGGTATGTTCCATATCCAGCCAATTGAAATTCGGATCATTTGCACCCCACGAGGACGCACCTACCGAAGTAATTACTATCGGCTTTACCTGGAGAACCTCACAAGCAGCATAAAAAGCCAGGTTTGTACCGGGAAGAGATCCAGTCAAACCAGCGGCAACATTGTCACCACGTTTTAAACCGGCATCTTTCAGGTACTGAACCATAACAGCAGCCATATTTGGATTGAGTGCCGTCCATTTCTCTTCAAGATCACCAATATCAGTGGTTATCTGAGTGTACTGCTGTCCGATCAATGTCGTAAGGTTCGGATCATTAATTTCATCGGGAAAAACACCACGCTTATATTGAATCTGCCGTAAGGTGTCCATTGCAGAACTCATCCATTCCGCAGCGGCAAGTTTTTCTTCATAATAGGAAGTACGTTTGAAAACCCTGGAGTTTTCCGCCCAGAGGTATGCAATTACAGAGACCACGAACAAGATAACCAGGGTGCGTTTTGAACGCATCGAGGGTCGGAATTTCCTAGGCAAGGATCTTTCCTCCTCCAATTAGTACAACTGCCAGTCGAACCACAACTGAAGCGATAGTCACAGCAGAAATTGTTCTGAACACGCCTTGACGTTCCATCCAGTTCGCAATAAGCCCAGGGATAATATATCCAATAGCCAATAAGCGAATATCGGTTAAGTCAAACAACGAGGATGCGAGGTAATTTCTAAGGATATAGCCGAATATAAATCCAAATAGAATCGAAAGTACAAGCCTCCGTCTACCATACACAAAAACAAACTGGGAGGTCACTCTCACAGAAAGATAAGTAATAAAGCTAACAAGAACGGTGCCAACCAACATCCAAATATTGTTTAGCTGAAGCGCAACGTAACCGGGAACAACTATCCCGCCAGCGGAAACTCCAAAAATTTCAGCAAATATCAAGCTGAAGGCGACTCCCAGACCGACTGCAACATCAATCATTCGAATTCTCCCTTCGCGAACGGAAAAGGTCCGCTACCGCTAAACCACCATGACCAGCGTTACCCATGGCAAAGACCATAGCTTCATCCTCAACTGAATTCCAAATCGCATCCCAGGCTTTTTCCGCCGAGACATGACCAATACGTTTTATTTTAGATGAGGGGATTCCAACACGTCGGAAATGTTGATCAAGCATCTCAGTACTCTCACCCATGGAGAGCAAAAGATCAAACTTCATAAATCGAGACATCATTTCAACTAACTGAACACTCCGATCAAAGCGGTCGGATCGTGTGTTCAATAAAATGATCGCCCTTCCTTGATCTGGATATAATTCCCACGCTCTCTCCCAAGCGAGTAAAGTAGACTCTGGATCATTCGCTGCAAGAGCATTGAGGAATAGAACACGTCTGCCACCCTCACTGCGAATCCTGAACATCTTTAAGGCACCAGGATCTGGATGACTGTTTATCATACCCTCCAGAGCTGTCTTTCTGTCGATGCCAACCTCTTCGCATACCCTTAGAGCCAGGGCAACATTACTCTGATGTTCAATGTGCTGGAACCGTCTCATATCATCATCACTGACATCATGGAAAGAAATTGCTTCAAATTTACTCTTATTCTTCTCTGCACGTTTCTGCATAACTTCAAGGAGTGGTTTCTTATCCTCGGCAGTGAAGGTCAGCCCATTGGTAGGTATCGTATTGCTTAAAGAATTTGCAATATTTTCCAATGAAGGTCCCATCTCCCGAACGTGATCCATCCGAGCATTTGTTATGACACCAATCGTGGAACGAACAAATTGATGTTCACATATCCACTGGTACTCTGGCTGTACAGCCATGCACTCCATAACAATGGCTTTTGGCTCATGCTTTGTGAAGAGTCTGAATACTTTAATCTGTTCAATGATATTCACAGGATGGAGGCGAACAATAGGTATTTCCAGACCGTTCTCGTCGATGATACGAGGAAGTGTTCCTGTAACTTTTGCGAGAGTTTTTATTCCACCAGCTCGCAATCCTGCGGCGATTAGTCTGGTGACAGAGCTTTTCCCACGGGTTCCATTTACATGAATCCTTATTGGGATTGAAGTAGCGCGCTGGCGGTGCAGGGTAAACTCATAGGCTCCAAACCCAATAAGCACCACCGTGAGCAACACAATAACTAGCATATTTCCGGGCGCCCCTGAATGATTTTTTGATGCTCCACGGCGAAAGTAGTAGTCAATATACTAAGTCTCACTCGGTAAAAGAAAGCACCTGGAGGGTTCACCATACCACACAAGAGTTGATGAATACCGCAAAAGGTGATAGTCAGTTACAAGCGTCCATTATAATTATATTTACGTCGCATTTACAAGATGTTGCGGCCCAGCTACCTCGACAACTGGAGAAAATTCTTTGTAACTCAAGCGATCAGCAGATAGTTCTACTCAAATTCGTATAGGGAGGCGTGTGTTTCGAGCTGAATTAACGGATTCCACAGCCGAGACTGAATCAAAATTCAATCTAAACGATACCCGCAGTGTATTGACTCAGTAAAGTTGAATGATCACTTTATACTTAAGAGATGGTCAAAGAATGATAGAGGATTAGGAGAGCGGAAGTGAAGATAAAATCAAAGTTCTATGATATGGCATTTATCGGTCTCACTCTTGTACTGTTTTGGATATTTCTAGCTTCTGAGAATCACGATCAGTCCGGATCTGTCACCAGAACCTCCTTTCTTGAAGACCGCAATCTGTGGCGTGGCGCAGTTAAACAGCCGGATGAGTGGTTTTTAAGACAACGCCTCTATCCTTATTCACAGTTCCCTACCAATGCGTTTACCTCTGCTCAAAAGAAAGCCAGCTTACTTCGTGGAATTCCCTCAGAGCTTGATGAGGAATGGGTGTTCCGAGGGCCGAATAATATTGGAGGCAGAATAACTTCGCTGGCAGTACATCCCGATCAAACCAGTATCGTTTATGCCGGTGCAGCATTGGGAGGTGTTTTCAAGTCGACTAATGGGGGATATACTTACTCAAATATTTTTCAGGGTGAATATTCATCCTCGAGTGGTGCTCTCACGGTTGACTCCAATGATCCTGAAAA
>JAIOHU010000006.1 GCA_019912845.1 bacterium
TTACGAATACGTGGTCGATATGCTTCGAGGGCTGGTGTCGGTGGCAGTAACTGAGAATACCCTAAATGAATGTATTCATTAATATTTAAGAATTGAATTTTACCCTCATGGACAAATACCTCGCAAGAAAACTCCTGACCATCCAAGTGGCTTTCCACCATGCAGGGATAGACATCTTCCGGGACTCCATCGATATCTTCCTCAGATTTAATGAAGACATGTCCTACGCTACCAGCGGCAGTGGTTGGTTTAAGATGAATGGGGAATAAAGGGTCGCCCTCAATACGACCTGAAGCATCATTAACTCTTTTAAAGAAATTCAACACATCATCTGCATTGTCAACTTCTTCAAATACTCCGACTCTAATTCCACTCATTTGAGCTTTCCGCTTCATCATTGCTTTATCACGTAACAGCCAGGCTCGGTTGAAAAGCCGTGGATTTTCCTGGATTCGTGCATTGATAGCGCCAGCCCATTCAACAGTTTCTTCAAATAGGGGGACAGCAAATCGAACCTTTTCGTTGATCAACGATTCAGCTAATTGTGAAGAATTTTCGTTGATTTTATCAAATTGCCATGCTATCGACTGGATTCCGTCTTTTTCAAGGTACACCTCAAATCCTGAGGGAACGACTGCAATAAAATCGTATCCCAATTTTGTTGCAGCTTCGAATGATTCGATGCAATATCCTAAAAGTGCTATTTTACCTGGACGAGAAGCAGTATTGGTCATTTTACATTTTCTCCATGTTTAAATTAGAAGGATCAAGTTGTTCTATTTCGCTCATCATTTATCTCTTTCGTGTCTACGAAGGGAGCGATAAAATTACGCTAAGTTCTATTGCGAGTGTTTCTTTACTAGTTCCTGCACAAAAACAGGCGCTTGAAATCCCTGGATATTTATTCGGACTAGGAGGAATTTAAAACCAAACGGAATTAGCGATTCGGATTTTTACTTGTGGAAATTGTGAGAACCAATTATTGAACGGAGATAAACATTACTTGTTCCATCTCCATTCAATAAGCGATAATTACATGATTTGAACCAAACTTTCAAATCAATCACTTGTGAGATAAAAAAGCAGGACAGTTACTCACCGTCCTGCCATTTAAATTGTCAGATTTCAACGTAACCTAATACCTGAAAATTGCTGCAAGTGAACTCTGGTCAGGGATTCGATCCCGTTTCTCAGCAAACACCTTTCCACCATTAGTCAGGGTTTGTATGGCGGCAAGGTCAAGTAGATCCTGTGAACCATTCTCGCCTCTTTCAGTAAGTCTCAAGCTTTGATCGTTCTCAATAAAATCACCCCAAACCTGCTCTCCAACAGCTACAAACAAAGTATCAACTCGTCCCTGACTGGCTGCTGGGATTATTGTATTCAGGTCATTAGTGGCTTTACCTGTGCCATGAAAGTTGCCGTATTGCTCAAGTGCTCGATTCTTGTCTTTATCAAATATTGGTCGAACAATTTCCCATGCTCTTTGATGTAATTCCTGGATGCTGACATATTCAGGGTTTCCGGCGACCATTCCTTCTGTTAAATAGGGATAGGAATTTACTTCACGATAGAGTGGGAAATAATAGTCTACCCCGGCTAAAACGAGTGGAGCATTGTCGCCGCCAAGGTAACCACGCAAACCATCATCTATTAGATGAAAATACTTCTGAATTTTTTCTTTGTTGTCTTCTTCACCTGTGCCATGGCTGGCGAATAAACCACCCCCTTCGCCACCCTTGTGTGTTGACCCGGAATGGAATTGCAACTGAGTCTGTGCTTCATCAACTCCAAGCGCATCTGCAAGCGAATTGGGCAAGTCTTCCAAGTTGATCTGGTCGACACTGTGGCGTGATCCTCTGAAGAGACGGACATTGTTCTGGCTAATCGCGAGGACGTAAAACTTCCCATCACCAGCGAAAAGAGGAAGGAGGGGCTTCAGGTGAAAACGGTTTGTCAAGACTGCCAGCTCTTTGAATTCCATTGGTACGCGAAAATATCTGAAATAATCCCTGTTCATAAATAATGCGAAACCATCACTTTGGTATTGCCAGAAACTGTATGTGTCCTGCAACTCTTTTGCAGGATTCAGGTAACTTGCGATCTCATCCGATTCGAGACCTGCCTTCTCCATCTGTTTTTCTAATTCGGTTACGAGATTCTTAAATCGAATGGGGTTTTGAAGCGTTTTGTCACCTACGCGGAAGGTTGGCATGTATATCGAGGCTGAATGCTCATTGTTGAAACTCATTAATTCATTCAAATCTTCTCGAGTCGGCAAATTCATCGGTTGGTTCATTGAAAATCTCCTCTGTTTAACCCTGGAAAATCCAAAGGTGTTGCGGACAGCTAAGGGAGAAACCTCAGTCCAGACTATGAAACAATTCACTTGTAGTTTATACCAAGTGCGATATTATCTCGATGAAATAGTCATCAAAACTACCTATGTACTGAGCTGAAACGATTTGACGTTGTGGGATGTTCCCCAATCCGAATGAGGGTATTCTCCAGAAGCAAACTTGTAAAATTAAGGTGGAATAAGGGTTTGGGGTGATTTAAAAAGTGCTTTCAAATGCGGCTCCCTGAGAGAAACTCAATTAAGTCTAATTCTCCGCTTATAAAATACAAGTTTTCTTCTCAATTGTCCAGTGATTTTAATTTATTTCTCAAAACGATTTGCATCGAATTTCACTCTCCCGGAGGCAATGTACCTATGTTAAAACCGAGCTATTCAATCATCGTTCTGATGAATAGGTACAATTGATTGAAAAATAATCTGTCATGCAGATAATACAGGAACGATCTGGAAGAGCTTGATGATAGTTTGCATTCCAACATTCAAACGGGGACATGAGACCGGTGGAAACTTGACTGTCAAAAGGGGAACTGCTATCTTCACGGAAGTATTGAGGACAATGAGGTACATAAAGAGAAACTACAGCTCCAGGCAGCTTTAATGGGAGGGATTCCAGATGGAAGCGTTAGACTTTGCAATGAAAATGGAAAAAGATGGTGAAGCATATTACCGGGATTTAGCAACCAAGTGTGGTAGTAAGGGATTGGCGAATATCTTAAGTCGTCTCGCCGATGAAGAAGTGAAGCATTATAATATCTTCAAACGCTGGAAAGAGGGCAAAGCTGAATACACACCTTCGAACCTGTTTGCAGAAGTAAAAAATGTATTCGAGGAAATGGCTGAAAAAGGCGAGAGCTTTGATTTTGATGAGAGTCATGAAGCCTATTATCGAAAAGCCCAGGAACTTGAAAAAGGCAGCGAAGACCTCTACCGTGAGAAAAGCGAAGAGGTTGAAGATGAGAAGGAAAAAGGTATTCTCCTTCATATAGCAGATGAAGAACATCGTCATTATATACTTCTGGAAAACATCATCGAGATGATAAAACGACCTGATCGTTGGCTCGAAGATGCAGAATGGAATAATCTTGAGGAGTATTAAGTAATACATCCCCGGACGGTCTGGAGCATCAAAGTGGTACGATATCCAGCCAACTCAACTGGGGGCATTTTTCCTGTGGTTTGGAATGGAAAAACATTTTCCTGAAGCCATGGGAATAGCTTTGGAATTAATGAATACATTAAAGTATAGATTAATTTTGGTTGAACTTATTAGATTTTGGCATCATATTAAATCAATTTTAAATATTCAGAAGAATTTAACATTTGCATATAATAGCATCTGAACCCAAGCAAATAAGGGAGAGACATTGAGCATGAAAATCGGTGTACCCAGGGAAACCTATCCCGGAGAACGCCGTGTCGCCCTGATTCCGGACAGTATCCCGCGTCTCATGAAGAAAGGCTTTGAATTTCTCATTGAGAGCAACGCTGGAAAGGAAGCTGGTTTCCCGGATAGTCAGTATGAAGAGAAGGGGGCAACGGTTGTTAAAGAGCGCAAGGATGTTTTCGCAAAGGCGGATGTAATTTTTCAGGTTCGCACGCTCGGCGCTAACAAAGAAAATGGGAAGGCTGATCTTGCGTTCATGCGTGAGGGGCAACTCATCATCGGTACCTCAGAGCCGTTGAGCGAATTTGAAGCGGCTGAGGCGATTGCCAAAACCGGTGCAATCTCATTTTCTCTGGAATTGATCCCACGTATTACACGTGCGCAGAGCATGGATGTGCTATCCTCAATGGCAACAGCCGCAGGGTACAAAGCAGTGCTCTGGTCGGCTGAAACACTGCCAAAGTTTTTCCCCATGTTTATGACGGCTGCAGGAACTATCGCGCCATCCAAGGTTTTTGTAATCGGTGCCGGTGTAGCAGGTTTACAGGCGATCGCATCTGCGAAACGGCTTGGAGCTGTTGTCTCTGGTTATGATGTCCGTCCGGCTGTGAAGGAACAAGTGGAGAGTCTCGGCGCTAAATTTGTCGAGATGGAGCTGGACACCGAAGAGGCTCAGGATAGTGGCGGTTATGCAAAAGCTTTAGGCGAAGACTTTTACCGTAAGCAACGTGAGTTGATGACCAGGGTTGTTGCGGAGAATGATGTTGTGATAACAACCGCAGCAATTCCAGGTAAAAAAGCACCGATTCTGATCACAGAAGAGATGGTGAAGGGAATGCAGCCAGGGTCAGTGATTGTTGACCTCGCGGCGGAACGTGGTGGTAATTGCGAACTCACCGAATCTGGAAAAACTGTAGAAAAATACGGTGTTACCATAATTGGACCTGAAAATATCCCATCTACAATTCCTTTCCATGCCAGCCAGATGTTTGCCAAAAATATCGTCACTTTTTTCATGAACATGATCGACAAAGAGGGTAACCTCAACTTGAACATGGAAGATGAGATCATACGTGATACGATGGTAACTCGAGACAAAAAAATCATTCAATCACGGATTCTTGAACTGATGGGTCAGGGAGAATCTACAAGCGAGAAGAAGGAGGGATAATGGATCTGGTAATGTTGTTGACAGTCTTCGTTCTCGCAATCTTTGTGGGTTTCGAAGTGATCACAAAAGTACCACCAACATTGCATACACCTCTTATGTCGGGTTCCAATGCGATTTCAGGGATTACCATTGTTGGTGCATTGCTGGCAGCAGGTGCCACGTCGCAACACTCACCGCACCTGGCGAAAGTATTCGGGCTGATTGCTCTTATTTTCGCTACAATTAATGTCGTGGGTGGATTTGCGGTTACTCATCGAATGTTAAAGATGTTCAAGAAACGCTAGGGGACATGGGATTATGCTTAGTCAAGGAATAGTAAATATAATCTATGTAATCGCGGCGGTTCTGTTCATCGTTGGCTTGAAGGGAATGGCACACCCGCGAACAGCAGTCCGAGGGAATATTAATGGTGCAATTGGAATGTTGCTGGCAGTCCTCGCAACATTGCTCAGCCCTCAATTTGGGTTTGACTGGAAGTTTGTTGCTATTGGCATTACGATCGGCGCCGTAATTGGAATTATTCTCGCAATTCGAATCGCCATGACTTCGATGCCTGAATTGGTAGCAATTTTCAACGGTTTTGGTGGTGCGGCTTCAGTAGTTGTCGCTGCGGCGGAACTTGTACGATACTTTAAAATGGGTGCTGATGGAAGTGTAGATGTTGCCCAGATGAGTATAGCAACTGTACTGGCTGGACTGATCGGTTCGGTTACCTTCTTTGGTTCATATATAGCATTTGGAAAACTGGCTGAATTTCTGGCAGTTAAATGGAAATTGCATACCTGGCAGAAGTTGGTAAAAGGTGGTGCAGCGTTGGTGTTTATAGCACTGGGCGCTTATATCGCATACAGCTATGATTTCAGTGTTTATTCTATACTTTCATTGGTTTTCCTGATAATAACCGCAGTAATCACATACGCGAAAAAAGCGGTATTTCCAGGAATGCAAGCCATAAAAATGATATCTGCGGTTGCTACTGTTGCTGTAGGTGTGATGTTGGTATTGCAAGTTATGGGAATCCAATCCTTCACTGAACAGCCCATGGACCTGTTCTGGTTGCTGGTTGCAATCTCAGCCTTGTTGGGTGTGACTCTGACCTTCTCCATCGGCGGTGCGGATATGCCCGTAGTGATCGCTTTACTCAACTCATATTCGGGTATTGCTGCAGCGATGACAGGTTTTGTGATAAACAACACTGTATTGATCATTGCTGGTTCGCTTGTGGGTGCTTCCGGAATCATTCTTACCAATCTTATGTGCGTTGCGATGAACCGTTCGCTGACCAATGTTTTGTTTGGTGCGATGGGATCGACACAACAGGATGTCGATGTTGATGAAGTGTACAAGAAGGTAAAGAGCACAAGTGGTGATGAAATCGCCATGATGCTGGAAATGGCACAAAAGGTTCTCATCGTTCCCGGTTATGGAATGGCAGTTTCGCAAGCGCAACATGCTGTTCGTGATCTTGCAAATCTGATCGAATCCAAGTTCGGAGCTGAAGTCGTTTATGGTGTACACCCAGTCGCGGGACGTATGCCCGGACACATGAATGTACTACTCGCTGAAGCGAATGTACCGTACGATAAACTGCTCGAAATGGATACAGTCAATTCCATGATGGACTCGATTGATGTTGCGGTTGTGATTGGTGCGAATGATGTGGTTAATCCAGTCGCACGTACCGATCCAGACAGCCCGATCGCTGGAATGCCGATTATTGATGTTGATAAAGCGAGAACAGTTATTGTGATCAAACGTAGTCTTTCACCAGGCTTTGCAGGAATTCCGAATCCACTGTTTGCTATGGATAATGCCTTAATGTTCTTCAATGATGGCAAGAAAGCCTTTGTCGAGATTATTGAAGCAGTGAAGGATGTGTAGACTGAAACTCAGCCATCTGTTTTGGAACCATTCCTGACGGAATGCTTAATTATCCATGAACAGAGTAGTGAAACTTGAATTGGAATTTCTTTTCCGCTACCCTTCGAGAAAATGAGTATCGAAGGCAGCTTAGAGACTATAATATGGGCGGGCTTTCAAGTCCGCCTATTATTTTAAGAGGATAACTTGCAAAAGAACCGTGCTGAAACAAACGATGAAAAAAGTAGTGGAAACTTTCGATGTATGGCGTGTGGTTTTACCTATGATCCAGCCATCGGCGATCCATCTCGTGGTATAGAACCTGGGACTCTTTTTGACGATTTACCCGATGATTGGCGCTGCCCGGCATGTGGGGTAGGGAAAGAACTGTTTAGGGAGGAGTAAACGTGCTCAAATAGACAATCAGTCGATCTATAAATAATTTTTAAAAAGATTTCAAATATATGAAAGGATAATCCTATGCCAGTAAGTACCATAGGACCGTTCAAGCTGGAATATTTTCAAGTCTTGAATGAGAAAGGTGAAATAGATAAAAAGCTCGATCCCGGGCTCTCGAACGAAGAACTTCTCAAACTCTACCGTGCCATGGTTTTGGGTCGTGAGACCGATGAACGTCTTCTCAAACTACAACGTCAGGGACGTCTTGGAACTCTGCCAGTCTGTTTTGGTCAGGAAGCAGCGTCAGCCGGAGCGGTTATGGCGATGAAAGATTCTGACTGGTTTGTTGGTGCGTACCGTGAACTTTCGGGACGATTGATGCGTGGCGAATCAATAGAGAATCCGATGTTGATTTACAATGGACTGGAAGAGGGCAACATGATCAAAACAAGCCCTCGTACTCTGCCCATCGCAATTGTGCTTGCCTCCCAAATCCCGCAGGCTGTTGGCTTGGGATATTCGATAAAAATGAAGCAGGAAAAAGATACAGCAGTTGTCACATTCTTCGGGGATGGTTCGACCTCTGAAGGCGATTTTCACGAGGCGATGAACTTTGCGTCTGTCTGGAAGGTACCAGTCGTATTTCTTTGCCAGAATAACTCATGGGCGATCTCAACACCTCTGAAGAAACAGATGGCATCGGAAACCATCGCACAAAAAGCGATAGCTTACAATATGCCTTCCGTCCAGGTCGATGGCAATGACGCACTCGCCGTATATAAAGCCACACGTGAGGCAATCGACCGCGCCTATGCTGGGGAGGGACCCTCTTTCATCGAAGCAGTAACATATCGAATGAATGTTCACACAACTGCTGATGATCCCACAAAATATCGTAAGGACGATGAAGTCGCCATGTGGGCAGAGAAAGACCCGATCACTCGTTTCCGTGCCTATCTGGGAAAGAAAAAAATCTGGAATGATGAAAAAGAGGATGCTTTAAGAAAAGAGATTCGTGACGAGATCGCTGCAGCAGTTAAAAACTATGAGGAACCCCGTCAATACAAGCCTGATGCACCGTTTGATTTCATCTATGGCACTGAGGTTGAGGCGATTGAAGAACAACGTGCTGAATTTCTCGAGAATTTCAAGAAGGATGTGACCAATGGCTAAACTCAATATGATTCAAGCAATCAATCGCGCGTTGCATGAGGAGATGGCAAAAGATGATTCCGTGCTTGTCATGGGTCAGGATGTAGGTGTGAATGGTGGTGTTTTTCGTGCGACTGATGGTCTCTACAAAGAATATGGCGAAGATAGATCAATAGATACTCCCCTCGCGGAAAGTGCAATTATGGGGACAGCGATCGGTATGGCTATCGGTGGATTGAAGCCTGTCGCTGAGATTCAATTTTCCGGTTTTGCATACCTGATTATGGGTCAACTCGAAGCTAATGCGGCGAGAATGCGTACACGTTCTCGTGGAGCACTGACTGTACCGCTGGTCGTGCGTATGCCTTACGGTGGCGGGATCAGAGCCCTCGAACATCATAGCGAGAGTAAGGAAACCTATTTCGCACATACACAGGGCGTGAAAACTGTCATCCCTTCATCACCAAGAGCAGCAAGATCATTGCTGATTGGTGCGATTCGTGATCCTGATCCAGTCATATTCATGGAGCCGAAGTTCATCTATCGTGCATTTCGTGAAGATGTCCCGGACGAAGAGGAAGTTGGAGAACTAGGGAAAGCGCGTATCTTACAGGAAGGTAATGATATTACCGTAATTTCCTGGGGTGCGATGCTGTACAGGACTAGAAAAGCTATTGAAACGCTTAAGGAGGAGAAAGGGTATAGCATTGAGCTGATCGACCTGCAGACAATCGCTCCAATGGATGCAACTACCATTGCTGAATCCGTGAAAAAGACTGGACGATGTGTGGTCATTCAGGAAGCTCAAAAGACATTAGGACCAGCATCTGAAATTATAGCGATTATCAATGATAAAGCCCTGATGTACCTCGAAGCTCCAGTAAAACGAATTGGTATGTATGATCTGGTAATGCCATACTTCCATCGTGAGAACTGGTATATTCCATCGGATGGACGAATCCGTCGCGCCATTGAGGAAACACTTGATTTTTAGGGAGGATGTCGTGTTTGAATTTAAATTACCTGACCTTGGTGAGGGAATTCATGAGGGTGAAGTACTCAAGTGGTATGTAAAAGTAGGGGAAGATATCAAGGAAGATGAACCCCTGATGGATGTTGAGACGGATAAAGCTGCGGTAACCATCCCATCTCCAAGAGGGGGAAGAGTTTCAAAGTTGAATGGAGATGTTGGAGAGGTTGTTCATGTTGGGGATGTAGTTGCTGTAATCAGTGAAGGTGGTGAAGCCGTTGCTCCCAGTGATACTACGCCAAAGCAGGAAAAGAAAGATGAACCTGTGGTAACCGCTCCTGCAATGCAACAACAACCAGCCAGCACTGGTGGTAATGGAAAAACAACTTCCGTACCACCTCCCGAATATGGCGGTCGTCCAGTACCAGCAGCTCCGGCTACAAGACGTTTGGCACGTGAGATGGGTGTTGATCTGCGTCTTGTCAGTCCCAGTGGACCTGGTGGACGTGTTACACCGGACGATGTTCGTGTATTTGCAAGTGGAGATCAGCAAACTACAGCGTCCGGAGCTGAGGGTGTCACCTCGCAGGAAACTGAATCTAAAGAAGTTGCAGAAACAGTAAACTTTGAGGCTGGGAGTTCAAACATTCCCTTCCTCGAACTTGAACCGCTTCCCGATTTCAGCCTGGAAGGTCCTGTGGAAACAGAAGCGGTACGCTCTATCAGACGGAAGATTGCCAAAAAGATGGTAACTTCGATGGTATTGGTGCCTCATGTCGCTCACATGGATGACGCTGATGTCACCAACATAGAAAAATTTCGCAAAGAGGCGAAGCAAAGCAGAGCCGGGATGAAGGGTGAGAAGCTGACACTTCTGCCGTTTGTGATGAAGGCAGTTATAGCAGCGATGAGAGAATTTCCCAGCTTCAATGCCTCGCTCGATCCCTTCAAACAAGAGATCATTTACAAGAAGTATTACAATCTGGGGTTTGCAGCAGATACACCGCGAGGTTTGGTCGTTCCGGTGGTTAAAGGTGCAGATAAAAAGAACATTCTGACGATTTCCGATGAGATTCGAGACCTGGCAATCAGCGCACGTGAAGGAACCCTTGATGTTGCAGCGATGCGCGAGGGTACTTTCACAATCACAAATGTCGGACCATTGGGTGGTAAAAATCTGATTCCAACAATTAATTATCCCGAAGTAGCTATTTTGGGAATGGGTAGGGTTGAGGAACGTCCGGTGGTACGAAATGGCGAAATTGTCATTCGCAGTATTTTACCATTATCAATGGCATTTGACCACCGTATCGCCGATGGTGCGGATGCAGCACGATTTGTGACAATGGTGATCCATTTGCTGTCGGATCCGAAGAATTTACTGTTGGAAGCGTAAAACGGACGTTTTCGATAATTGGTACTTTGAGAACGTTCGATTGTAATTTCAGTTGAATACTCACTTATGTGAAAATAACATATACTTATAGGGAGAATTTCCCATGGTAATGGGCGAATTCAAGATGGAAGCCGATGTCGTAGTCATTGGCGCAGGACCTGGTGGTTATGTCGCTGCAATCAGGGCGGCTGACCTGGGTAAAAGTGTGATCATTGTTGAGGAACGTCAGAAATTAGGCGGTGTCTGCCTGATTGAAGGGTGTATTCCCTCCAAAACTCTGATCCATGCGGTTGAACTTAAAGATGATATTATCCATGCAGAAGAAATCGGATTAAGCTTCAAGGAAGTGGGAGTTGATCTTGATAAACTTCGCAAGTGGACAATCAAAGTTGTTGATGGGTTGACCTCTGGTATAGATACCCTGCTTACAAAACGTGGGGTTGAAATTGTTCACGGTCACGCTCATTTCAACAGCAATAAACTACTGGCTGTCGAAGGTGTTGGCGAAATCGAATTTAAGAATGCGATCATCGCAACTGGCTCCAGTTTGAACAAACTACCTGAAGGATATGTTGATTCAGTTTGGTCATCCAGTGATGCCTTAAAGCTGCCATTTGTACCCGAAAACCTGCTTGTAGTAGGTGGAGGTTATATTGGTCTGGAAATGGGACTGGTCTATTCAGGGCTGGGATCAAAGGTAACAATGGTCGAATTCATGCCGCACCTGCTAATGGGTGCTGATCAGGATATGGTACGAGTCGTTGTGAAGCATGCGAAGAAAAAATTCGAGAATATCATGACCGACTCGAAGGTTACGGAGGTTGTTGAGAAAAAAGGTGGTGGATACAAGGTCACCATCGAACACAATAATGAATCCAAGACTTTGGAGTTTGACCAGGTGCTGGTTGCCATTGGCAGACGTCCGAATACTTTTGGGATTGGTTTGGAAAATACAAACATCAAGGTCAATGATCGTGGATTTATTGTTGTCGATGAGGAAGGGCGTACATCGGAGCCAAATATCTTCGCAATTGGCGATGTAACCCCGGGACCAATGCTCGCCCACAAAGCCAGCCGTGAGGGTAAAGTTGCGGCAGAGGTCATTGGTGGTGAGAAGGCTGCATTTGATAATCGAACCATTCCAGCGGTGGTGTTTACCGATCCTGAACTCGCGTGGACAGGACTGACAGAGCAGGAAGCGGAGAAAGAAGGGATTCCCTATAAACTGGGCAAATTCCCACTTACAGCTCTCGGGCGTGCAAAATCTATCGGCAAAACTGATGGATTTGTGAAGATTCTTGCTGAGCCGGACACAAACCTCGTTCTCGGAATGGGAATTGTCGGACCCAGCGCTTCTGAATTGATCGCAGAGGGTACTCTTGCGATTGAAATGGGTGCCACACTGGAAGATTTAATTGTAAGCATACACCCGCATCCAACGATTTCAGAATCTATAATGGAAGCCGCTGAAATGGCAGCAGGAGTACCAGTTCATACACTCCCTCCACGCAAAAACAAATAGGGTTTTCTCGAGGGAGGTCGTAATTGGCTACTCAACAGAAGAGGTCAGGATGAAATCAATAGAGCTAGTCTCAAGATATTTTTCCTATCACTGCTGGGCTCAGGATCGATGCTTAAAAGCTCTTTCTATATTGGAGGAGCCGATTCCGGAAGCTCTGAAATTATTTGCTCATATTGTTTCAGCAGATCGAGCCTGGTTGACAAGATTGCAGGGCGGAGATACACGAGGTATGAAAGTATTCACTGAATGGGATATAGAAGAGTGTGTCGCCCAATATGGTGAGGTGAATACTGCCTGGCGATCTTATATCGCAGCTCTGGATGAGAGTGAAATCTCCCGTGATTTAACCTATTTCGATATAAAGGGGAGAGAATTCACGAATCCAGTAGTCGATATCATAATGCACGTTATTAATCATGGCACCTATCATCGTGGTCAGATTGCGAAGATATTGAGAAAGAATCATATCGATCCACCAGCGACGGATATGATTGTATTTTCAAGAAATAATTGACCAATCCTGAACAATCTTTAAAAGCGAAGAGGTAACATGATTTCATGTTACCTCTTTTCTGTGAGAGTGGTGGGACTTGAACCCACGACCTTGGGCTTAAAAGGCCCCTGCTCTACCAGCTGAGCTACACTCTCTGTCAATCATACTCAATAGTTCATTTATTTAAACTAACGCGCTGCAAGTATAGCGACTTCCAACCTCTAATTCAATGCATGAACAGGCTTTTCAAAGGCTCATGGTGCTCTTAGCGAAATTGAATGACTGCATCACGATCTGGCCCGACACTTACCATGTTTATCTTTACACCAGTGAACTCAGTGATATAATCGAGGTAATTTCGACAATTCACTGGAAGTTGACCATATTCACGTATCCCTGAAATATCCTTACTCCAGCCTTTTACAGTCACGTAAACAGGTTCGACTGCCTTAAGAATCCAGGATTCAGATGGGAAATGCTCAATTATCTGACCTTTGTACTTATATGAAGTACAAACCTTAATTTCATCAAGGTGACTAAGTACATCCAGCTTTGTTATAATCCAACCGTCCAGGCTGTTAATACGTGCAGCATACTTCGCGATTACCAGATCGAGCCACCCGCATCGACGTGAACGTCCTGTTGTCGCACCATATTCACCACCCCATTCACGGAAACTGGTCTGCAAGTCTCCCATAATCTCAGTGGGGAAGGGACCATTTCCTACACGGGTTGTATATGCCTTAAACACACCCAGCACCTGGTCAATATGACGGGGACCAATACCAGTTCCGGTTGCTGCCATTCCAGCAGTGGGGTTGGAGCTGGTCACATAAGGATAGGTACCATGATCAATATCCAGTAGTGTTCCCTGAGCGCCTTCAAGTATAACATTTTTCTTATTCCGAATGGCATCGTAAATCACTACGGAAACATCTTTCGCGAAAGGTTTCAGTTGCTCTCTGAACCGGAGAAACTCTTCAAGTACCAACCTCTCATCAAGTGGAGAGGCTTTGTACAACTCCACCAGAATCCTGTTTTTTGCTTCTATCGCCCGATGAAACCGTTCTTCAAAATCTGGTGCAAGCAGATCAGCGACTCTCATGCCAGTACGATTGTACTTATCAGTATACGCAGGTCCGATTCCGCGTCCTGTTGTGCCAATTTTACGATTCCCTGCTGCCGCTTCACTTGCTTCATCAATGGCACGGTGATAGGGCATAATAACATGCGCCTGAGGGCTTATCCACAGTCTATTCTTTACTGATATACCGCGATCAGTAAGTTCTTCCATCTCCTGAAAAAAGGTGTGTGGGTCTATAACTACCCCATTCCCCAGACAGCAGACAGTTCTATCGTGCAATATGCCGGAGGGTATCTGGTGAAGGATTGTCTGGTCACCTGCAACCACCACAGTATGACCGGCGTTGGGACCACCCTGGTATCGTGCGACAACATCCGCTCGTGCACTCAGAATGTCCACGACCTTGCCTTTTCCTTCATCCCCCCATTGGCAACCTACCACGGCGGTTACCGCCATAATTCACTCCCACTACACTAATTCATCAATAAACGTTTTTATGAATATACAAAAAAATACCCGAACGATTGCCCGGGTATCCGCTCAACCGTATTTATAAATAGACTACCGTTTTTTACGTTTTTCAGGGAAACGATTGTTCCATTCTACAAGGATCGGACTTGCAACAAAAATTGAGGAATAGGTACCGACGACAACACCTGCCAACAGTGCGAAAGCAAAATCATGAATCACCATTCCACCGAAGAAATAAAGAATGAAAACAACAATTAAGGTAGTTCCGGATGTAAGAATGGTACGACTCAATGTTTCATTGATCGAGATATTGATCTGGTCGAAAAGACTCTTTGATCGTAATTTCTTAACATTCTCACGAATACGATCAAATACCACAATGGTATCATTTAATGAATAACCGACGATGGTGAGAAATGCTGCAATCACCGCAAGACTGATCTGAAGATTTAGAAGGCTGAATAAACCAAATACAATCAAAACGTCATGAGCCAGGGCGACGATCGCTGCAATCCCATAGCGATATTGGAATCGCCAAGAGAGGTAGATCACGATGAAGAACAGTGAAGCGACAATTGCTAATAGTGCAGCTCGTCTTAATTCATGTCCAATTTGTGGACCAACTGCTTCAATCGAAAGAATCGTCATGTTATTCCCACCAAAGCTCTCATTCAGCTTTGCCTGGATATCATGAATTGCCTTCTCGCCTTCGGGTGTCTGCTCAATCCGTAACATCAAGTCATTATGACCAGAACCGCCAATTGTCTTGATCTCAGCGTCACTGTAGCCAATTTCATCCAACTCCGTACGGAGTTGCGTTGTAGTGACAGCTTCATCAAATCTAATGACAGCCTGCATTCCGCCTTCAAAGTCAATCGAATAATTAGGTCCGCCACGTACGATTAGTGACACGAGCCCAACCAGGATCAATAGTCCGCTGATAACAAAAGCGACTCGGCGTTTGCTTTGAAAATCGATCTGAGTGTTATTTAGTATCCGAAACATGGCTTATATGCTCAATTTTTTAAGAGACCAACGAGATGTAATCCAGTCGAACAACGCACGGCTTACAACCAGCGCGGTAAACATGGATGCTACGATACCAATCATAAGCGTAAGTGCGAATCCGCGGATTGGACCAGTACCAAACTGATAAAGTACAAGACCAGCGATTAGGGTTGTGATATTCGCGTCCATAATAGTTACGAACGCTCGTCCAAACCCTGCATTAATCGCATTCCATACTGTTTTTCCTGTTTCGAGTTCTTCACGAATACGTTCAAAGATCAACACATTCGCATCCACCGCCATACCGATTGTGAGGATAATCCCCGCAATTCCCGGTAGTGTAAGAGTGAATCCAAACCCTGCAAGAACAGCCATCAGGAAAACGATATTCAACACCAATGCAAGATCAGCAATCAAACCGCTTGCACGGTAATAAAATGCCATAAATATAATTACGAGAACCAAACCAACAATCGCACTAAGTGTACCCGCACGAATTGAATCTGCACCAAGACTCGGACCGACTGTTCTCTCTTCGATAATTTCAACAGGTGCAGGAAGTGCACCAGCGCGAAGAACAATCGCCAGGTCAGATGCTTCTTCAATAGATTCAGACCCTTCAATGATAGCCTGACCATTCGGAATCTTATTCCGAATCTGAGGTGCCATGTGGACTTTGTCGTCCAGCACGATTGCCAGGAATTCGCCTGTGTTGTTGCCAGTGATCCGCGAGAACTTACGTGCACCATCACGTTTCATGGTGAGATTTACGATGGCGGCACCAGCCTGAGTCGGATCCTGTGCACCCGAACCAATATTCACCTGCGCATCAGCAAGAGCTGAACCAGTCAACTCAGCACGTTCACGTAACAGATATAGATTCCAGTAATTTTCAGGTCCGCGACCTTCAATCAACTTATGACCCCAAAGAAATTCATATTCGGGTGGAATAAGTCGACGGACACTCTCACGAGCCAGATAACTTTCAACTCGATTTCGATTATTTGCAGTAACGAGAATCTGATTACGGTAGACATTCAACTGACTGGAGAAGGGATGCTCTTCATCAAATGCAGAAGTTGTATCGGTGAGTCCTTCTTCAGCGAACATCTCTTCAAGTCGAGAACTTTCTTCTTCCTTGGTTGAATCCTCTGAAGCCATCGACTCGTCTTTGTCCGTTTCAGGTTTTTCAATCGCCTTATCAGCGGAGTCAGAATTACTGTCACCAGTGGATTCTGCGCCCTTTTTCTCACCGCTCTCTTTTTTCAGTTCTTTCGCCAAATGTGTGTCTATATCACGAATGACTTCAGCGCTGATCTCATTTGAGGCGAGTAACTTGAACTCGAGAAGAGCAGTACGACCAATCAACGAACGTGCACGATCAGGGTCTTGTACACCAGGCAACTCAACGACAATCCGGCGTGAACCTTGTTTCGTGATTGAAGGTTCAGCAACACCAAACTCATCAACACGGTTACGCAGTTTGGTTAGAGTCAAATTGACCGCTTCTTCAGCCTGTTCACGTAAATTACGGATGATTTCCTGATCACTTTGTCTGGGATCACCGAAGTATCGCGCCATCTTAATGTCCCGTTTCTTGAACTCTTCAAGAACGACACCCTCGAAGCTCAAAGTAGGATCATTATAAAGACGCGTACGTACGCTATCTGTGATTTCTGCAAAGTCGGCGTCACGATTTTTCGCCAGACGATCCATCAGGTCCACAAAGTTAACTTCGAGAACAAGATGCATGCCGCCTTTTAAGTCGAGACCAAGTTTGATTGATCCACCCATGACATCAGAATAATGGGAGTAGAAGGTACCACGTAATGCAGTGATTTCATCAATCAGTGCTTGACGTGAATCCTCACTCAAATTCTCCGCATTACGAATATGTCTTGCTGGGTCTAAATCAAATCGGAATATCTCATCTTCAAGGATATCCAGTTTAACGCCACTTTGATCACTGATAGCGGTTAATCTAGCCTCAAGCTCTTTGTTGAGCATGCTTACACGTACTGTTGGGTAGAGGTAGTATAGCGCCAGTACCACTAGTACAAGAATTAAGAGTGTTCGGAAAATTTTGCTTTGTTTCATCTCGATCAAGCCTTGATGAGTTCTCTGTGTAACCTTGTCGGAACCAATAAATAAACTCCCGAATCCATAGCGGATCGGGAACTAAAATAACTTCGCAATATAAAGGAAGGCATTATAACAGTCAACCAATCCGCTAAAGAACTGCAATAGCGAGAGAACCTGATCAGCCTCTTCATATTTCAAAATTAAAGTCGCGGGTAAGATAGACAAAAACAAACAAATTCCTACTCAGAATTCTTCGTTTGACTCCAAAATAGTCTCCAGCTTGTCATAGAGGGCTGCAGGCACACTCCTGAATTCCATCAAGACTGAAGGGTTTTGTATATTGAAAAAAAACTGTACTTTCAATTGCTTGTCATCATTAAATAAAAAACGGCTATATTTTAATTTGATCCAGTACTGGATGCTAATATTAAGGGAGCTAAAATGAAGCGGTTATTCTTTGTTTCGATCATTCTGCTATGCATGGCAGGCACATTTGTATCAGCCCAGGAACCATCGAGAAAATATGAGCGAAAATCTATCTCCTACATTAAATCAATCTACCTGGCATCACCAAGTGCACGGAAGATCAACCAGCAGCAGACAAACATCCTGGTTGATGAGTTCAAAGAATACATTCACATGAGTCGATTTGATTACAACCAACTACCGGACAGACTGATAACCCAATTCGTAGAAGTAGCAAATTCACGGGAACGCCTTAGTGTGGATGAGCTGGGCAGGTTGATGGAAAGGTACATCGTTCCTGAAATTATGAAAGTTCTCAATGCGACTATGCAAGTTCGCGCAGGTGAACTCGTGGATGAGGCTGAAAAACAACAGTTTCTCGCAAGCAAGGCGAAAGAGATCGGCATAACACTTGAAGAAATTGAAAAGGTGATGAATTCAGCCTATCTCTACCTCCCGATCATCACAAAATATACTGTTGAAGAGAAAAAAGGGGGAAAGTTTGAGGTCAACCTGGAAGGTGGAATTATCTGGTACCAGGTTGTAAATGATGGTGAAAAAGCTAAAATCCGTCTTCGATTGGTAGAGTCGACAACTTCACTCGGTTTTGGAAGTCGTGAATTTGCTTTTGAAAGTGCAGCGATGAATTTTGCTCGTAACCTCAAACGTGCCACCCAGGAAATGCCTGAATTCAAGCTTTCCGCTCCTGTAACTGAGGTCATAGGTGGCAAAGTTAGTTTCCCCATGGGTACAAAAGAAGGGGTTGGGCTGGATAACTGTTTTTATGTCGGCGAATTCGTTGAGAGCGGCTCAGATGTGAAATTCAAAAAGAATGGTTGGATACTGGTTAATAAAGTAGCCGATAACAAAAAGAATGAATATGACTATTCACGTGGGTTTGCGATTAAGAAAGGCAATTGGACGCCGGGAATGACCGTGGTTGAGCACCCACGTCTCGGGATAGATATCGCTTTGAAACCGGGAGTATTTCGTACGAGAGTAACTTCTGGAAACATCCCTGTTCTCGCTGGTGAGGTGCAAATTACCGAAGATTACGAAAACATGGCACCAGGACTTGACCTGGATGCACATATTAATATTGCAAATCTCACCAATACAAACCAATTGTTCTTCCTCATTGGGGGCAATCTGGCACTTCCAACCGGAATCGAATTCAATCCTGGTCCGGGCTATTACGGAATTTTCACAAACCTCACAACTTCTTCCCCTTTCATCTGGGGACTTCATGGTGGCTTACTGAAAAAATTTTACGCTCGTCAGCTATCGTTTACGCTTGCAGCCAAGGGAGGAGTGCAGTTTTTCTCGGTATCGCAGAAATTTAACTTCCTTGATTATGAGGTTGATTTTGAGATGAGCAACAACACAGTCGGTGTACAATTTGATGCGGGTATTGACTACGCATTTACTCCTAACTTTAATCTTGGAATCATGGCAGGTTATCGAGCATACCCGGAGAGTCAGGTGTGGACATATACAGTTACCACGGATGACGATTCAGAGAGCGGATCACTTCCAAACCCCAGCACTGGTGAATTACCGAGGGTGAATCACTCCGGGATGGTAATAGCGGTGTATATGCATTTCTCCCCTCCGGCATTATCATTTGATCCAGCATCCATGGTGCAGGGTATGCTGGGAAGATAACTAGATAAATGCTTGCGGATCAGAACCGCTTGAACTATACTCTGGCGTGAAAATTGTACGCAATCTTTTCGCGTCATTCCGGTGATGAGTTGAGCCGGGAACCAGAAAGGTATTGATATTATTTCAGTTGGATCCAACGAATTAAACAATCCAGAAGTTTACAAGTAACAGATATCAACATAAAAGTGAAAAATCATGCGACTCTCAAAGTCCTTTACACCAACATTAAAAGAAGTTCCTTCTGACGCTACGGTTAAAAGTCACAAACTGATGTTGCGAGCGGGGCTGGTACGTCCCCTCATGGCTGGTGTCTATAGCTACCTTCCGATGGGGCAACTGGCTTCTCTGAAGGTAATGCAGATCATACGCGAAGAGATGAACCGAATCGGCGGTCAGGAATTTCTACTGCCTGGTCTTAATCCGAAAGAGATATGGGATGAGACTGGACGTGCGGATAATTTCGGTGCGGAGATGTTTCACCTCAAAGATCGTAAAGATCGTGAACTGGTTCTCGCCCCGACCCATGAAGAGATCATCTGCTCCATCGCACGGAATGAAATCCGCAGCTATAAAGAGCTTCCGCAAATCTGGTATCAGTTCCAGACAAAATATCGGGATGAACCGCGCCCACGTTCCGGTGAACTTCGTACTCGTCAGTTCATTATGAAGGACGCGTACAGCCTCGATGTTGATCAGGCTGGCTTGGATGAGAGTTACAGTAAGCATGACGAAGCCTACCGTCGCATCTTCAAACGAGTTGGATTGGACTACTTCGTTGTCCGTGCGTCCAGTGGTTTGATGGGTGGTTCTGGTTCTGAGGAGTTTATGGTGGAATCGGATGCAGGTGAGGATACCTGCGCTCTCTGTCCCAGTTGTGGCTATGCGGCGAATGTTGAAGTTGCAACTGCAAAGTTTGAAGAGTTAAATGAAACTGCCACCGAAGAATTCAAGAAAGTACACACTCCAGCAAAGAAAACAGTTGAGGAAGTTGCAGCGTTTCTCGGATTAACCCCGGATCGTTTCATCAAATCACTGGTTTACTGGACTGAAGAGGGTCCGGTGATGGTTTTAGTACGTGGTGATGATGAAGTGAATGAAGAGAAGTTGATGGCGAAGTTTGGAGCGAGTGTACGTCCCGCTGAGCCGGAAGAGGTCGTTAAGTGGGTTGGTGCAGAAGTCGGTTTCCTGGGTCCGGTGGGAAATGAGAAGAACATGACCATCGTTGCAGATAACCGTCTGAAAGGTGCAAAGAACCGCGCTACTGGAGCAAACGAGAACGATTACCACGTTGTCGGTGTTCATGTGGGCGAGACTTTCGAGCCGCATGAGTGGGCTGATCTGCGTCTCATGAGGGAAGGCGATCCCTGTAGTCAATGTGGAACACCTGTTCGAGTCGTACAAGCCATTGAGCTGGGTCATATCTTCAAGCTCGGCACCAAATACAGTGCGGCAATGGGAGCTACGGTTCTCGATCATAATGGCAAGGTTGTACCGATTATCATGGGATCGTACGGCATAGGAGTAGGTCGTCTGATTGCTGCGGTGCTTGAAACACGAAGTGATGATGATGGTGTTATCTGGCCGTGTTCTCTCGCCCCATTTGAACTGGTCATTGTGGGATTGAAATACAAAGCAGAGAATATAAAAACAGCTTGTGATGATCTCTATGAGCAGTTTCAGAAGGCAGGTTGGAGTGTTGCACTGGATGATCGGGATGTTCGTCCTGGCTTCAAGTTCAAGGATGCCGACTTGATGGGCTTCCCATTCCAGGTGATTGTCGGTGATAAACATCTAGCTGACGGCAATATCGAGGTAAAACGGCGACGTGACGGTGAGAAAATGGTCATTCAAATTTCTGAGCTGTTCGGTCTACTGGAAAAATGGAAGGCTGAAGATTTGGGTCTGACTGATCCGGATGCGTAGGTTTTTATTAACCGTCATCGGGACTTCAAATAAATTATGAAGTTATGGAATTATTGAATTATATCGAAGCACATAAGTTTTTTGATAAGATTATTCCGCGGTTTCACGGAGCGCCATACTCCAGTATGGCATTTGGTTTACTGTCATCACGGTGATGAAGGGTGGCCCGGAGATGAGAGTTTTTGTACCAGTAAACATCATTACACTGCAAACTCATTAACGCCACAAATATATTTCCTGTAAAACTCATCCCCGGGTTTCATGGAGCGCCATACTCCAGTATGGCATTTGGTTTACTGTCATCTTGGTGATGAAGGGTGGCCCGGGGATTAGAGTTTTTGTACCAGTAAACATCATTACACTACAATATCATTGACGCAACAAATATATTTCCTGTAAAACTCATCCCCGGGTTTCAAGGAATAGTCAAATCGAATCTCACGGGGATTGATTGACATAATGATCTTTTAGTAAGAGTTCATTTTCCGAATACTGCTTGATTGTTACTTTTGATATGTTTCAATCCCCGTGCCACCCTGACTTACCCAGCATTAAACCATAATATAGAAAATGTCCCTTAGATATCAAAGCTTCCAGCACATGAAATGTCTACTAACAAAATCACAACTGCTGCAAAAATTATTAGGTATCTCATGCTTGAAATTCCCTTACTATTGACATTTTGTTTATAATTTCGCGATTAATCAATGGGCATTGGTTGCTTGATAATTTGCACAGTTAATCACAGATATTCTCTAGTGCTTCTGGCAGCCATTCATTAAATGATTTGTCTATAGTGGTTTGTTCAGGCGGGTCTTGTTCATAGTAAATGTAAAGTTTTCTCCCAAATAGCTTGGCACTGTCGCAATTGCTTTCTTCGTAATAATAACGAAACAATCCGGATATAATTGTGATATTGTTGGGAAACTTCTCCCAAAGGTTTAGTAGTTTGGATTTTTCTGGCACTCCATAAGAGAAATAGTATGTCCACGCGAGTGAATCAATAGCTGAGTTAACTGGTCTATAAACAACATTCCTATAGTTGGAACGATGGAATGGGCTTCCGCTTGAAGATGAATCTGAAAACAAAGTTGCGGCTACTTTCCACATTGTAGTATCATATGTTATAGGCAAAGTCCAAAGATCAACCACCCCCTCAATCTCGATCTGATACTTAGTAGCAACCTTTCCGATTACACTCATCGTGTCTGCAAATGTATTCATTTCAGTATAAAATACTGTATCATCATTACTGATCTCCCAGAAAAAATAAGGGTTTATATCTTTCCAGACCATGTCTTTTGGTGGAGTACCTGAATAGCCACGTTCCTTTGTCACCCAAATAAAAGATACTTCTACAGGCATCGAATTGACTGAGTTTGGAGCGAAAAGGATATCCGAAGGAATGACACCATATTCTGCTTTATAATATTCAGCTGGTTCCTCAAGAAGGTTAACCATTCTACTGTCTGAAAGCACAGACATTCGCCAACGTCCCCCTTCTGTCCAAAACGGAACAGCTGCCATAACGATTGAAGCCGTCATCAAAAATATAAAAACGCCTGCTAAATATTTCATTGTATTTCACCTATTTTAGATAGTCTGGTGGACCCAAAAGGAAGTATAAGAAATCGTCCTTTCTATAGAAGATTATCGGAACGGGATTAGGTTATGCATGCTGAATCAAGTAAGGCTGGATATGACGACATTATAGATATCCAGGACCCTACAAAGTTCAAATGCTCAAATCCTATCAAATGCCCTGTCTCATGTGCAACACCCGTAATTCCGCCATTTTCTAACCACTTTAGAATGTCAAATATGTAACTTGGAATATCAAGGATATTAATGACATCCGGGATATGCATAGCTCTCTCCATTGAAAACAATGAAAAACGATAGGCAAGTGGATTCTTCGTTCCCCGTGCCGCATTACCTGAGTACTCTCTAAATGGTGCAGCGACGGGTGGCCTTTAGCTTGCTACAGGTTTCATGTTTTTTATTTGTGAGATATTCATAAGGATACCCTATTGATCATGAGGGGGATCGAAAGCGGGGCGTATCAGCCACCCTTTCACAAAAGAATATGAGGTGTATTCCCCCGAAAGCTCATAACCAGTAAAACGCCATCCGATTTTCGACTCGGATTAACAGACCGCTATAGAATATATCATATAAGGT
>JAIOHU010000064.1 GCA_019912845.1 bacterium
GAGTTAAGTCTACCGCAAATTCATCTTCACCACGGAATTGCTGCAACAGAGTCCAGTTATCTCCCCAATCTGTGGTGTGGTACAGGTCATTTAGCCAGGTCATCCAGAGTTCACCAGATTGATAACCACTATAAATAGCATCCGGCGGATACTCATACCAAAAAGGCCAACCATCGTTCTCTGCATATTGCGTTGTATGAGCACGATCCTGGCTATAGAATACACGGAGGTCAAAGGGATTTTCTTCGCGGTCAGCTTCGAGTGTTTTCAAGCCGACTATCTGTATATTATCCCAAATTGTCCGTGTTGAACTCGTATGAGTCCGTGGAACCCCATCCATCGGATATTCCACTGATGTTTGTAGAGTATCGTAAGACCATTTATCAGCACCATTGCAAAACAGTAGTGAATCGCTATGTGGGTACAAACGTGGACTTAGTACACGGATATTGTTTCTTTCATAATCGAAAGTTTGTCCGTAATCATGGCTAATACGGATATATCGTGTCTCGGGTCCACCATCGCCTACTAAACCACGAATGATTAACGCATTTGATCTTTGATGATAATACAAAAGTCGGGGCTCAAAGTCGGGATCGGGTAACGGCTCCATCGCTGGCAGAGATGGAGCGCGACCATAATCAGTGGAATGGAAAATAAAACCAGTTAGAGGTCTGGTTCGAGATGAAAAAAAGAAAATTTCACCGGGACGTTCTGTAATCACAAAGCGCGCTGCATCTATGGCATATGAAATGAGAGTCGAGGTTGTGAGGAGAATAATCCCCGTTACTGTAAACAGAAAGGCTTTTCTTCGCCGACTAATTTGCATCTCTGATCCCTTCCAATGTCTTACGTGTTCAATCACCCGATTCTTCCAGACTGGAACATCTGGTATCCACATGAAACAACAACCCGACTGCAACCCAATCGGATTGTTTGTGAATTTAATGGCTTTGTTTGAATCAATTTTGTGGCTTCAGTGAGTCAATGTGCATCTTACTATATCTTGGTTGCTATGTATTGAAATCGCGTGACTAAGCTTGCAAACAACCGTCTCAATAGCAGGTGCGGGGGGTTCTGCCAATGAAGCGGGGTGAGTGTATCTTTACATATTTCCTTTCGTAGAAAGATAACCTCTTGTGAAACGATACGCAAGATTAAGGAAGATATAGCAATACAAAGTGCCCATAATTCGACGGGTGGCATGTAGCTTGCTACTGGTCTCATATTAGCTATGAGAGAGTTTTTCACCAATATACCTTCTCGATGATGAGGGGGATTGAAAGGGGGGTGTGTCAGCCACCCTTTCACAGAAGACAAAGAAGATTTCCCCCAGCAGCTAATTTCACCCGTATGGTAAACCGAAAGCATCAAACGAGTTTGTGCCTGCACTGAAATATACCACTACTATTGTGACAAATTCAACGAATTGCGTGAAATAAATGATGTTTTTGGGATTTGGCTTGGTGCTGTCCAACAAGATGGCCCGATGCTTTGCATCGGGTTTAAGTGACAAATTCTATTGTACACATCAATTTTAAAGCGGATGAATGATTTTCCCGCAACATCTTCGGATATTGCGGAACAACGAAGGGAAGATGATTCGCTTCTGCTCCCCGGGTTCCGCTTCGCTGCACCACGGGGCTACGCAAATCTCACCACGCTGTGGTGTACTGATTCTCAATATCTGCAGTAGAAAAATACAACTCGTGAACTATTAGACTTTGGATAAATCCAAAGCCACAAACAATGCCACACTGGAGTGTGGCGCTCCAAATTAGTTCAGCTATGCTAATCCACTGTGCTATCAACAACCACTAAAAGATCGCATAAATAAAGGGAGCAATCGCTGATCCTTGCGCTAAGACCAGAACAAGGCTGATTAGCAGCAAAAACAGAATAATCGGTGTCAGCCACCATTTCTTACGTGTCCTCAGAAATCCCCAAATCTGTCCAAATTTTCCCGCCATCAGCAGTTACTCCTTTATTCTGAAACGAATTATTTTATCAATATGGTTTATCGGGACGGCTTGAAGGTCCTTCTGGATCAACATCTTCCCAATAGGTTTTTGCATTCTTATCAAACTTGAGCGAAAGCAGGTCTTTACCAACCAATCGTACAAGCAGCCCGACAGGGGTTATTACCAGGAAAAAAGTAAGACTCACAATAATGTAAGTCATGATCATCCCGAGCACATGGGCGAGCTTCATCCATGCCCATTCGATGGGTCGTAAGACCATCGGAATAATCAGACCCGAAACAAGAAAGAAGGCACAAATCCCAGCCATTACTTTCCATTGCGGATCATGACCACGCCAGAAGAGCAACCCTCCGATCACCGCAAAACCGATCGCAAGGGTAATACCAAATTTTCTCAGTTCTTTATTGGATTTTTTAGTATTTGTTTCCATCTGAATTTTTCCTAGTCCAGTTCGTACTGCTCACGCCAGTTCTCGTCATCCTTCAATTCAGCCTGTTCTTCCTTATACAGGATAATATCTTCCAACACCAGAACATCCATTTCAGTTCGCATGAAACATAGATAGGCATCCTGCGGGGTACAGACAATCGGTTCACCACGGACGTTAAAGCTCGTGTTGACAACGATCCCATAGCCAGTTCGTTCTTTAAACTTCGAGATCAGCTTGTGATAGTTGGGATTATCAAGTTTATCTACGGTCTGAATTCTGGCGCTGTAATCTACATGTGTGATTGAAGGAATATCCGAACGCGGGACATTTAACATCTTAATCCCAAACCAACTCAACTGCTCCTCACTCATTGGTTTGCGACGTTCCTTACGTACATCTGCGACCAGCAGCATATAGGGTGATTCACGATCTATTTCAAAGTATTCGCTTACATCTTCAACTAGACAACTCGGCGCAAAGGGACGGAAGGATTCGCGGTATTTAATCTTCAAGTTCATCAC
>JAIOHU010000065.1 GCA_019912845.1 bacterium
TTGATATTATTGATGTTAGAAAATCAACATATACACATTATTTCAGAATTATCTGAATTATTTTAGTTCTCAGATAGCCTGAGGGGAAGGAAAATGGCAATTTCACAAAAACCAAGTTTCGGGCTGTTGATATTTTACCACACCGAGTGGACAGAATGATACGGTCTCACTCAATCGCTATTTACGAAATGTGTTTGACACCTCTTCGACCATCGCACAAACATGAGCAACCTCCTCCGCTGTCTGACCGGGGAAAATAGGAAGCGAGATCAAACGTTGCCACTCCTTCTCAGCAACTGGAAATAAATCAGCCGTATAACCATAAGTCTTCACATAATAGGGGTTCATGTGCAATGGCATCCAGTGGACACTGCAACCGACACCACGGTCACGTAATTCATCGATAAAACTTGCACGATCAATACTGAGTTTATCCAGATTCAGACGTAATGGGTATAAATGCCAGGAGTGAATCCGGGTACTTTCATCGTTTGGTGGGATTTCCACTTCATTCAGTTTGTTGAAATGTTCGTTGTATCTTTGCGCTATCTCGTAACGTTTATTTCTTAGTTCTTCAACCTTGCGCAGTTGGTGGATACCAATTGAAGAGGCAATGTCTGTGAGGTTATACTTGTAGCCTGGTGCAACAATTTCATAATACCAGGAGCCTTCGTCTGTAAACCGTTTCCAGGCATCACGATCCATGCCGTGGAGTGCCATCAGACGCATACGATCTGCATACTTTTGATTGTTGGTGATCCCCATGCCACCTTCACCGGTGGTGATGCATTTGTTAGCGTAAAACGAGAAAGCTCCAATTTCACTCATACAACCAGCGTTTTCCCATTCACTATTGCCATCGGGTCGATATTTCGAGAGAAGGGCATGGGCAGCGTCTTCAATGACAATTACATCAAAACGTTTTGCAATCTCCCTTATCCTATTCATCTCACAACAATAACCACCATAATGCATGGGAATCATGGCGTGAATACGTTCATAAGGTGGTTTTAAGCCTGCCACAGGTTTATTCTTTTCCAGTGCTGAAAGAGTAGCCTCCAATTTATCTGGATCAATATTCAGATCTGCTCCACAGTCGACAAAAACCGGAATTGCATCAAAGTATCGAACCACTTCTGCGGTTGCCGCGAAGGTCATGGTTGGCACGATCACAAGGTCACCACGCTGTATACCAATAGCTTCCAGAGCGAGGTGGAGTGCAGCAGTTGCTGAGTTCAAGGCAATCGCATTTGATACGCCCAGTTTTTCCGCAAATTCAGCTTCGAATTGTTTGGTACGAGGGCCAGTGGTAACCCAACCGGAACGTAACGCTGCGGTCACTTCATTTATCTCGTCTTCTCCCAGCTCAACGCGGAAGAAGGGTACTTTTATACTTGTATTGTTAGACATAATGCCGTATTCCAGATTGATTATATGAAAGTCGATTACAACAGAAAAACCCGCCTCAATCTAAAGCGAATGGGTGGAAATTGCAATTCGAGTGAAGGTTATCCCGGTGATGAGTTGGGCCGGGATCCAGATGGGATTTGCTCTTCGTCATTCCGGTGTGCTTCTAGCTGGATTCGTAGAACCCTGCCGTAGGTAGAGCATCCAGGAAGGAATTGAACCCGTCGTTCCGCAATATCCATAATTGTTGCGGTTTACTCCCACACAAAACTGCAATGAAACATGTCACTTAAACCCGATGCAAAGCATCGGGCCATCTTTGGTGCGCCACACTCCTGTGTGGCAGCACCACCTTGCGTCATCCTGGTGATGAGTTGGGCCGGGATCCAGATGGGATCTGCTCTTCGTCATTCCGGTGTGCTTCTAGCTGGATTCGTAGAACCCTGCCGTAGGCAGAGCATCCAGGAAGGAATTGAACCCGTCGTTCCGCAATATCCATAGATGTTGCGGTTTACTCTCACACAAAACTGCAATGAAACATGTCTCTTAAACCCGATGCAAAGCATCGGGCCATCTTTGGTGCGCCACACTTCAGAGTGGCACTACTTATTTCATCAGCAATAGTTTATTCGTACGGATTGTTGTGCCGGTTGTGGCTCTGAGGAAATACAAGCCCGAAGAAAATCCTTCAGCCTCCCATTTAAACTGATGTTTTCCACCGGAGTGAAGCTGGTTGTTCGATAAAATTTCAACCTGCCGTCCCAGAATATCATACACTTCGAGGGTCAGTGAGCCTCGACTCGGAAGGGTTACCCAGATGTTTGCTGTTGGGTTGAACGGGTTAGGATAGCTACCCAGATCAAAAGTCAACGGTTGCACACTGTTTAGTTCGGCAACGTCTGTATATTCTCGTCCCAGCAGGTAATATGCAGTCCTGAGAATCAACTCATCACGAGTGAGTGTGGCAGGGGGACCATTACGTAGTTTTGCCATTGAGAAACCATAGCCCACTACTTGCCAACCGAGGCTGAATCGTGCCCCAAGTTCGTCGTTGGTAGGCGTGAAAAATATCTGCGGACCACCACAGCATTGTGTGCAATTTGTAATCCCACTCTGGTTGACAGGAACCGCAACCCGTCCATCAGCAATCGGATCATTATCTATACCGACTATCGCAGGTGCCTGTACAATCTCAAACCACTCACCAGCCAGCCCGCCATTCCAGGATGGATCGGCATCGGCATAAGCGAGGTGTATGTACTCACCACTGATGCTGCCATTGCCGTCGAAGGTGAACCAGTTTAACAGGCTGTCATCATCCGCGGTGAAGATGGTCTCGGCATAACGTCCATCCACCTCGAGCATGACCGCAGTCGCTTCAAACATATCACCTGGCAACAGTGAAAGCGGGGTATCTGGTGTGCTCCAGACAATGCCATCCCTGGTCAACACCGAACCGATGGTATCAATTGCCGCCGGCGCACCATCCTGCAACAGAAGAATCTCGGGACGACCTGTCGGGATACGGAAGGTGAAGGTTTCATCAAAATTCGCACTCACCAGTCGCATCTCAACATCTGCATACGCCGCTTCGCCGATATTATTCCCGGTAATTTGCAGTAATATCTGTTCAGTTTCCTGCTGCATGAATTCAATCTCTGGAATATTACCCTGCAGAGAGTTCCAGGAGAGACGATTTTGTTGATCGACTCTGATATTCCAATCAACAGTTTCGAGAGGTAGCCCTGCATTGGCAATTGAAAATACTATTTGTGCAGTTTCATCCTGTTGGATGACTTTATCGTGTCTGCCACTCTCCTCTCTAATATCATATTTGATTTTGAGGAGGGCATTATCGAGATCATTGCGTCGTACAGTTCTGGCTAAAACTTCATATCCGGGGTATAGCTGGATGTTATCAACATCAAATCCATCGCCGAGTTCATGTTCAAAACCTTCCGAACCATCCTGCCATATCTCGGAAATAGTTTGTTCACCATCAGATATGGATACCATAATATTGTTGTAAGGCAATCCGTGAGAAGGGCTGTTCACCTGCCCAATGACCTGGTTCGCATAAAAACGGGGAGGTGTACCTGTCACAGTCCAGTGAATGAGAGGCAATTCACCACGAAACACCCACTGCTCGAAATACTCATCCACATCAAGAAGCTCACCCAACTCAACAGCAAAGGCATCTCGTAATACCTCCGAGCTAACGTGACCAACAGCATTGTCGTTCAAGTAGCTTCCAATCGCACTGGTCATGGCTTCAAGGGAGGAATGCATCCGTACCTGATGCAACGCGACACAACCTCGCTCATAAGGGAGTGGCGAATTCATGGTTGTGTTGTAGTCTGAATTAACCAGCGCCTGGTTGTGCCCTGCACCTTCCCATCCGATATAGGCATTACGGTCGCTGCGTATTTTATCCAGATAGGCGTCGAAATCATCGAGATGTTCATGCCAGAGTGCTTCTGACCAGACAGCAAACCCCTCATTCAACCAGAAATGATCCCAGTTTACCGGTGTGATATAATCTGCAAACCACTGATGGGCGATCTCGTGCATGACAATATCTTCATAGGCACGGTTGCCAGTGATCATATTGTGACCGAGGGAGATCATGGTTTGATGTTCCTGTCCACCACTACCACCAAAGACTCCACATTCAACGATTTTCAGCTCGTCAAATGGATATTCATGTCCGAAGACCTCCTCGAACATTGCAATGCATTCAGGAATCCTGGCAAAATCATGAATCGCATCAGCTTCATCCTCCGGGTAGACATAGTAGCGAATAGAGAAAGGTTCATCCTGCCCGATAAGCATAACATAAGGACCAAGTGCTAGTCCCATTTCGCTGGTGCAGACCGGATTCGGTTCTTCCCAGCGAGTGAAAGTGCCCTCCTCAACCGCCATGGAATCGGTTAAAACGCCATTTGCGACACCAGTAATCCCCTCAGGAGTTGTCAACTCCCAGGTAACTGGAGCCTTTGCACCCGGGTTGTCGATAACTGGAGACCAGGCATGCGCACCATCGGGAAAACTGAAGGTGTAAGCATAATCGCCACTCATCCACAATCCCATACCGCCAAAGGGACCGTTCACAGTGCCCGGGATAGCCGTATAGCTGATTTCTGCCTCAACTGCCTCTCGAGCACCCAGATTATAGTCTATGATCAAATGGTTATTCTGGTGAGTCCAATCCGGTTCTCCACCGGGGAAGCCTGAAATACTTTCGATTGTGAGTAAATTTGACGCTGCATCGAGAATGATTTCATCCAGCGCGGCACCGGAAGCGTTACGAATTTGAATCGTAGTATTTCCAGTGTACGTTCTGCTTTCAAAATCAAAAGCCATTTGGAAGATGTAGTAGCCTGCTGAGATTTCCAGGCTGGCGTTCGTATCCAGTTCTGTGCTGGTGAAATCATAGCTGGCAGTTGAATCTGCCAGACGAAATGGGCAGGCATTCGCGGAGATTGTCAACAGGAAAAGTCCAGCCAGAATAAGGAACTGGCAATGGAGTGAGTTTGTTCGGAATGAGAACTGCATTGGGCATCCTCCAAAATTACAAATATTGCAATAAAGTACTGTATAGAGTTGCCCATTTTCAAGGAACTATGCTATATTCGCACTTTCTTGATTCGAGGAGATATGAGCTTCTATATTGAGGGCTATCAAAAATTTGAATCGAGAAAATATTGCAGAAAAATAATTTAGCCGATCAAGTTGCCAGCATAACCGAACGAATCAGCAATGTATGCGCTAGAGTCGGACGTGATCCCTCTGAGATCACGCTGTTGGCTGTGAGTAAGACAAAACCCGCTCAGATGGTTCTGGATGCTGTGAAAGTTGGTGTTACCCATTTTGGTGAAAATAAGTTTCAGGAGTGCCCGGAAAAACTTGAAGCGGTAAATTCAGCGTTGGGCAGGGATGCTGAAAAGCTGCAATGGCATTTTATCGGGCATCTTCAATCCAACAAAGTGAAAAAAGTGTTGGAACTGTTCACCATTATCGAAAGTCTTGACAGTGAAAAGGTTATTGAGCGTGTTGACCGCATCGCGGGCGAGCTGGGCATTGTGGCGCGAGGGTTATTGCAGGTAAATGTTAGTGGCACAGTAAGCCAGTATGGTTTTGGACCACATCAACTACCGGCTGCGTTAGAAGCGGTTGAAAAATGTGAGAATCTCAGGGTTGAAGGCTTGATGGCGATTGGTCCGCACGATAGTGATGAATACCTGGTACATCGTGCATTTGAACGTATTCGTCTCGAAGCTGAAAGAATAGAGAAACAAGGCTTGCGCAATATTATAATGAACACGCTCTCCATGGGCATGACAAATGATTTTGAGATTGCCATCGAAGAGGGATCAACTGAAGTCAGGTTGGGAACAAGTATTTTCGGTGCAAGAGAATACACGAAAAGCTGAATAAGCATTTCAAATTATGGCAAGGAAAGGGGTGAAAAATGAATATCTCCCCGTTGGACATCCGTAAAAAAGAATTTTCGAAAAAAGTTAAGGGATTCGACAAGGATGAAGTCGCTGAATTCCTTGATATGGTTGCGGATGAATATGAGACTGTGCTGAATAATAACAGGCAACAAGCTAAAAAAATTGAAACACTTGAGACCAAGCTTAAAGATTATAAACAAATGGAGTCAACGCTTCAAGATGCCATGATTAACGCCAAAAAAGCTGGCAAAGAGGCTGAGGTGGAATCTGGCAAAGAAGCGGAATTGATTATTCAACGGGCGCAGCTTGAAGCAGATCAGATTCTGCACAATTCACGGAAAAAACACCAGAATCTACTGGATGATATCAGCAGGTTGGAAGGGCAACGTCGTTCCTTCATCCTCAAGATGAAACAGATTTTACGTGGGCAGGTGGAACTGTTGGATATTATCGAAGAGGTTTCACCGGAAGAGAAAAAAGCAGACCAAAACCGAGCTGAACACTGATGCAGTGCAATACTCACAAAGAATAAAGACGATAGATCATGTTTAAAAACGTACCAAATCCTCCGAATTTTCCAGCGATGGATGAAAAAATCCTGGAAAAATGGGACGCTGAAAATATATTCCAACGCTCGATTGACCAGCGTGAAGGCAATCCAAAGTGGGTCTTTTATGATGGTCCTCCGGGGACAAATGGTCCTCCGCATGTCGGTCATCTCATGCAATCGGCATTGAAAGATTTGTGGCCCAGGTTTGAGAGCATGCGTGGAAAACAAGTGCTGCGTAAAGCTGGCTGGGATACACACGGCTTACCCATCGAACTTACTGCAGATCGCGACCTGAAGCTCCTCAGTAAGCTGGATATTGAAAATTATGGGATTGCGAAGTACATCGAGTATTGCAAAGGCACAGTCTTTCGTTATAAAAGCACCTGGGAAGATGCAATTCGCAGGATTGGACGTTTCCTCGACCTGAAAGATTTCTACGCCACCTACACAACTGACTACATCCAGACAGACTGGTGGCTGCTCAAGCAAGCATGGAATACCCAGGTGAAACCGGAATTTGTCTCCCAGGCAAATCTACTTGGCAATGATCGCTTTTTATACAAAGATTACAGAATATCCGCATGGTGCCCACAACAGGGAACCACGTTATCCAATTTTGAGGTAGCTCAGGGCTACAAGGACGTCACCGAGATCGCCCTCTTCCCCAAATTCAGGGTGAAGGGCGAAAACAATCTATTCCTCGCCGCCTGGACAACAACCGCCTGGACTTTGCTGTCAAACCTTGCAGTTGCTGCTGGACCTTCGATGAGGTACGTGAAAATTCGCATAACCAAAGGCTCCAAAGGTGCTGCTGAAGGAGAACGGATCATCGTTGCGAAGTCACGGCTTGCTGACCTCGAGCGTTTCATTGATGGTTACGAAGTCGAAGAAACATTCCCGGGTTCAAAATTGGCAGGTATGGAGTACGAGCCACTTTGGGAGTGGCAGATCGGTCAGGGAGAGGGAAAACGTCACTTCGTTATCGTTGATGATTTCGTCACCGATGAGGACGGTACGGGCTTAGTCCATCTCGCACCTTACGGTGAAGATGATTTCCGTCTCATAAAGGAAAATGAACTAGTTCCGGTGTTGAATGTCAGCGAAAACGGCATCGTGGAATATATCTGCGAACAATTCGGCGGTAAGTGGTTCAAAGATGATGACCTGGAAATCGATATCCTGCGTGACCTGGCACATCGCGGACTACTACTCGGAAAAGAGAAACACGAACATACCTATCCCTTCCATTATAAGACCGGCAGTCCGCTGATGTACTTCCCACGTCCCGGTTGGTTTATTCGTGCACGAGCCATGCGTGACGAGATGATGGAAGCGAACAGTTTAATAAATTGGTATCCCGAACGTATACGAGATGGCAGATTTGGCAAATGGCTCGAAAATGTGAAGGACTGGAATATCACCCGCGAACGTTTCTGGGGAAGTCCGTTACCGATATGGAGCAGTGAGGACAATGAAGAAGCGATATGCGTTGGATCGATCGAGGAACTTAACCATTATCTGAAACGTCAGGGTGACAAAGAATTGCCGCCAGATGCTGATCTGCATAAACCGGGGATCGATGAGATTGTGCTGAAGTCGGATTCGGGACGTGAGCTTCATCGTGAGAATTTTGTCCTCGATAGCTGGTACAATGCTGGTATCATGCCCTGGGGACAGGTGGGATATCCTGTCAAAGAAGGCTCAGTAGAATATCTGGAACATCAATACCCGGCTGATTTCATTTGCGAAGGGCTTGACCAGACGCGTGGCTGGTTTTACAGTTTGCTTGCGTGCAGCACGCTTGTCGCACTTTCACAAAAAGACAAAGATAAAACTCGCTGGTCGAGCTATAAAAATGTAATTTGCACCGATCTTGTCCTCGATGATAAGGGCGAGAAAATGTCGAAATCGAAAGGGAATGTTGTCCCACCGATTCCGATTATGGAGCAATTTGGTGCCGATGCGGTTCGCTGGTCGTTTTACCGTAATAATCCCTGGAATCCGATCCGATTTGGTGAAGAGGCGCTCACAGAATCGTTGCGGCAGGTCTTCATACCGCTCTGGAATGCGTACAGCTTCTTCGTTACCTATGCAAATGTTGACGAATGGGAACCTGGCAACGACAATGCAGTTAATGAAGCAACGCTGATGGATCGTTGGATATTAACAGCTTATAACGACCTGGTCAGCGATGTAACGGAACACCTGGGAAATTACGATGTAATGCCCGCTGCAGCCTCGATAACCGATTTTGTTGACAGGCTGACCAACTGGTATATACGTCGCAGTCGTCGCCGTTTCTGGAAGAGCGAAGAGCAGATGGATAAGGAGCGTGCGTATCGTACGCTCTATAAAGTGTTGACTGGAGTGATTCGCGTCCTGGCACCATTTTCACCATTTATTACAGAAGAGATGTATCAAAATCTCGTCGTTGGTCATGATGCAAATGCAAAGGATTCCATTCACCTCGAGGATTGGGCTGAACCGGATGATTCCTTACGCGATGATGAATTGAAACAGAATATGGATCTGGCAAGAAACATCGTATCGTTGGGTCATGCCGCCCGTAATGATGCGAAGTTGAAAGTTCGACAACCGCTAAAATCCTTGACTGTAGTGCTTCATGAGACTGATCAGCCACGGCTGACAGGTCTTGAAGATCAGATTCTCGAGGAGTTGAATGTTAAGGGTCTAAATTTTGTTGCGGATAACAGTATTTTTATTAGTTACCGAGCCAAACCTAACTTCAAAACCTTAGGTCCACGATTTGGTAAGGATATGAAAAAGTGGGCTGCGAAAATTGAAGAGGCGGACAGCGAACAAATAGAATTGTGGCGAACAGATAATACGGTTGCGATAGAAGGGCAGACATTTGAACCATCAGATGTGCTGCTTGAAGAGCTGGTCTCCGATGAATTTGTTGTTAAGGAAGAATCTGATTTAACAGTTGCGCTGGATATTACTCTTGATGACTCTTTGAGGAATGAAGGGTATGTGCGTGAGTTGATTAATAAGATACAAAATAAGCGCAAGGACAGTGGGCTGGAGGTAACTCAAAGGATCACCCTCGCTGTTAAATGTGAGGAACGTCTTGAAAAAGCCATTAAAGAGCATGAGTTATTGATAAAGCAGGAAGTGCTTGCAGTAAAGTTGACTATTGCATCATTGAGCGATGAAAACACGACGGTAAAGATAAACGATCTGGAAGCATCAATCACTCTTGAACCTGTATGATAACAGGAATAACGATGAATTAAATTTGCATATTGGATTGAATTGGGGTGGTTATTTTTCAGGGTTATTCCTGGAGCTTAGATAAAGTTTGTACCTTCTATTTTGAGGAGAAGTGATGGAGAATAGTACCACAAAGCGGTTGTTTACCAAGGACGATGCACCCTTCTTCCGTGATATTATTGAAAAAAAACGGGAGAAAATTTATCGAGAGTTGGGTTATCTTGAGGAAAATTCATTACGACCACTGGATGAATATTCTGGTGACAACTCAACCTATTCGTTGCACATGGCGGATCAGGGTACAGATGCTCAGGAACGCGAAAAGGCATTTCTCTTTGCAGCACGTGAGAATAAATTCCTGAATCATCTAAACCGTGCAATTGAACGAATTGATAAGGGCGAATACGGATTCTGTATTGATTGTAAGAGTCCTATTCAATATGCTCGTCTCGAGGCTGTACCCCATGCAACGTTGTGCATCGAGTGCAAACGGAAACGTGAAGAAGCAGAACAGCAGCTATGACACGTTTCCACCGCTATGCACCCTGGCTCCTTGTGGTCGTGATCGTATTTCTCGATCAGCTAACCAAGAAGATTGTCATGGTGAATATGAATCTCTACCAGTCAATTCCGTTTATGGGAAATGCTGTCCGGTGGACGTATATCCATAATGATGGATTGCTGTTCGGGATAGATTTGCCTGCTGGCGGACGAGTACTTGGAATTATGTCCTTAATTGCAACTGTTGTCGTGGCTGTTATCCTTTATAGGATGAGACGGGAACCGCTATATACTCAGCTATTGTTTGCTGGAATTATGGGTGGTGCGATTGGGAATACCATCGACCGTCTCTGGTATGGGTACGTCATCGATTTTATCGACGTCGATTTGCCGGATTGGATCATGCACCG
>JAIOHU010000066.1 GCA_019912845.1 bacterium
CCACGTCCAAGCTGGTGTATTTACCCTGAACGGCAGTTATTAGTTTGGAGTTGGGAGTTTTTAGTTGAACGGCGAAAAAGCTGCTACGAATTGATTGACTCGGATTAACCAATTGGCCCTGGATTTATCCAGGGTTTAATAGACCCACAACCGGATTTATTCAATGTTTATCCAGAGCCTGAAGCCAAGAGCCCAAATCCCGGTGGGTGGCCCGATGCTCGCTTCGGATATCTTACTTGGATTGACCAATTGGCCCTGGATTTATCCAGGGTTTAATAGAACCACAGCCGGATATATTAAACTTTGGACAAGTCCAAAGCCAGATCCGTCATCCCCGCGAAGGCGGGGAACCAGACGATACTCATGGCGAAGCAATGAATGCATTGTGTTTTTGGGATAACTGCACCATTCGGATGGCACAAACCAAACTCATTGTAATGACCGTCTGATACAAAGAACGTCACAAGTTCAACGTATACAAAAAAAACCAATACTTCTTTGTGAAAGAATTCACCTCCGTTATACTCTCCAAAGACTTGCCTGTCTATATGCAGGTGTACTATATTTGAATAAGTCTTCGGGGCATGGTGAAAATCCAGGCCGGCGGTTACAGCCCGCGACTCCTGACAAAATATCAGGACTGAACCGGTGGAATTCCGGTGCCGACGGTGAAAGTCCGGATGGGAGAAGACATTACATAGTTTCAGTTACACTCAACATCACGGTAATTAAATACCGGCTATGTTAGTTGCATGCTGAATGTGACTGTAAATATTACAGTTTACAGTAGACGCAAAGGTCTCCCAATGCCCCGATGGAATAACCATCGGGATTTCTCGTTTTATATGGCAGGACGAATTCATGACTGTATGGCGTGAAATAGATCGTGAGATGATGCGTAAAGCATTAAAACTGGCGATACGTGGAAAAGCGTGGGTGGCACCTAACCCCATGGTTGGCTCGGTCGTTGTTAAAGATAGCGAAATTGTCGGTAAGGGGTATCACCGACGATTTGGTGAGGCTCACGCCGAGGTAAACGCCATTAAAGATGCAGGAGATGCAGCGAATGGAGCTGATCTCTATGTCAATCTTGAACCCTGCAGCCATCATGGCAAAACCCCACCCTGCGCTGATTTAATCGTAAAGTCTGGCATAAAAAATGTTTATATCGCGATCACTGATCCCAATCCACTGGTAAATGGAAAAGGGATTAAGCTGCTGGAGGATGCTGGGATTCATGTTTACGTGGGGTTGATGGAAAAAGAGGCACGTGAACTTAACCTCCCCTATTTGAAAAAAGCCGAAACTGGAAAAGCGTGGGTAACCCTGAAGATAGCCCAGACAGTTGATGGACGGATCGCCAGTCAGACTGGTCACAGCCGTTGGATAACCTCAAAACCGAGCAGACGTTATGCGCACTTGATGCGTGCGATCCATGATGGTGTTCTTGTTGGTTCCGGCACTGTCCATGCAGATGATTGCATGCTGACCGTACGTCACGTTTCCGGACGGAATCCAATACGGATAGTCCTGGACACCAACTTCAGAATTCCTCCTGATTCCAAGATACTAAACACCCCTGATGAAGCTGCTACGTGGGTATTTGGTTCGCCGGAGGATGGCAAACTGCCGGAATGGTCGAGCAATAGAAATGTCCGCGCGATTCTGGTGGGACGTCAAAAAGGATTTGGTGTCAATCTTCAGGAAGTGATCGATTATATCTCTCAAAACGGTATCATGTCGCTGATGGTGGAGGGTGGAAGTAAAATCTGGACAGCATTCCTCGACGCCAAACTGGCGGATAAAGTGGAAGTTGTAATAGCACCCATAATCCTCGGGCATGGTATCGATGCCATACGTGATCTGGGAATTTTACAGGTACACGACGCTGTTCAACTGGAACCCTTCCGCTGGCGAAGAATTGGTACAGACTTGCACATCGCGGCACGTGTTCAACGGGGAGATGAGTGATGTTTACCGGATTGATAGAAGAAGTAGGCAAGATAAAGAGCATACGACCACGTGGGGATGGTGCGACCCTTACCATTTCAGCGAATACAATACTTGATGATGTAAAACTGGGAGACAGCATCAGCATCTCGGGCGTATGCCAGACTGTCATTGGTTTTGATGACTCTACATTTACCGTTGAAGCGATACGTGAGACAATGCAACGTACACGGTTCGGTTCCTGGCAGCATGGTGATGCGGTCAACCTCGAACGAGCGATGATGGCTGGAGATCGTTTCGGAGGGCATATTGTACAGGGTCATGTGGATGGACTGATAAAAGTGGAACGTATCCAACAACTGGCTGGGTCTTGGAGAGTCGCAATGCAGCAAGCTTCTCATGGAAAACAGTATATCGTGGAAAAGGGATCTGTCTGCCTCGAAGGGATCAGCCTGACAGTTGCAAAAGCCAGCGAAGAATCCTTTGAGGTGGAAATCATTCCCCATACCTGGGAACATACCACCCTGAAACTGCTTCGCCCCGGCATGAAAATCCATGTCGAATGGGATATGATGGCAAAATATGTGGAACGGATGATTCAGGGATATACATCATCAAGTGGAGTAACACTGGATAAACTTAGAAATGCAGGGTTTTAGGGAATTAAAAATTCATTGTGAATAGTTAGGAGTTTTTAGTTTGGAGTTGGAAGTTTAACAAGCGTTTACAACTTAGCAAGATATAATATACAGTAGAATTATTTTATACAGAAAACTAGAGCCCAGAGCCCAAAGCCCAAAGCCCAAAGCCCTGAACCTGAACAACAACCAATTGATCTAATATCGGAGGATATAAAAGAATGAGTGCACCATTTTCACCAATTGAAGAAGCGTTTGATGAGCTTCGTGCTGGACGGATGATCATCCTATGCGATGATGAGGATCGTGAGAACGAAGGTGATTTTATCATGGCAGCATCCAAGGCGACACCGGAAGCGATTAACTTCATGACGAAACATGGTCGTGGGATGGTTTGCCTCTCATTAACTGAGGAACGTGCTCGAGAACTCAACCTGGAGTTGATGGTTCCACGTAACACAGCACTTCTCGGAACTCGCTTTACCATTACCATTGACGCTATCGAAGGAACAACAACCGGCATTTCGGCAGCGGATCGTGCTTACACTATGACACGTGCTTGTGATGCCAATGCCACACCGGATGATTTCGGACGTCCCGGTCACGTACACCCGATCATTGCTGTTGAAGGTGGTGTATTGAGACGTGCGGGGCATACCGAGGGTTCAACCGATCTTATGCGTATGGCAGGTATGCCAGCTCTGGCAGTTTTATGTGAAATTATGAATGAAGATGGGACAATGTCGCGTGTGCCCGATCTTGAAGTCGTTGCGAAAGAATTCGGGCTCAAGATGTTTACCATTAGGGATATCATTGAACACCGTCAACACTCGGAAAAATTGATAGAGAAGAAGGTGGAAGTGCCTTTGCCGACAAAATATGGCACATTCAACCTTATCGATTACCACGAAGAGGGGAATGACAAAGAGCATCTGGCGATGGTGAGGGGTACTTGGGAAGAGGACGAACCCATTCTTGTCCGTGTGCATTCAGAATGTCTGACTGGTGATGTGCTAGGTAGCCAACGTTGTGATTGTGGTGAGCAACGAGATAAAGCCCTTGAGATGATCGACAAAGAGGGGAAAGGGATTTTTCTCTATATGCGTCAAGAGGGACGAGGGATTGGTCTGGCGGCGAAATTGAAAGCCTACCATCTGCAGGACCTGGGTCATGACACAGTTGAAGCGAATATTTTACTTGGCTACAAGGCAGATCTCCGTGATTATGGAATCGGTGCTCAGATATTACGCGATCTTGGTGTAAAGAAAATGCGGTTGATCACAAATAATCCTAAGAAAATCGTTGGTCTGAAAGGGTATGGACTCGAAGTGGTGGAACGTGTACCACTTGAAATACAACCAAATTCATTCAACAAAGGGTATATGGTCACCAAACGTGAGAAAATGGGGCACATAATTGAGAAAGTGTAGGTTAATTAGAAATTCTGGAATTATGCTATTGTCCTTTCTCAGTTTCTGGAGAGTATTGTTCATCGTCATTACGAGGAACGCAGTGACGAAGTAATCCATGGAGCGCCAAACTCCAGTTTGGCATTTTTGGAGTTAAAACTCAAGACAGCAGGATGGAATAAAATCCCATTCTCAAACTGTGGAAAACATTGCAGTAAGCAGAAATAAAATGAGGATATCATGCCAAAGATCATAGAAGGAATCTTACGTGCGGATGGCGCACGGGTCGGATTAGTCGTCAGCCGTTTTAACCATTTTATCACCGATCAGCTTGTTGCCGGTGCGATTGATGGTTTACAACGTCACGGGGTTAAAGAATCGGATATCACAATCGCCAAGGTTCCGGGTTCATTTGAAATTCCGGCAGTTGCTAAGAAAATGGCAGTTTCAGGAAATTATGACGCTGTGATCGGGATTGGTTGTTTGATCCGCGGCGCAACGACGCATTACGACCATATTGCGGCAGAAGTAACCAAAGGTCTCGCGCAAACAGCGATGGAGGGATCGGTTCCTGTAGTGTATGGGATTCTGACCTCAGAAACCATCGAACAGGCAATCGAACGTGCGGGTACAAAAGCTGGAAACCGAGGCTTTTCCGCAGCGCAAACTGCGGTTGAAATGATCAGTCTATATGGTCAGATTTAATCTTGTGATTATCGACGCAGGATTAATCTTAAAGTATTCCAGACCGCATGAATTGAGTGTATTCCACCCCTGCTGACCAGATACTTCGGGTTCCAGTTCGGGTGGAATTTTTGCTTATGAGTTTGAATGCCTTGAAAATTATAATAACGAGTGCTATTCGAGAAGATATTCGCAGTAAACAGACTCCAGATTTTTGGCTGGGCGGGTGAATTGTCACTGTTGCTTATATCTGCAAGGGGTGCCAGACCAAGATGAAAGGAGTTATAACCCTGGATTTTTGCCCAGTCAATTGCGGAAACAAAGAAAAAATCGCCAGTCTCGTTTGTTACATCGAGGGTGCGACGGAAGACATCCAGAGTGATCGATTCTCTCCCAGCAGTGGTGAGGATTGAAGCAAACATAAGCGGTTGCCCCTGGAGGAGTGGGTGAGGAGAATCATTAGTAGTACAAACAACAGCAATTGGGAAATGCTGCATGTACTCCACTTCAAACCTGCCAAGTGTAAACCCCATCTCACCCAATGGAGAATCGTTGACCCAGTTACTTGAAATTTGTTGTAGTACAGGAAAAAGCTGCAAGACATTTTCTGCGGAAATCACCTGAAATAGCAAGCCATCATTATTACCTCTTCTATGCGAGCGACGGAGACGGCGATTTTCAGGACTTTCAATGTTGAATTCGTCCAGTGAGATGATTGCGTCTTCGCCAATTTTCAATAGGTTGTAGCTGTGTGACTCGGGTAAATAATCGGCGATACTACTTTCAACATTAAGAAATACCGGGTGGAAATTTCGCGTTTCACAAATTTTGAGGAATGAATGTAACAATGGCATCCACTCTTCCGTTTTACCCACAGGTGGACCGAGTACCACCGCATCAGACCCTTTCAGGTCATACATTAGAAAAGCGGTATAACTCCCATTGAAGAAAAATCGTTTGTCACCGATTAGTGACATGAGTGCGTGCGCGTCAGAAGCCGATCTGGCGAGGTACTCAACTTTTAGCAGACGTTCGGTTTGTTCAAATTCCGATTCTGGCACAAGATCCCTTTTCGTTGACTATTTTTCAATGTAATGCATTCACCAGCAGGAAGTTTCAGATTTCAAATGCTCCAGCGAACACGATCACTGTTTCAAAGTAAAAGTATGCTTCCTACATTCCGCTTGAAGTTCTCATCAAACCCTTTTACCCAGGCTGAAGGATGCCACCCTTATTTGGTGAAATAGCAGCGTTGATTACAGCAATCTGCTGGTCGATAACACCGATTATTTTTGCAAAAGCGGGTAAGCAGATCGGTGCTTTAGCTATAAACCGTTTGCGGCTCATAATTTCACTCATTTTTTACTTCACACTTCATACAATCCTTTTCCACAACCCGATACCCCTCGGTATTCCCCTTGAAACATGGCTCTGGCTCGGAGGTAGTGGACTGGTCGGTTTAGTTGTTGGGGATTCATTTTATTACAGGGCATTGATTGAAATAGGACCTAGACGGTCGATATTGCTGATGTCTACAGCACCAATAGTTGCAGCAGTGCTCGCCTGGATGTTCCTGGGACAGAATCTGAGCTGGCTGCAGTGGGTGGGAATTTTTACCACTGTTGGTGGTGTGCTTTGGGTAATGGGAAAACAACCCGATGGAGTCGCTGACAAAAAAGCGAGAGGGCAATATCTACGTGGGAGCTTGTTTGCACTTGGAGGAGCTGTAGGTCAGGCGATTGGCTTGATCCTCGCTAGAAAAGGGATGTCTCCTGATCTGCCAACTCTAAGTGTAACACTGATACGTATGTTAGCAGCAACAGGTGCATTCTGGATAGTACTCCTCTTCCGTGGTCAGATTGGAATGACCCTTGCGAAACTGAAATTACCCAGCTTATCGCAAAAGATGTTCGCTGGTAGTTTTATCGGTCCCTTCTTGGGAGTATTCTTCTCCATGGTTGCGATTACCTGGGCACCAGTAGGAATTGCGTCTACTCTCATGTCACTGAGCCCGATCATTATGATCCCACTGGCAAGCCGTTACTTTGCCGACCGTGCTGGATTACGGGGAGTTTCTGGCGCAATTCTGGCGGTTATAGGATCGGCCATTCTTATTCTAACCTAGCTGATTGATTCACCTGAAATGGCAGATTGGCCCTGGATTTATCCAGGGTTTAATAAGATAGGTAGCCCGGAATCTTGCATTCCAGGAAGATAGATTCATAGACAACGTAACTGGATAAGTCCGTTACTTGGGCGATCTGATTTTGACCTAACCTCTATTCGAGCAGCTTCTTCCAGTTTGTCACAGAACGCGGTTTCAGTTCAAGTAATACCGGTGATGAGTTGGGCTGGATTTGAAGAACCAGACCGTTAGTGGATCATCCAGTAAGGTATTGATATTATTGATTTCAGGACTGATTGGATGGCGGTAATCAGAACAACACGAACATATAGCCGTTTGGTATGAGACAATAATTCCAGGAATCAGTATAATTTTAATTTTCATTCGGATTCATTACTAACATCCAATCCTTCTGGATTCTGAAGTGCTTGCTTCTCTTCAGAAGACAACCGTCTTTCAACCTTTTTCACATCTTCATCCGGTGGGAGAGATTCGGAACGAATTCCTCTACTCAATAGTGTCTTTCTTACAGCTTGATTGTTGGTGATATGCTCGTTTGAAATTTGTCCTTCTGTGCCAAAATCGTGCTCACGTGAATTGAAAATCGTAATTTCAGTTGCGAAGTCTTTGGCTTTAAGAATGATTGTTGGCGCAAAGTCGGCAAGTGGTCTTTTCGTTGGTACCTTCCAGACTGCCTTCATCTCGCGGGTAGGCTTTCCGAACAAAGCTTGGTCGCCTTTGCTTCGGATCAGAGCAAAATTCTCATTTCCACCAGTTTGTTCGTAAATTACTTTGGAAAGTTCTTTTTCAGTCGCGGATAATTTTTTTCTGGCGGATACACGTTCTGTCTCTAATATCCGTTGTTCAATTAGTTCAGCTTTTCGTGTCTGGAGAGCAAAATAGGTCTGAGCAAATGCAATTTGTTGCTTTTTTGCATCACCATTTTGGGCAATCAGGTAACATGCATACCTGGTCAACATAATATCATCAACTTCACGTTTCGTTCCTGAACCAATGTCTACCATTTTGCTGACGTCGGCAAAATGGTCAGAAACGCTGTAGCCACTGAGTTCACATGCAGTTTTTGCTTTAGAAATAACGTTTAAAAAATTTGTCCATTTCGTATATTGCAATAAATGCTGTAAATCACGTGCAAGCCAATATTCAACCCCATTTTCAGTCTGTTGTGCATGGGCTTCAAAATTGTCGGTCAAGTTGCGAATTACCTTGGTTTCCATGGTGATCTCAAAATTTTGTCTATTTAATTTCACTGTATCAATTTTTACATATTTTCCCGGATTTGGTTTCCAGCACGAATATCTATGCAAACGAAGCTCTTGATCTTGTTTCACTGGGCAATGAAATCCACTCAAAAAGGTGATTCCAAAACATGAAATCACTCAAACCTCAAATAGATATTTCAGGTTTCAAATGCTGGGGGAGTTTCCCCCATGTGACAAACTAATCTTTTCCGGCAAGAAAATCTTTATACATCTCAGCAAGAAAATTCTCCTGCGAAGAAAGTTCCTGGAAGAGCATTGCCATAACCTTGACTTGTTGATTTGTTTTCGCAGGATCAACCGTATTGATAGTAAAAAAGAAACTGTTCAGACGTTCCGTAGTTTTCTCAAGACCATTTATTTGCACTGAATACAGTTCGGAAAGCGCACTGGTTGTTTCATAAAGCATATATTGAACTGCACCAGATGCTACAGTTGCATCCCATGAACTATGGGTGACCAATGCCATATTCAGTCCTTCTGAAAGAAACAACCTGCCAAATACGTCAAGGGCGGATTCGTTTGCGTGATCTTTCTCAAATTCCTCCTGGAATAGTTTGAATATCTTCTCATGTTGAACATGAACCTGCTCAACTTGTTCAAGGTTTGCTTCGATCTCTTGAGTACAATTTGTCAATGCTTTTTCTGCCAATGTTTTTTTCGCATGGTTTTCACGCCACTGGTTCACACTGAATGCCAGCAATATTGAAACAAATATAGAGATCACTTCAATCGCGAGTTGAGACCAGAATCTACCTTTTCTAACACTGCTTGCTGGTTTTTCCATAATCTATCCTGAGAATTAAATTAGAATGCAAATGATTAAATAATGCGTAATTTATGAATGCCCTGCAAAAACTCTGCATCGAAGTTCGCAATCTTGTATCCCGGGAAGAAGCGAGCATAAGAATTAAATTGAGGTCGGATAACATACCCTTTGTCTCTATTTAATCACGGATCTCCAACTCCCTTAAGTCCATTAAAATACTTATACAATGACATTAAACAATAAGTATCCACCCCTGCACCCATGAGAAAGCAGATGATTTTGTTGTGGTACGGGATGGCTAATTTCTTTAAACTGAAAACTTCATTTTTGGAGATTGATTTGCTCTTTGTATCACTGAAAATCGCCTGTTTCACAGTAATTTTGAGGTAGATATTAGTTCGGTCAACACTTATAAATTTCCCCTCAAATGATTCGCCTTGAAAGGTTCTTACAAGCAAACGATCCCCACTTTTCAGCTTGCTATTAACAGAATCGATAGGTATTTCACTCATTTTTGCCATTGACCGATCCATACGATTCCCGAGAGCGACACCATAAACACTACAGCCAGCAAAATTAATCGCAAGAAGAAGTAAAACGATAAGAATTCCTTGTCTTACTAGCTTATTCATGAATAACCTCAGATAGGTAGCCGGAATCTTGTATTCCGGGAAGATTGAATCAAAGACAAATGATTAAAAGCTACCCGGATTATATTACGTGTAAGATGCTTGCGAACTCCTATACGCCCCACATCAACCAGCAAGATCACTATAAACTTGAAATGAGCTTGAATACCTGTCCTATCGTGGTACGGTTCTGTTTGACCGTTGCATGAAAACTCTCACCGGTTAATTGTTCAACACCGAGCCCGTTGGCATAGTTATCAACCATGGCAATCATGACAAGCGGAATTTCGAGTTCATTTGCGAGAATCGCTTCAGAAGCGCAGGTCATACCGACAACATCCGCAACTGTTGCCAGAAAGCTGACCTCAGCAACCGTTTCGAATTGCGGACCGTGAGTTTCGGCATAAACTCCATGCTCGCGAATAGTGAATTCTTCATTGTTAAGAATCCCCAGTACTTTATTGCGCCATGCTGTATCAAACTCCGGGACCGTAAACTTCAACGTTTCATGATGAAAGGTTCTGATTTTATTCGGCTTAAACCAATCATGGGGAACTACCAGAGTGCCAGGAGTGATTTCAGGCTGGAGGCTTCCAACTGAACCGAAAGATATGATTTTCGTAACTCCCACCTGTTTTAATGCCGATAGGTGAAGCTGATGGTTGATCCTGTGAGGTGGGGTTTTCCCTTCAATACCATGCCTGCCGAGTAGAACCATACTGTCAGTGATATTCAAGACACAGGAGCCGAAAGGCGAAATTATTTTCCGATTTTCACCACCCTGAAGCAGTGTTGAACCCGCAAAAGAGGTACCCCCAATAATGCCAAGCATAACAATTAGTGCTCCTGTTGAAGTTGAGCGAGTCCATCAGAGATAAAATCTATGGGAAGTGATTTTTTGAAATTTTGCAAGTCTGATTTAGACCATTTGTACGTCACGATTTTACCCGGATAGAGGAAATACAACTCGGCGATGACTGTTTCACCATCCCATGCATTGAGAAGCGCTAGAGCGTATAGTTTTAACTGATTCTCATACCCGCTTTCGTTAATCAAGTCATCCAGTTTTGATTCAGCAACCACATTTGTCTTATAGTCGATAATATGCAGGATTTCATCTTTTTTCCACGCGAGGTCTATTTTCCCGCTGAGGTATATATTATCCAGTCGAAGATGAATTGGAATCTCTCTCGCTGAAGGAGATTTATTGATTTCTTTACTATCTCCAAAGAGCGATTGTCCCTTATCAACAAGCTGTTTCAACGATGAGAGAGAATTTTCCGGGTTTTCAATATGATAATGATACTTCAGTTGAGCTATCACAATATCTTTAGCCGCTTCCCAACTGCATCCAGGTCCTCTAAGCTGATAAACATAGTGGATGATACTGCCAACCATACTTCCCGAAAGCCCTGTGGAAACAAGATAGTCAGGGAATATCTCAAGCTCCTCCGAGATATCACCGGTTTCCAGATTATCTTCAGATTTTTCTTCTTTCATCTCACCAAAACGTAGCAGTTTCTCTAGCGACTTCACATCTGGATTCGAGAGAAATGCTGCAAACGTTGTCACTGGCAGGTGTAGTTTTTCCTTCGCCTGGGGTTGAGCAAGTCGAACCTCTGGCGCAACATTCTCGTCTCCAGTCAGATAAATTTCTTCAAGTGAAATAGTCTCAGGTGCAGCGTGAGGTTCCTCTGAATCGTGCGCTGGAATCGTGATAACCTCGACCAAATCCCTGAAATCTTCATCAACTTGAAATTGCATCTCATCACTAATTCCGATTCCAAATGCATCCATCAAATATTCAAGCAGGGAATTTTTGACGGGATTCAGGTCACCCTTCTTCAACGGTACGGGACTTATCATTAACAGGTGATCACGTGCACGTGTCATAGCGACATAGAGCAGACGTTTGGATTCGGCATCCTCCTCAGCACGAGCGAGTATTTTCCGCATGTAATTCTGAAGCGTAAAACCATCTTCCACCGGTGAGAGTCCGAGATGATAATACAAAGGGTTGGAAATTGCATGAAATTTGTGATGCGGAATCAGCAAATTTCCCTTTGAGTCGATTGTATTTTTGTCGGCGTAACGAGGTTTACTCATGAGTTCAGCGCACACCACATAGGGAAATTCAAGCCCTTTAGCCGCATGCATAGTCAGGATATTTACACCTTCACCGGCTGAGATTTCAGCTTCCGAGTCATCTTCGATATCTGGAGTCTCCAACAGCTCCTTCAACCTGACATACAATGAACGGTGTGTGTGATACCCCTCTTTTTCAAGATTACGGATTATGCCAATCAGTTTTTCAAGGTTGGCAATGGTTTGTCTGCCTCGTTCGCCTGTATTGTATGCCGCCCAGGCTCCTGATTCCTCAAGGCAGAACAGTAACAGTTCGGAGGCAGGATGATGAATCGCAAATTGTTCCAGTTCATTCCAAAACTGCCAACCCCGGGTCACTCGTGACAGTTCATTCCTCGATAGAGAAACCTTCGCTAACCTATCAGGTGTTTTTCCCTCCGCCAGATCTTTCCAGGATTTCCGTGGATCTTTTTCGCCGAGAAAAATAAATGCCAGCATCTCCTCACTGAAATTGAAGAATGGGCTACGTAACATGCCAACAAATGCGAGCATATCACGCGGATCTGCAAGGGTTGAAATCAGGTGCAAAATATCGAGAATCTCTTGACGCGCGAAAAAGCCCTGCCCCTTTACAATCTGGTAAGGTATTCCAGCTTTCCGTAGTGAACTTTCGATAGTCCCCAGATGAGTACGACTTTTGATCAGGATTGCGATATCATCATAACGAAGTGGACGGACTTCATCAGAGTTATCATCATAAATCCGCATATTCTGGTCAACATCTCGTTTTAATCGTGCAGCGAGGTAATCATAAACTGTCTCACGTGATTTTCCAGGATGAAGAGCCAATTGAATTCTGGGAGCGACTCCTTTTGGTGTTTCTCTCCTCGCGGCTAAATCCTGTGGTTTCGCCTCAAAAGGCGTATGCCCACTGAACGAACTCGCCAGTACCGATCTGAATGCCAAATTCATCGGTTCAATCAATTCTGAGACCGTTCTGAAATTATCATTGAGATTGACAAAACAGGGAGATTCAGCCAAAGCCAGTGATCCACCCGATGATCCAACGGCAAAACTCTCTTTTGCCTTTTCCACAACCGTCACATTAGCACTGCGAAAGCCATAGATCGCCTGTTTCTCATCACCCACAAGGAATAGTTTGTCGGTTTGAATTTCACCCTTTTCATTCGAAACGAGTAAACGAATAATCTCCCATTGAATAGTTGAAGTATCTTGAAATTCATCTACCATCAGTTGATGGATGGAGGATGTGATTCTATTGTGTACATCCGGATGTCTGGTGAGCAGTTGATAGGTTAGTTGTTCGAGATCATCATAAAAAAGAGTGATTTTCGGAGCATACCTTTGTTCAATCAATGGAGTTGCAATTGCCGCCAGACTCTTGAGGTTATCAATATAGAACTCGTGGCTAATAGGTGTACCTTCGAGCTGATCTTCAACGGGATACTCTTTCAACAACGCTAACAAGGTTTTATTGAGATAATCCAGTGCCTCACCTGCATTCTCAAGTGCAAGTTGCAGTGAACTCCAGGTCATCTTATCAGAAATTGAGCGAAGTACCAATTCCTCTATTGTCGCCATGCTACCGGTAAAATCCAGCAGTTTCGACAGGTGAGAATCTCGTGTGTAGGACAGGTTTCGCAAGTGCTGATGAACAAGCTCTCGTTGATCGAGACGACCGCTGTCAATAACTGTGAATGTTGGATCAACCCCAGCCTGCATTGGATAGGCACGAAGCAGACGTCCACAGATATTATGTATGGTTCCGATTCTCGCCCAGGCGAAACTCTCACGTTGACTATGCCAGAATTCCTGCTCAGCACTGTTTTCATTTTCACGTTTGAGGATTTGACGGTAGATTCGCGATTTCAGTTGTGCCGCCGCTTTACGTGTGAATGTCATCGCGACGATATTCTGCGGAGCGGTTTTCTTCTCCTCGAGGAGTCTTAAATAACGTTCGGCAAGGATTGTAGTTTTGCCAGAACCAGCACCAGCGAGGACAATCTTGCCGGAATCCAGTGAGACTGCTTTCTCTTGAGCAGGGGTCAGGTTCACTTGTTCTTACCCCCATTGTTGAAATTCTGGAATGCCAGAGTGTAAGCATGCTCAAGGTAGTCTTGTTGCAAGTGTTTCTCACGTTCGGCAAAAAGATCGTGATTCTTTCGACAGATATGTTTGAAAGGGCAAAAGTTATATTTTGATTCAGGGCAGAGATCGCCGTGTTGGCTAAGCGGTTGATGAAAATAGCCATTCTTCATCGCACGCGCGATTGATACAATACGATTATTCAGTTCGGGGAGAAATTCCTCGTGGTTTTTCCTGTTCCACTTTCCGGATTGACTGATTCCATCACCCTTCAACTGATAGAATGCTGCAAGATCGACTTCCGGTTTCTCGTCAATAGATTCAAGGTACTTCTCCAGGGCGAGGGTGTATACCGGAAGCTGGAATTCTGTTCCCTGTTCAACTTTTGACTTTGTCGGCAATCCCGATCCCATAACCTTGTAGTCCCAGATACGCCACCCCTTTGCAGGATTGAAGGAAATACGATCGATTCGTCCGCGAATCTCTACCGTCTCGTCATCCGCCTCAACACGTAGAGCATCAGGGAAAATAACCGGAGTATCCTCAATTTTTCCCATACCAAAAATTGCTTCCGCAAAATGAATACGTTCGTCAGCTAGCTTGTCCACCTCATAATCCAGCACTTGACGTAAATATCCCTTTTCCTCTGATTCCAAATCGTGCAGACCAAGAAGAATCTCATTTATCACACGATCCCAGAGCAGGTTTTCAAAGGGATATTCAGCAATCTCCTCCTCCGCAGTTTTTAACAAAATTTGACGGGTTCGATCGGGATTGTCCGAAAATGCATGACTCACACCCGTTGAATCCTGCAGACGATAGGCTGTTTTTGCAAGAATGTTATGAATCAGCAATCCAAGCCCGGCAGCATCCAGTTCATCATCCACTTCCACAAGTTCTTCCAGGTGAAGCACATACCTGAAGAAAAATTTGATCGGACATTGTGCATAGGTTTTTAATTGAGTAACAGAGAGGGGATAGTCGAACAGGTTTTGTGTTATCGCATCCTTCAAATATTCATTCTTCAATAGACCATTATAGGGAGTCAAAATGTGTGGATTTTGACGCATTCCTTCTACTCTGACTCCCTCATAAGCTAAATCCCAGGGAGTGAGGTTATTCACTGCACCAGCAGCCGTCCCTAAAAGCTGGCGAGTTTTTGTAATTGCTTTTGCTTTGGACAGTCTGCGAATCGCTCGGTGCTGTTTCTCGCGATCCTGCGCTGATAAGTCAGCCCCGACTGCGAGCTGCAAGTCCATCATCGAATGAAAATTCAGGTTCACATTTTGAGCTTCGTTCAGTTGAATCCCTGCCTGCGAAAGTTCTTCTATGAATGTGGAGGGTGTATCCTGATTTGAACCCGCTGAGGGGCAGGGGACTGAAAGATGTAATGTTTTACAGGCGAATATTGCCTCCAGCATCAATGATCGACTCTCTGCATGCCTGTCGATATTATCAAGCCAGCTACCGGAAAAGGGAACCAGAAAATCATCTTCAGGTTTGGTGGGGAACCACGTCGAAGAGAGTCCGAGAAAATAGAGCTGACCCGTTGACAACCCACGTATATCTAATGCTCCAATAACCTGAACCCCTCCGCGCAAACGGGAATCTGGTCGGAGACGAGTCTGGTTGACAGCGCGTTCAAAAAGCTCATGATAACGTACCAACTGCCACGTTTCTTCACCGGAAAGCTGAAGAATTTCTGAAACTTGTTCCAGAACAAGGTAAAGTTTGTTCAATGCCTCCTTATCCCTCGCTGATTGTATGGTGTTCGTGGTATTTTTGTGGAGACGTGAATGAACTCCCATCTTACTCAGAAGGTTTTTTAACCACTCCGCAGCCTGTGAAACCGTACAGGGGTCAGGCAGTGAGTATATATCTTCAACAAAGCTCCTGAAATCTGAAAGTGCGGCGGAAAGTGATAGTGATCGTTGACGGTACTGTTCTGCTCTCCAATTCGAGGAATCATCCTCAGAATCAGTTTTAAGCAGGGCTGCCTGATCATTGAGCTTTGTAATCTCATTCTGAAGCGGAGAGAACCAGCTTTCATCAAGGTTTTTATCTCTTCCAATGATCCCAGCATCTCTTGCAGCACTATCGAATTCGAGAACAGCCGTTCTGTTTTGGAATGCTTTACCCCATGATACATAAGGGTTTAAGAGGATATCTGTGATCAGTTCACGTTGTGGTGTTGTCGCACGCAGACGGAAAAGTTGGGATGCCAAACGTGCGATCGGGTTGGTGCGTAGTGGTTGCCCTAGGCGTAAATCTGTCTGAATGCCGAAACGGGGAAAAATCTCCTCGATATAGGGTAGATATTCTTCCAGATTTGTGGTGGCGACAGTTATCTCACGGTCTGGCACTAATTTGTCATGTAATTCAGAAGCGATAGCTTGTGCGACAGATTTAACTTCCGCAGTGATATCCGTATAGTAGCGTATCGTAACCTGGAAATCGGTCGGGCTAACTTTCGGTCTGCTGTGGGAAGTGAATAGGCTCTCTACTAATTTTTCTTTTCCTTCATGGGACTGGAATTCTTCCTCGAGAACGACCGGATGGTTACGCCAACGTGCCGCTTCAATTCTTGCCAGAGCTAAAGCAGGACCGGGTTTTTGAATTTCATCAACCAGAACGATGGCATTATTACAGCACTCAGCCAGTTTGTGAAGAAGAGAAAGTGTTGAGGGATTCACCGGCCCTAGACGGTCTATAATCAGCAACTCTGGTAAATTTGCTGCAGCCTCATTCAGGTGATTCAATGCAAGCTGCGGTGCCTGGAATGTGTCGTAACGACCTGCTATTTGCAGCCTGTCCTTATATTTATTCAAGATCGGCAGCATCCAGGGGTAGGATCGATTGATTTGATCTTGTAGCGACGGATCAGAGAGCAAACGTTGATGGATACGCAGTAGTTTGTCCGTCCAGCCGCGAGAAACATCTCGTCCACCGATAGCCTCAATGTTCGCCTCAATCACCACTTCATGCATTGCAAGGTGGGCGAGATCGGCATCTACTTCAGAAGCAGTTTCACCATGCCACTCCAGGATTGTCCTGGCGAGTGCTCCGGTAGGCAAAATCGTAATTCCCGCAAAATAACCACTCGAATGAGAGAGCAGGTTTTCGCGGACACGTACCACTCGACGGATCGTATCCACCAGCCACCAGACACTCCTGCCCGCTTGAGAAGTTGCAAGTGCGGTCTCAACAATCCTGTTTCTTCGTTCCTCGCTGGGAAGACCTGTCCATAATTGAATTGATGCCATGGATGTAATGTACAAAAAAGAACGACGGCTGGCACGGGCATGAGAGGTTATTACAGGGTGGTCCGGGGATGAGAGGGATTGATCTTATAAGCATACTTGCTCAGCAAAATTAAGTGAACTACAAATCCTTACCCTTTATAACTCATCCCCGTGTTGCTAGGTTGAATCTCTTCCATGGAGCGCCACATTCCCGTGCGGCATTTTCACTCCTACGTCATCCCGGTTATCAGTTGGGCCGGGATCCAGACAGATATTTCAGTGCGTAATCCCACGCCGTGTCATCCCGATGATGAGTTGAGCCGAGATCCAATAGCCCCGTGTCATACCAGCGTGGTGTTAGCTGGTATCCAGGAAGGTATTGTTATTCTAGATGCAAGAAAAAACAATGTTTAAGCAACATTAGATAGTACTAATGCTTTTAAATTCTCACACAGCCTGGAATGTGAAATTATAAAATCAATTTGAAAATAGAGATGGTGACTTTTTGCCGGATTGGTTCGCAAATTTGTCGTCGGAATCTTGATCGTATCCGAGAAACAGATCACGTTCTATATCAAAAGCGATACGTTTGCCAGAGCCAATGGGATTATCTGAAGTAGATTCAGCCAGGATCATCTGATGTGGATAGAGTGTAAAAGTCCATTCGTCCAGTGTGATTGGATCGAGGTCGAGGTAGCCGCCGTCAAGAAGAGCTGAAATACTGGATGGATACTCTTCTGTTTCAGTTTCAAATGCCAAACAGGACTCGTGGATGGATTGCAGACTAAACTTGATATCCTCCACTGTTTGATCTTTGATGTTGCCTTTATTTATACGGAATGCCACTCCCGCCGAGACTACACCAAGCAAGAGTATCAATACCAGCAAATCTCTTTTCCCGAACACATCCCCTCCGTGAGCGTGCGAAGTAAACCGTTTTTATACAATTTCACTACTAAAATGGATTTATCCCAGTCAGCGGGACTGATAATACTGTTTGTATAATAGATAATCAAGGTTTGTCAGAAATAGTGTGAGTATTATCACAATGACTCAGAGAAAGAACGGGAACACAATTTATAAAAAGTGGCTCTTCGCTATTTTGTGTGGGTAGATATCGAATTAGAAGTGTAAACATCGTCATTGCGAGGAACGTAGTGACGCGGCAATCTCATCCTGACCTAAAGCGAGATTGCTTCACTGCGTTCGCAATGACGTCCATTCAGATACCCATGAGAAACAGCGAGGAACTATAAAAGTGGACTTTGTTCACCCTTCACTTTTAAATGTTTTTTCTTTGTCTCTTTCCTCTCTGGATGAGATTGCAGTATGCGTGCTTAGGATATTGTAGTCGTTATTGTATTTTCTAAAATGATTAATATCGATACCTTCTAAAATGCCAATTAACACTACGCTGACATGACGCGCAGTGAAAACTTGTTTTCGGAAAGGTTTTCATTCACGCGCCATGCTGGAAGTCATTCTTTTATCGTGATGGCATCTTCATTGCCCAGGGCATAGGCGCGATGTCGATCTCTTCATCGGGTGCCAGGTCGGGTTGCGGTTTATCCGCCCAGACAAGGGCACGTGTGGGGCAGACCTTAGCACATGCCGGATCACCTTCGCAGACATCACACTTCACGATCTCTGAATTGGAGTTGTCGAAATGGATATTCCCGAACGGGCAAGCGTATGTACACATCTTGCAGGTAATACAACGTTCGTTTCGCTCAATAGCACCAGTTATCGGGTTCCGCACCAGAGCTTCAACCGGGCAGACAGTCACACAGGCAGCCTCATCACATTGCAGGCAGGTGACAACGGTCTTCACGGCATTTTTCAAGGTGTAGGCACGGATGCGGGTCAGTGATGGTTTCCGTGGATCGGATGTATGGACAAAGCTGCATGCGACTTCGCAGTTTTTGCAGTCGGTGCAACGGTATGGGGTTACGATTAGTCGTTTAGTCATCTTTATCACCCTTTATTCTCTTTAAATCAAAACTTTATGAATTAAGAATTAAAAGTTAAGAATTAAGAATTGAACACCTAAAACCTCATGATCATAAAACCATGAATCAATAAAGTCCTGTCACGTACTGTTTAAATCTTAATTGATTACTATTTATTGATCTTTTTTTTCATAGTGATCAAGATCGAAGATAATAGTTTCTTGAGCTCATCAAGATCACTGTCTATCGAATGAAATTGGATATCATCCAAAAAATCACTTTCATGCAATAGTTGAAGCCAATAACCAGTTTCCCTTGCTTCCTTGTATGCTATACTGACCTTGGCAACAAAATCTTTATCGCTTTGTCCACCTAACGCCTCTTCAATGTTTGCACCAATAGATGTACCACAACGAAGAAGCTGCTTAGACATTACATATTCACGATGTTCATCACATAGATACTTGTAAAGCTTGATAATGCGTAATGCAAAAGTAAAACTCTTGCTCTTAACTACATTATCCTTCATTGGCTATCCATAAAACAGAATTTTTGGTTTTTTGTTTTATAATTCTGAATTCTTAATTTTTAATTCTTAATTGACTAAAACATGACTCTTGAAATCGAAACAGCCGTTTCTTTTTTCCGGCAGCTATCGCATTTCGCGAAATACCGCTCCTCCAAGCCACTCTTCTCTACAAAGTGATCGATCTGTTGCTGTGTCAGGATCGGTTTGCCGCAAGTTTCGCATTCTACCAGCTCGAAATCACGGTGCCAGATATGACGGATGCCGTTCTCTTCGTGCCAGCCAATCGCATCGGTCGGGCAGCTTTCGGCACAAGCGAGACAGCCGATACACGCTTCAGGATCGGGCACTTCGACATACTTGTCCGGACCACGTGATAAGGTGGAAATCGCATTCGCGCCAACCGCCTCACACACTCGTACACAAATCCCGCAGAGGATGCAGTTGTCGGCATCCTTACGTTTGGTGTACGTGGTGTCATGAATGCCATATTCGGCAGCCAGTTGACGGATCACATCGGAATTGGGAACTCGCGCAAGTTGCAGGTCGAGAACCACACGTCTGTTTTCCATCACTTCAGGCGACCGTGTGTAGACAATCAAATCCTCTTCCACCGGATAGAGGCAGCTTGTGACCAGTTTGCGCCAGTTTTCCCAACCGGGTTTGGTGATTTCGACAACGCACAATCGGCATGCTCCAAACGCTTCCAGACCCGGGTGATAGCATAAACTCGGAATATCAATCCCGTTCGACCGTGCCACCTCCAGCAGGTTCATCCCTTTGGGTGCGTCAATGGAACGTCCATCGATTGTGATTCGCACAGTTTTATCTTTCTCGCTATGAGAAACAGGCTTTTCAACGGCTTTAATCATATTACTATTCCCTATCGCTCTGAATTAACAGGATAAACATGAGAATCAATTTAGATAGATCATGATATTTTTTTATCACTACCTTATTGCTATCATGTTTTGTATCATCAGTTTAATCTTGTTTTTCCTGCTAATTGCCTGTTTATTTCGCTGCTTTTTCCAATTGCTGCGTGACAGTTACTCCACCGGAAATGATATCCACAGCGTCAAAGTTGCAGACTTCCATGCAGATGCCGCAGGTGGTGCAGATATCCTGATCGATGATATGCAGTTTTTTCTTTTCACCGCTGATCGCTTCAACAGGACATTGACGTTTGCAGACCAGGCAGCCGGTACAATCCTTGTTAATGTGATATTTAATCAGTGGTTTACAAACCCCCGCACGGCACTTGTGGTCACGGATATGTTCCTCATATTCCTCACGGAAATACTGAATCGTCGAGGTCACCGGATAGGGCGCACTTTTACCGAGTGCACACAAGCTGGCGACTTCCATGGTGTGACAGAGGGCTTCGATCTTGTCGATGTCGTCCATCTCGCCATCACCACGTGTGATTTTGTCGAGGAGGTCATACACCTGGCGCAGTCCCTCACGGCATGGCACACATTTTCCGCAGCTCTCACCAATCAGGAAGTTGATGAAATACTTGGCAACATCCACCATGCAGGTACGGTCATCCATGACGATCATACCACCTGATCCCATCATTGCACCCGCTTTTGCCAGGGTATCAAAGTCGACAGGTAGATCGAGTTTATCGATAGGCAGGCAACCGCCTGATGGTCCGCCGGTTTGCACAGCTTTAAAGGGACGGTCATCAATAATCCCACCACCGATATCGAAAATGATCTCGCGCAGGGTACGACCCATGGGCACTTCAACCAGTCCGGTGTGTTTCACCTTGCCAACCAGGCTGAATGCTTTTGTGCCTTTACTTGTTTTTGATCCCAGCGAGGAAAACCAGCTCGCGCCTTTGTGGATAATCGCCGGTATACAAGTCCAGGTTTCAACATTATTCAAGACAGTGGGTTCGTCATGCAACCCTTTTTCCACGCTACGGACATACTTCGCTCGTGGTTCGCCGACTTTTCCCTCAATGGAACGCATCAATGCTGACGATTCACCACAGACAAAAGCTCCACCACCACGTGTGAGTTTCAAATGGAACGAGAAGTCCGTACCGAGAATCTTATCGCCGAGCAGTCCGGCAGCGGTCATCTTTTCGATGGCGAGCTGAAGGTGCTTTACAGCCAGAGGGTATTCGTGACGGACATAGATGTAGCCTTCAGTTGCACCCAGGGCATACGCTCCCAGCAACATCCCTTCGATTACAGAATATGGATCACCTTCCATGATGGCACGATCCATGAACGCGCCGGGATCGCCTTCGTCACCGTTGCAAATCACCCAAACCCGGTCTTTTTTGACCCGCAACGCACTTTTCCATTTGCGTCCGGTGGGAAATCCAGCCCCACCTCGTCCCCGAAGCCCGCTTTTTTCAACTTCGTCAGCAACCTCTTCAGGAGTCATTGAGGTAAGGGCTTTGGCAATCGCTTTGAAACCGTCATGAGCGAGATAGTCATCAAGATCGAGGGGATCGACAACACCCACATTCCGCAACGCGATACGGTTCTGGAGGGCGTAAAACGGTATATCAGTATATCGTTTTACAGTATTCCCGCCCTTTCTCGCTTCCTGGTGATAGAGCAGTTTCTCGATGATCTCACCCTCGAGGATCGCCTTTTCAACGATATCCCCGGCATTTTTCGCGGTAACATGCGTGTAAAAATGATGGGAAGGTTCGAGGGTAACCACCGGTCCCGCTTCACACATGCCATGGCAGCCGGTGCATTTGGAAACCAGTTGCACACCAACTTCCAGTTTCTTCTTTTTCAAGGCTGTTTTGTGCTCATCCAGCTTATCGGTGATAACCTGATAAATTTCTTTCGCACCCTGAGCAATACACCCCGGGCCAGCACAGACCAACACTTCCATGCTGTGTTTTTCCTGCTCTGCCTTGACCTTAGCCGCACGTTTGTGAAGTGCATCTATTGATGAAAATGTTACCGTAGAAGCGCTCATGATTCCCGCTCCTTGTTTAGCAATCGTTTGAGTTTATCAGGACCCATGTTGGCATAATAATTTTCACCGACCACAATCGCAGGTGCCATCGCACAGGCCCCAACGCAGTTGACAGTTTCAAGACTGAATTCCCCATCGGGGCTCATCCCTTTTCCAGCATTTACTTCAAGACGGCGTTCGAGCTCATCCACCAACATCCCGGCTCCACGCACATGGCAGGCAGTCCCCATACACACCTTGACCAGTTTTTTGCCACGCGGTTCTAAGCTGAAGGCACGGTAGAAGGTCGCCACTCCCTGCACCTTTGCTTTGGGAACGTTGAGATTTTCTGCAACACAGTTTATTGCTTCCGGTGGCAGCCAGTTCAACTCCTCCTGAACGTCCTGCAAGACCATGATCAGACTGCTTTCCTCTCTGGGATAGCGGTCGAAGATAGCCTGCAATGTGCCATTGAATTTCTCAGCACAGGTGCAGGTTTTTTCGGCAACTTGTTCGCTCATAGCACCGCCTCCAGGGCTTGTAATGCCAGCTCGGCACCACGTTTGATCAGTGCATTATTGGCTTCGATAAATTGCGGTTTGCGCTGGAATTCGGTGCGTACAATAGAAAGCACGGTTTCCAGTTTAATCACACCACTGCAAGCAACATAGGCCCCCAGTGCAACCATGTTCGCACCTTTACGGTTACCAAGATCATTCGCTTCTTTATTGCAGGGAATGAGGATTTCAGTAACATCAGTTCGTTTCACACGATCAGGAATGAGGCTGGAATTTACCAGAATAAAACCGCCGGGTTTGATAGTGTCCTCGAATTTTTCCAGGCTGGGACGGTTCATTGCCACCAGGTCCATGGGTGCATTTACGATGGGGCTGCCGATGGGATGGTCCGCCAGCACGACTGTGCAGTAGGCTGTCCCACCACGCATTTCCGGTCCGTAGGAAGGAACCCAGGCGACTTCCTTGCCCTCTTCTATTCCGGCTTCAGCAAGGAATTTACCAGCGGATAATATCCCCTGACCACCGAATCCCGCAAATTTCACTTCTCGTTGCATATCTATCTCCCAAGCACAATTACGAATTTGGAATTACGAATTACGAATGATTTTGATCCCTAATTTCTAATTCCTAATTCCTAATTAACCTCAAGCATTTTCTTCGTCGCACCATCTTCCACTTCTGGTGTTTTCAACTCACCGAGTGGGTAGTAAGGAATCATATTATCCGCCAGCCATTCAGTCGATTCCACAGGTGTCATTCCCCAGTTGGTCGGGCAGGTGGACAGCACTTCCACCAGGCTGAAACAGGTATTCGATTTCTGGTACTGGAATGCTTTACGGATATACTGTTTCGTCCGTATCAACCATTGCGGTGAATGTGAGGAACCACGTGCGATGTAAGCCGGAGTACGCAAGGTCGAAAGAAGTTCGCGCACCCTGATCGGCCATCCGGCTTCTTCCACATTTCTACCCATCGGGCTGGTTGTGGTCACCTGCTGTGGCAGTGTTGTTGGCGCCATTTGTCCGCCGGTCATACCATAGATGGCGTTATTGACAAAGATGACAGTGATTTTTTCGCCACGGTTTGCTGCGTGTAGTATCTCATTTGTCCCGATGGATGCCAGATCGCCATCCCCCTGGTAGGTGAACACATTTAGATCGGGGCGGATTCGTTTCATCCCCACAGCAAAAGCAGGCGCACGTCCATGAGCGGCTTCGAGGAAGTCCATATTGAAATAGTTGTAACACAGCACGCTGCAACCGACTGGTGCCACCCCGACAGTAGTCTCCCGTAACCCAAGCTCATCAATCACCTCTGCGACCAGACGGTGGATTGCGCCATGCGTGCAGCCGGGGCAATAGTGGGTGTGGTTGTCTCTCATGCCTTCGGGTTTACAGATTATTGTTTGGCTCATCTTTATCTCCTCTTACGGAGTAACTCGTTTTATGTTGTCAATTGATACGTTGCTAAGGCTAATTACGAATTAGTAATTAGGAATCGGGAATTAGGAATTTTCAACTGCACGTTTTTATCAGCGAACGTTTAATGGAACCAAAAAACCTTACCGATACCTCTCCATTTATCTTCAATACAATTTCTTTTAACTTGTTACTTTTATGAAAATCTTGAGTTTGGGTAAAATGATGCGCTAATAAACTAAAGAATTAAATAATCGTGAATATAGAATCTATTTTTCGATTTTTTGTTTAAGGGATAAAGTGATCGAACTAAGTAATTTTACCAGTTCCTCTATGTCGACAAGCAATGATTTTGCTTCATTTGGTTTAAGTATTTCCGAATCCCTTAATAAACGTATCCAGTATCGTGTTTCACGTGCTTCTTTGTGAGAAATCGACATTTTATAGTAGAAGTCACGTTCACTATGACCGCCTAATGCTTCCTCAATGTTGGCGCCGATAGATGTACCAGACCTAACTACTTGTTTAGCAACTTCATATTGTTTGTTCTCAATCAAATACTTGTGCAACTTTATCATCCGAAGGGCAAACGCATAAGATTTTTCCTGGACTATGTTGATTTTCTTATCAGATGCCATCTGTAAAAATTCCTAATTCCCAATTCCTAATTTCTAATTGAAATCTAAACTCCTAACTAATAACTATAGCAGTTTCTTCACCGCCTCAACCACCTCTTCCGGTGAGGGAACAATCCCCCCCTGCCGTCCAAAGAAATGGATAGGTTTTTTCGACTGAGTTGCCAGACGGACATCCTCAATCATCTGACCGCTGTTCATTTCCACTGACAAAAGTGTTTTCACATGTTTCTTCTTCGCCAATTCCGCTAACGCCTTGAAGGGGAAAGGATAAATGGTGATAGGACGGAACAATGCGACATCCACGCCCTCTTCATTCAACTGGTCGATGGCAGTTTTCGCGACACGTGCGGAAGTCCCGAAGGCGGTGATGATCAATTCCGGTTTTCCCAAACCACCATAAATCTCATGACGCGCCTCCACCTGCATCCGTTCATACTTCTCCGCCAGGTGAATGTTGTGCTTTTCATTGTCGATGGGGTTGAGGTAAAGGGTCTTGACGATATGTGGGTCTCGACCCTTTGCACCAGTTGCCGCCCACGAGCTGTGATCCATTGGCTTGCTGACCGGGACAGCGTCAAAATCCACCGGTTCCATCATCTGACCGATCAAGCCATCGGCAAAAATCATCACTGGATTGCGATATTTATCCGCCAGATCGAACGCCATCATGATGTGTTCGACCGTTTCCTGCACAGTTGCCGGAGCAAGAACTAGTAGGTGATAATCGCCGTGACCACCGCCTCGTGTCGATTGCAAGTAATCTCCCTGGCTGGGTAAAATGCCACCAAGACCAGGCCCCGCACGACAGACATTTATCAACACAGTAGGCAGTTCAGCGCATGTGATATAGCTGATCGCTTCACTCATCAGGCTGATACCGGGACTGGAGCTGGAGGTGAAGGCTCGTTTACCACTGGCAGCCGCACCGAACAGCATATTGGACGCACCCAGCTCACTTTCCGCTTGTAAAAAGACACCACCAACTTCCGGCATCCGTCTCGCGAGATATTCCGCAACTTCGGTCTGCGGGGTAATCGGATAAGCGAAATAATGTAACGCACCGGCACGTATCGCCGCTTCGCCAATCGCCTCATTACCCTTCATTAATTTCTTTGCCACTATTTTCTCCCCTTGAGTTAAGCAGGGTTTGTTCTTTTCTTCACAAAACTAAGTGATCCTGTATCGATTTGCCCTGTAATTCTAAAAATAAAACCTTAACGCCATCGAACCACACAGGGCATAGCTGAATAACGGTTTATCATATACATCACCAGTACGTATGGCATAAAACTCCGCTACTATAAATCCACCTTCCATTCCAATACTCACCTGATCAGCAATAAAATGTTCAGCACCTAAAACTGGTCCCAGGAAGAAATGTACATTCGGTGCGTCAGCCAAAGGACGCACAGGTTCATTGTTTTCACCCCGACCGTAAAAACTATGTCCCTCACGTTCCACTGCCAAGTAAATTCCATAGTATGGTTTTGTGGTCTTTATACCAACGTGTTTTTTAGCTGTCAGACCCAAACGAACATTCCAACTATACTGGTTTTGCAATTGATATCGTTCAATCCAAAATGATGATTCAATCGCAAATTCGTTCGAAATCGAATGAGACAAGATCAAGGTAAAGTTATTTTCCAATTCGGTTCTATGCTGTTCATTCAGATGAACTTCATTCCATTCGACACCAGCACCAAGTGGACCAACCTTGGCTGGTTGACTGATTGTTCCATAACTCAATCCAAGCCCGGTTTTCGCTTGAACCACAGAAACCAATAACAGAGCCCAAAATAGACTTAGGATTAACAAGCGTTTTATTTCTAATTCGCGTTTCACATGTATCTCCTTAGAAATAAGTTCTCATTGTCACAAGCGCCCGGATAGTCCAGCTAACAGGACGTTTATCAGGATTGGTACCAAACATATCATACCCTGCAACCAAGGGTCCAACTTCACCTCCAACGCTGAACTGATCTGAAAGGATAAATTCTCCACCACACATCGGACTGAAATAGAAATTCAAAATCGGCGTATCGTTAAGGGTCATGTCCGTAAGGTAGTAGTATTCCGGTTCTAAACCATTATATATAGTTGATTTAACACCATAACGCTCCAGAGCGGTATAGAATCCCACAAAGAATGATTTACTATTTTTAACTGGAAAGATACGGGTTGATAGCCCAGTTAAAACTGTCCAATCAAACGAATCCTCATACTGTACTCTATAAAAGGAGAATACAGGTTCAACTCCAAAACTATTTGAAAACTTTATAGGGACTGACAACCAAAAGGTTTCCCTTTTCTCAATTACGTAATCAGATCTATCTGGAGTTTCAGGCCATGTTGATCCTTGAATCCGATTCAAGGTCATCTCAGGAATAGACCCGTATGAAATCCCTAAACCAAATTTAGCATACGTATTTGTGGTAGCAACAATCAGTATGATAGATGCAAGCCAGAGTATGATGCTGTTTTTCATTTAAACACTCTAAGTAGAGAATTGTACATGTAACAAGTATTCATACAATCAATACGAAAAATACTCGTACTGCACCCCATTCACACTGACATCAATCGCGATATCCGGGCAGGTGATGGCGCATAGTTTACAGCCGATACAACGTGGCTGATCCCAGACCCGGGCGTAAAAATAGCCCTTGGCATTGATCTCGGTCGCCATGTCGATTATTCCCTGCGGGCATGCACGGACACATAATTCGCAGCCCTTACACCTGTCTGTGTCAATATTCACACGCACGATTTATGCTCCTCTATCTTAAAACACGCTTCAATTCAATCAGAAAAATTATGAAATTCTAGAATTATACAATTATAGTTGTTACAAGGGTACGTTAAACAAGTAAATTCTATTTTTTGCTTAGTTTCTTTTTTAATGTATATGTGATCGCATTTAATATTTTCAAAATTTCGTCAAGGTCATCCAACAGTGAACCCGCCTCTTCAACGGTTAACAACTGGGTCTCACGTAACAATCTGATCCAATAGTGCGTTTCACGAGCTTCTTTTCTTGCAATAACCATTTTCGCATAAAAATCGGATTCAGAATGTGCTGCCAGTGCCTCTTCAATGTTTGCGCCTATCGAAGTCCCACTCCTTACAACTTGGCGTCCCAATTCATATTCACGATGTTCGTGCCGCAGATATTGACTCAATCGAATAATACGGACAGCAAAGTTGAAACTTTTTACTTTGATGATGTTTTTGTCGTCGTCAAAATCACTCATTCCAATCATTTTTCCATATATTGATTCGTGGAATTATTGTCTCATTTCATAACTGATGATTTGTGCTATCTGAATTGCTACTTTTAAGCCATATTTTCTAACATAAAGAATATCAAAGTCTTCCTGGATGCTCAACCTGCGGTCAGGTTCGTCGAATCCTGCTAACACCACGCTGGCATGATGCGATCGAAAATTTCTATAATTGAATAATTCGATAATTCCATAAATTATTTGTACTTAGAGCTGCGCAAATCGATCACGAGAATGTGTCGCCATCGACCCGGGTGTCGGTCCTCCCAGCCACGGCGGTAGCATAATGCGTCTCAAAGGTAAAATCGGCGCATCAAAACCTGCGAACTCATAAGTCGATGCCGCTTCTTCAGCGTTCGTGTCTAAATGGTTGCTCTTGATCAAATCCAAACGTGGCGCAGTTGCGAATACCAATGGGATATCTCGTGATTCTGCGACCTCAAGCCCAAACCGTATCCCCTCCTGTACCATGGGAATATCTGTCTCGTCCATCATGTGCGTGTTGCTGACGATACCGGTGATTCGTAAACGGGAAGCGGTTTCGATCTCATCCATCAACTGATTTGCACCCTCAACGGTGTCTGTAAATGGACGGTTCTGATTCAGGACGAAATACATCTGGTAAGGTTTTACACGAAAGACTGTCGCCAGGGCTGCCAGCACAGTCGCACCAACATTATCCCCACCTACATCCAGGATGGTAATACCGGGGCTCTTCTGCACAACACCCATCACCTCTGGCATGAGAATAGGCAGGTCTGCATTGTGCATATTGCCATCAGGTGCAATCACACGTATCCCGAGAGCCTCCATGGGTTGACGCGCTTCCCGGCAACGGAAATATGGATTAACGAGATCGAGATCAGCAATCGCTACTTTTTCGCCAGCGTGAGCCAGGGCGGTAGCGACATTGACCGAAACCTCAGTTTTTCCACTTCCATAATTACCAGTAAACAGAATAACATCCGTCCCCCCCGGATGCAAAGATCGTGTTTGAATGTTCAAAGTTAGGAGTCCCTATCTTTCACATATTTATTAGTAAAAGAACAAGTTATGTACGACAATAGTATACGAAATATCCAGCGAAACGGCAAATCACAAGAAATCAATTCTAAGATATTGTTTAATCAAAGGGTAGTATGGAAAACGTGCCATTATTCACAATCTGGTAATTCGTTGATGGATCAACGTAAACAGTGATGAATAAGGGAGTTAGTTGCTGGTTGAGGGGGTAAGTTGTTGCGGATTACGCGTAGCAATTCACAAGTGGACTCCAGGAGTTCAATTTTTTAAGAAATGTGTATTAATCTACCAGTCTATGTGGAAAGGAAAATTTGACCCAGATTACTTATGGAAGCTGGTTTCGTTCCACCCTGATTCGCTCTTATACATCCTGCTACACCAACGTTGTGATGGACTTTAAATGTAGAAATACTAAACTCCTGTTTGGCATTTCCTTTAGCTTTGAACAAGTCCTGAGCGAAGAATCAAGGCTAATGTGATCGACTTCGCTCTCCTTAAAATACCAGCCATTTTATTGTTAATGGAATTCAAAAATTTCTATAACACCTGTTTTATGATCAAATAACTCAAATTCTTTCCGGGAATGGTTCAATTCAAAAGATGGCTCTGGAGTTCAGGAATAATTTACATTTGTAAAATAATTACTTGCCGAATTCCTGCTTTCCTTATTAAAATAAATGTACCATTGAACATAAAACTGGTTCTTCGCTGTTTCATGTGGGTAAAAACGACCAATTCTGATATGGATGTCATTGTGAACGCAGTGCAGCAATCTCTCTTGTAGACAGAATGAGATTGCCGCGTCACTACGTTCCTCGCAATGACAATGGGAAAGTATTTGATATCTACCCATACAGAATAGTGAAGAACCATAAATCTTATAAATATTCCTCTGAGGCTGACATGCGAAAAGATTCGATCCTGCTGATTGCACTTATTTTACTCGTTGCAATTCCAACAATTCTTCATGCCCAGGACAGCATGCGTGTTAACATCCTCGGAAGATATTTCGAGAGTCCATGGGGGCATACCGGGGAGGTCAAATCTCTTGGTGACTACCTATACATTGCCACACGTCCTCAAATTATGATTCCTGACGGAGGACCCGCGTTGATCGTAATGTCCATTGCGTCACCCACGGATCCTTCAGAGGTAATCAGGCTTCAGCTTCAAGGGAAACCGTATGGCATTGACGTCGATGGAGACCATGTGTACGTCACCGCTGAGGAATTTGGTTTATATACGATTGATGTCAGAATACCTTCATCACCCGCCATTGCAGGAGCAGTAGAGCTGGACGGTGAGATCACGCGCATTGATAAGGACGGGGACTATGCATATATCGCAGTCTATGACCATGGATTATACGTTGTTGATGTCAGCGATCCAGAGCGACCTTTTCTCGAAACGATCTTCAATCTTCCTACATGTGAGGATGTGGCAGTGCAGGGTGAATTTGCCTATCTCGCACTTCGACGGTCGGGGTTTGCTATAGTAGATATTTCCGATCCTACACAGCCATTTCGTCGTGGTACTCTTCTAATTCCAGATACCGAAAATCCTGAAAATGTATACCATTCAATAGATAATGTCGCTCTAGAAAAAGACTATGCTTATGTAACGTCCAATAGTGGTTCCTTCATCCTATCTGTAGATATTACAGATCCCGATACCCCGCAGGAAGTCAGTCGAGAACATACATTTTTTCATCCACATTACATCACTCTGCACGAAGACTATGCACTTATCCCTAATATCCTGGGACGATACAATCCCATGGGAGTTGTAGATGTCTCAAATCCATTGGAATTGGATTCCATCACAACTTATGAGCATGTCCATATTAGGGCTAGTTCAACCACCTTCTGGGGGATAGAGACGGTCGACGAATTTGCGTACTGCAGCGATTTTAAAAATTATGATGTATTCGGACACAATACTCGTGAGTGTGGGTTGACTACTATCAACATCGCCGACCCCACACAACCGGAATTCGTAGATTACTACTGTCCCGGGAAAAGCTTTTACAACATCTATGCCCGAGATGGATATGCCTATCCCATGATAGATGGTTTCAAAGTCGCAGCTATAGACGTGAATGATCCCATGCACATGTATGGAACAGATGTTTTCTATGCTGAAGATAATATATACGGGTATGGGTATTTTGATAATCATATCTACCTTGGGCATCAAGAGGAACAGCTCAATATCCTTGAAATTTCTGACCCTGAAGAATTAATTCAAGTAAGCATTCTTGATCTTGATGGGATTGCACTCGACATCAGCGTGAACGAGGAGGTGTTGGTTCTCTGCATGGACATGACCCCGACAATCCGTATTTATTCTACCCTCGATCCTGAGAATCCACAACAAATCAGCGAAATAAATCTCCGTAATGCTATTTGTATCGACCATGAGCAAGACCTCCTCGCGGTTGGTGTAATTGGCGGTATATACCTGGTTGATATTTCCAATGCTGAAGATCCAGTAGAAGTTGAATTCATTGAGATGGATGATAATCCAGGCAAGCTTGACCTGCGGGATGAAGAGCTTGTTGTCTCTACTGCTGCTGAGGTTATTCTCTTTGATGTGACTGATCTGAACGATGCACATGAAGCAAGCTCTATTGAAGTAAATCAAACAATAAATGCAGTATTACTTATAGAAGACCATCTTGCGTATTGTACTTCAGAGTTCGGAGTATACATATACAATGTATCCAACCCAGAGAATCCTTTCCGTACGGGAATGTATCGTACCGAGGGAGATGCGAATGATATTTTCATCGAGGAAGGTATTGCTTTTGTGGCGAACTTGGGGAATGGTATGCAAATGCTGGATTGCCGTTCCGCTCTTGGTTTTCCGCCCCCACCGAGACTTACTATTCCTCTTACCGCAAATTATTTTAACCTGGTTTCCTCACCAATTCACTTGACAAATCGGAATCCACTGACGCTTTTCGGAAGTCTCGAGTCTCTACGCCTTGTAATGGCAAATAGTGGAGGTCTATTCATACCTCCCGACCTCAATACTATTGGCGAGATAAACCTGACACAGGCATACCGTATCTTCTGTATGGAACGTGAACGGTGGATAATTCAGGGTGAACAAATCTCTCGTGAAACACTTTACACAGTTTTTGGAAATCGCATGAACTGGCTGGGGCATCCCTATCTCAATTCTGTACCTGTTATGGATGCCATGCAACAAATCGAAGATGATATCATTGTAATGTATAACGACACTGGCGAGATGTGGGTGCCTGGATATTTCCGCTCGCTTGAAAATATGGTTCCTGGCGAAGGATACTATATAGCGGTTTCAGAGAATCACACATTTAGCTTTCCTGATATTGAGGAGGATTTTGTCAGGGACAATGAAGTTGAGTTGGATAATGAAAAGGTATCAGACCAACAACAAAATATCCCTGTCGTTGCACAAGGGGTTTTGCCAACTGGGATTCCGTACGGTGTTCTTTTGGATATTCCCATGGCAGCTAGAGAACAATTAGCGCGAATCGAACTGCACGATGGCGATATACTTGTCGGAGCAACCGAAAATATCCCAACGGATGGACTCATCGGGTTAGTAGCCTGGCAGGAGGATTCAACGCATGGAATTCCAGGTTTCAAAGTTGGCAATTCAATCGATATTAAGGCGTTACGTTCCGATGGCACAGCATTATCTTTTGAACTGGATGCTGCTCTTGAAGGAAAGCGGAATCTTCGCTATGGTGAAGGTGGATTTGCATACGTCAAACTGATATTCTCAGAATCAAATAACACATCTCCAACGAAATTTACCGTGCATAATGTCTATCCGAATCCATTTAACAGCCGAGCAACTGTAGTAATAGATATTCCAGTAAATGGAGTGATAGAGTTTGAGCTGGTCAACATTCTGGGGCAGGTTGTAATCGCTGAAAAAAAATATCTTAATGCGGGGTCAAATCGTCACCTAATGTTGGACGGTGATGGTTTACCTAGTGGTGTTTATATGCTTCGTATTTGCTCCCCGTCAGGGTACAAGTACACGGGTAAGGTTGCACTCATTAAATAGGGAGAAAACTGGCGGCAATAGCAATCACCTCTGCTACGAGCAAGATCGAATCTAAATGGAACGGGAGTACACTGTCGATTAACAGTCTGAGCTAGATCGTAACTTCGCTCGTGGTTGAAAACTTCACGGCTTTTCCCAAAGAGCTCTTTCGCTGAGTGAACACAACTGATGCCCGACAAAGACATGCATCTCCTGAATACGTTGTGTGTCCTTCGACGGAACGACGACAGCGTGATCACATTCTGCAATAATTTTCCCTCCATCACCGCCCAGGATGCCCAGAACCTTTGCGCCTTTCTCATGTGCCATTTTCGCGGCACGCAAGACATTTGCAGAATTTCCTGAAGTACTGATACCAATGAAAAGATCACCCGGCTGTGCCAGAGCTTCCACCTGACGGCTGAAGACCTCCTCAAAACTCAAATCATTCGCACCCGCAGTTAGGTTTGAGCTATCAGTTGTAAGCGCGATTGCAGGCATGGCGGGACGGTTGAGATGATGGTTCAATCGTATCACCCACTCTGCTGCCCAATGCTGCGCATCCGCAGCACTTCCGCCATTCCCGGCAAGTAGTACTTTCCCACCATTGCTGAACGTATCTATCACTGCCTGCACAGCATCTGCCACCTCTTCTAAAATCGCTTCAAACTGTTTTGCAGTTTCAAGGTGTGCTCTGTATTCACGATTTATCTCTTCACGGATATCCATGGTAATTCCTCGCAATAAATTTGTTTGAGACTTTTCATTAATGATACTTCGCAGCAAAGATGAGATGTGTGATCGCCCCAAATTAATGATCGTACTAACGAACAGCAACAAGCATGGCAAATTTAACACAATTGCGAGAATATGGATTATTGGGAAATAAAACAGCCAGATGGATGACCAACTGACTGTTGAGGAGTACATCGGAAAAAGGGAAATCGATGTTTGGTTTTACTTCATATTGTTTAATCGTTATGAGGATTACTGGATTCGTCCACACATATTTGACGTAAATCATCTTCAGTAGGATTTTCCAGATGTTCAAGAGCATTGACGGGGCAAAGATAAGTACTGCCTGATTCACCCTTAATCCATTGAACACCGATTTCTGCCTTAAATTCCTTCATACCGTGAAAATCAACATTGTCTGAAAACATTTTAATTTCTCCTGTTTAACATTTGTAGTTTAGTTTTTTATTACTGCTCTATGGTTAAAACCTATTCAGGTTATTGTTTTACTCCTTGCTCTTACATCATCCATCTCAAGGTCTCGTACTTGCTGAATCAGCTCATTTAGAGCATCTTTTGGAGGTGCCCCAGCGTCTTTATAAAGTAATATCCCATCCCGAAATATCAGTAGTGTGGGTATACTTTCTATTCTCAATTTTTTACCAATATCTCCATTTTCATCCATATTCAGCTTGCCAAATGCGCAATCTAAATTCTCATCAGAAGCTTCTAAAAAGATGGGACCAAATCCCCGACAGGGTGGGCACCATGGTGCCCAAACGTCTATCAATACAATTCCATCTTGTGAGCAGAATTTTTTAAAGTTTAGAGTTGATATTTTTTGAACGCCCATATTGATCACCTGAATAGAACTATTTAAGTTTTGTTGTTGCCCGTTTTCATTAGTTTTGCAAGGGATGTGCCAGAAGTAAAAAGTCTCCCAGAGTATAGAGCTACTAATACATATACTCTTTATTATCAATAAGTTAGATTGTCTCTAGTTATGGAGGAACTGGAATGTAAGACTGTAAACTCGGTTGTAGTTTAGATGTAAACTAAGTAATAGCGTTTACAGTTTACGTGAAGGGGTTTACATGGTAAATAGATGGCACAGAGGGGGAAATCCCTTTAGATGTTTACTGAGGTAGTATACAGTTCGTTCAATGTTGCGAATTTCAGAGTTTATTGAGTCGTACCACTAATGGATGTATCAAATCGTTGGTGTGCAAATACATCTCATACTGCTATATTAGAAGTTAAAACTCCCAAATAAAAAATGGACGCAAACCTTGAAGATTTACGTCCATATCAATTAGAAGGCTAACGTCATATCAAACACGCTGCATAATCTCGCTTAACTCTTTACGTTGCCGCGGTTTATCTTCAATTCCCTTGTATTTTTCAGGAACATGAGTTTCATCCTCTCCCTTTATACCAACCGCCAACATCACGACGATATCAAAGCGATCATCGATCTTGAATGCTTCCCTGATCTGGTCTGGCTTGAATCCTGCCATCGGACGAGCGGTTAACCCTTGAGCAGTCGCTTCAAGCATAAGATTCATGACACTCATTCCACAGTCGAATCGGTGATAAACCCGTCCATCCGGTGGTTGGCAGTCATCTTCAACACTTGCATAGACCACAACCAGGAGGGGAGCGGTTACTGCCCAGTCAAGATTCCCACCTGTTAATGCCTGACGTGCAGTCGCTAACCCTTCATCACTTTCAATCATAAGAAAATGCCATGGTTGTTTATTGGCACAAGAAGGTGTAAGCCTGACGGCTTCAAGTATTGATTGAATCTTCTCTTCAGGAATTATTTCTTCTGATATCGCTCGACTTGCATGACGTTTATTAAGTAAATCCAGTACCACACTGCTCATTATCTACCTCTTTCATTTTTCAGGATTTCTAACTTATCGATGAAAATTATTCTTTTAATACCTACAATGCTCATAAAATTCTTTAAAATGAAATATCAGTAATTCTCATCAGATCTATGAGTATTACTGATATTTTCGGTTCCTGTTCCAATATGTAATCTAGAGTATATACCGGCTTAAATCTTCATCTTCGACCAGATCACTCAGACGTTCCTGCACAAAATCTTTTGTGATATTTATTGATTTTATGTTGCGTGAAGGAATTTTAAAAAGATAATCCTCGAGCAGATAATTCATAACAGTCTGCAACCGTCGCGCACCGATATTTTCGGTACGGTCATTCACTTCGCTGGCATATCCAGCAATCGCACGGATAGCTGCTGCCTCTAATGCCAGCTCAACTTTTTCGGACTGAAGCAGTGCAGTATACTGTTTGACCAGTGAGTTTTTCGGTTCGGTCAAAATTTTGACGAAATCTTTTGTGTCCAATGAGTCCAGTTCCACACGAATCGGCAAGCGTCCCTGCAGCTCCGGTATCAGATCAGAGGGACGTGAGATATGAAAGGCTCCAGCAGCGATAACTAATACATGCTCGGTATTCACCGGGCCATATTTCGTGGTAACACGTGTTCCTTCAATAATTGGCAGGATATCACGTTGCACCCCTTCACGACTGACATCAGGACCCTGACCACTCTCAGAACCTGCAATTTTATCAATCTCATCAAGGAAGATGATCCCCATCTCCTCAGTGCGTTGGATAGCTTCGGAAATAATCGCATCCATATCGAGCAATTTCTCGACTTCCTCATTCAGCAGGAAAGAGCGAGCTTCGTCGAGACGCATCCGACGACGTCTGGTTTTCGATGGAAACATATTGCCAAACATCTCTTGCAGATTCACTCCCATTTCTTCCATTCCGATGGGGCCGAATACCTGCATCACTCCACTATTACGTTCGGGGGCTTCAATTTCGACTTCACGATCATCGAACTTGCCATCACGGAGTCGTTGTCTCAGTTTCTCACGTGTTTTCTGACGTTGTTCTTCAGCCGCTTTTGCACGAGCTTCGTCTGCGGCTTTCTGTTCAGCTCTAAATTTTACTCGTAGCTGAGATTCTTCGTAATCAAAATCATCATCGTCATCATCGAAGTCATCATCATCAAAATCTACGTATAGATCGTCATCATCATCCTCATCTTCTTCATCTTCAAAAGGGGGATTGCTGAAATTTTCAAAAATACCAGATTTGAAGAGGTTAACTATCGGACTATCAACCTCGTCTTCATCATCCTCCTCTTCGAACTCTTCCTGCTCTCTTTTGATATTTCTTGGAGGTGGTAAGATGATATCCAGCAAACGTTCTTCCACATGTTCCTTTGCTTTTTCTTCATACTCTTTTATCTTCTCAGATCGTACCTGCGACACAGCAATATCCACAAGGTCACGTACCATGCTTTCGACATCACGACCGACGTATCCGACTTCGGTAAACTTGCTCGCTTCTATTTTGATAAACGGTGCGCCAGCCAAACGAGCCAGCCGTCTAGCAATTTCAGTTTTACCCACCCCAGTTGGACCGATCATGAGGATATTGTTGGGGATAATCTCATCACGCATCTCATCAGATACCTGACGTCTTCTCCAACGATTTCTCAGTGCGATGGCAACCGCACGTTTTGCTTCTTTCTGACCGACGATATATTCATCAAGTGCTTTTACAATTTGACGTGGTGTTAATTCGTATAATGGTTTCACAGCGATATTACCCGTATTTGATCATTTGTGTATACACATATTTCGGAGGCGATAAACAGAGATTCCATAACAATTTTCTCCGCATCCATTCCTTTGTTGTTTCTCATTAATGCTCTTGCGGCGGCTGTGGCATATGATGCACCACTGCCCACAGCGATAATGTCATCATCCGGTTCGATAACGTCACCCTGCCCTGAAATCAGGAACAAGCTTTTTTTAGATGCTACAGCAAGCAAGGCCTCGAGTCGTCGCAATGCCCTGTCCATGCGCCAGTCTTTGGCTAGTTCTACAGCTGCGCGACGTACATCTGTCGGATATGCTTTTATTTTCTCTTCGAAACGATCGAATAGGGTCAGGGCATCTGCTACACCACCCGCAAACCCAACGACAACTTTGCCATCGCCGAGTGTACGCAATTTATCGGCTGAGCCCTTTAAGACGGTATCATCAAATGTTACCTGTCCATCAGCACCAATCGCCGACTTTCCCTTATGACGTACTGCCAGAACAGTGGTGCTGCGAATTCGTCTTGGGGATGCATTATATTGGGAGTAAGATTCTATAAAACTCAATGAAGTATCTCCTGAATAAAAAAATAAGGCGCTCAGAAAATGAAAGGCAGTGTAGCCGCCCTTGTATTTCTGAACGCCTCTGGAAGCACTCTCAAAGTAAGGGAAGCCTAAATTCCTGTCAACAGAGCGAATGAACTTTGTTAAGAAAGTTCAGAGACCGAGAGTCTCTGCCTTTATTATATAACTGCGCAAGATAGTGAGAGCATTCCTTCAAACCAAAACTCATAACTGGATCTCTATCCGTCTGGAGCGGGTGTTTATTTTCTCCAATAATTACCCTCAGTTTGCAGTCTGTTGCTATCTATGCGAACTCCCTCATCAAAGGCATCGTCATACACCTGGGGCCACCTCGTCCACGCACCAGCTCACCGCCAATAAACTCGATTACTTCAACCATATTCTGCTCGAGAGCTCGTCTGGTAGCGGCATTTCGGCTATAGCAAAGTACCGTCCCTGGCTTCAAGGCGAAGGTGTTTGCAGCGTCATTCCACTGTTCACGAAGTGCCTCCTGCACATGCTCTTCCATTGTTCTGTACAGCGATTGCGGACCACCGACCGTTACTGTTATCTCAGGTACGATTACGTTCAGAGCTGCCAAGCCTTCCAGCACATTTGCGTAATGACGTTCCTCGCCATCGGCAAAGAGCACTTTCATGCTGCACCCCTCTTCCAGTGCTTCAGGGGAGGGGCCACGATATGGCGCCTGCCACTTTTCACATTGGCGTTGCACACGTCTCGCTACTTCAGCATAGATATCCGGACGATCCCAGAACAATGGCAGAGTTACGATCTGTTGACGGTCGACAAAGGTCATCAACGTATCCAGGTGCATAAACTCATGCAGGTGTGGAATAAATATCTTGCATACTCGTGAAATTCCAGTTTGCTCAAAAAGGTATCGAGCGAGATGATCCGCGCCATGCTCGTTGGTACGTTCACTGATCCCTACGAGTACAGTTTTGTTGTTCGCAACCAGGACATCACCACCCTCGATAGTGGCTTCAGGGTCATTAAGGATACCGTCATAGATGGTAACACCTTCGAAGATTGGGTGTCTTGCAATCACTCCCCGCACCAGCTTTGATTCTCGCTGACGTATCGGATAGTGTAAATGAGAGACAATCAATCGATTGCCAATGAAAAATGCAGGATCACGCATAAAATAAAAGTTGGGCAAGGGTTGCATCACCACTCGATCTTCAAACCGGAAGCTGGCTGGATAACCTATGATCAAGTGCGATGGCTGAATATCTTTCGGATCAATTTCCTGCAATAGATCCGGGTCAACCACCTCACGCACAAGTTCCTCGTGCTCTTCAGCATCCGAGCAGACATCCTTTAATAAATCCGCAAAATGTATAACACGAACATCCTGGGTCGTCAAGATGTTTACCAGTTCTTTATGTTCGGGACGTGCGAAATCGATATCGATAATATCATCGAAGAGCATTGCATCTTTGTTCCAGGGCATCATTCGAGCGTGTTCCCAACCCGGCTGATGCATCATCACAGCCTGCAAACGTCCCACTTCAGAATGCACACCCCACTTATTCATATCTACCTCTCCTCTCTCAGAAAGGATTTTTCAGTTTTAGTCAAAATTTTGCCTGAAACATATCAAGGTTATATCTTATGATCAACAAAAACGTTAAGGATACGAGGGTACAATGAATCGATTACTTCATCCATTTTATATATTCACTGTCGTTCTGCTTTTCATAACTACTTCCTGCGAGAAATCAACACCCGAAAATAAGCAAGAGTCAGAAATTTCCAATCCGGTGATCGCAGAACGGGCGGAGCATAATCAACAGATAAAGGATGCTGAAATTGGACCCTTTACTGCCATTTCGCAACTGAGTTTACATGATGAGGAACCTCTTTACATCACTCATAATAATCATACTCTCGAGCTGTCCAAAACACCAATTGGTTCAGGTGATATTCCACTCATGCAGGTCACTTGGAATATGGCACAAGGTAAGATAACTGCCTTTTCCAATAACTCGAATGTATTCAAAAAAGGCACTCAACCAATCGGGAAAGAGCCAGTTTCCTACGCTATGGGAGACACGCTTTATGCTGGTAAATTTCTGATTCAAATATACTATGGAAAATCCAGTGCAAGGTTGATGGTATTCAACCCTATACTGACCAAACGACAGGAATTTGACGGCTTGAAATACTATCCCTATTCAGATGATTATGTTGTCACAGCAGATATTTTTCGTATCGCAAATCCTGAAATTGTTACGATGGCTACAAGCCTGGGACTGGAAAAGAGGTATGTACGCGCGGCTGAACTACGATTCACAGTAAAAGACACACTCTGCTCATTAAATATGTTTGTGCCAGTAGTTGATGGTATCAACTATGGTTTTATCCCCTTTACAGATCTGACAACCGGAGATGAAACTTACGGTGGCGGTCGATACCTCGATATTGAACCACTTCCCAATGGTGAAACAGTCACCCTCGATCTCAACAAAGTATATAACCCATATTGTGCGTATACTACTTACTACAATTGTCCTGTTCCCCCGACAGAAAATTCACTTCCAGTTGCCATACGTGCGGGGGAGAAGAGTTATAAAACCGAGGTTCACTGATTTACAGGAATTATGAAATAATGCAGTTATGCAATTATAGCAATTCCCAATACAGGTTGTCCAAGAACAATGTTTCCGCTCGCGTCATTCCAGCAGGGTTGTAGCTGGATTCGAAGAACCCGTCCGCAGGTTGATCATCCAGGAAAATATTGATATTATTAATGTTAGTGCACTAGCCATAGCAAAATCCCTGA
>JAIOHU010000067.1 GCA_019912845.1 bacterium
CAATAATATCAATATCTTAATGGATTTTCAACCTACGGTCGGGTTTTTTGAATCCGGCTCATCTCATCATCGGACTGACGCGTTCGGAAAATGTGTTCTAAAACATCCTGGCTGGAGAGTTTATGATTGATCATTTTCATAGAAATGAAAAATCGACTTTGAACCCATTACAATCTAAGATTCCAGCAATGATTGGATTTTTGTTGCTGATTTCGTTGGTTCTTTCGCCCTATCTGGCGGCAAAACCAGGTTCTCATAACAAAAAAAGAGAGTATGTAGTGAATAAATCAGATGAGCAATGGCGTAACGAATTAACGCCAGAACAGTATCGAATTTTACGTCAGAAAGGCACTGAACGTGCTTTTACTGGCAAATATTACAAAACCAAAACACCCGGTGTATACCTATGTGCAGCCTGTGGGAATGAATTGTTCAGCTCCGAACACAAATACGACTCCGGTTCGGGCTGGCCAAGCTTTTATAAACCGATTGAAGATCAGAAGGTTGAGCAAGAGGTTGATAACAGTCTGTTTGTGAAACGTACCGAAGTACTTTGCAAAAGGTGTGGTTCGCATCTGGGGCATGTTTTTGATGATGGACCCAAGCCAACTGGAAAACGCTTTTGTATCAACAGTGAATGCCTTAGGTTGAAACCTGAACAGAATAATGATGAGGAATAGCAAAGTTTTTCACTGAAGATCATAAGTGTTCACGTAGAAAGCATCTGTTTGCTCAAATCAATGTTTTACACGTCTAAAATTGGCTGGCGAGGGGAAATATCTCTTTCAACATTGAATATCAAATAGTTCTGGTAGATGATACATTCCCGGCTGGACTCCAGATTGCTCTTCATTCTGTTTCCACGAATTGAATTATCGCACAATTGAGAGCAAATTTGTCTCTTCAGCTGCTAGAATTGTTCGAAGACTGGATGCGTAGAACATGATACTGTCGCATCCAGGTTTTATTGTTATGGAGAGAGTAGAAGATGAGTACCCTGTTAGATTCAACTGAAGAAAAAGCTTCAACATCACGTACTAACGCTCTTATTATTATTGGCTTGATAGTTATATTGTCCGTGGCACTGTTTGTCTTCATCCCCTATTATTTTGCCAGGATACGAACCACCCTGGTAAAGGAAGAAATTCTGAATATTTATGCTGCTGCACTCCATGCCCAGGAGGTTAATGCCGGATTCTGGGCAGAGGAGGTCTGGCAGTTGGTTGATTACGGCTACTTGGAAATAAATGATCGAATCGCTGAAAAATGGGATTTTCATATTGATAGCAAAGAAAAAATCAGTGCAATTTCCAACGATTTGATGAAGGGTGGCGCGAACAAAGAAGTAGTTTTTATTATAGCGGAAGATGCATTTTACGGGTACGGAACTTCATCCAACGGCGAACATGGCCGTTGGCAGGAACGCCTTGAAGAGATGCAGGAATAACTCACCTCACGAACCACAAGTCCATTTTTAATTGCCAAAGCATCTTTTTTGATATATACTATAGGATGTGCTGGTAACATTTCACTTTGTGAAACATTTATCATAAGAGTCAAAATACTACTGAAAATAGATCGTATCATTTCCATCATCCTGCACCTAAGCTATTCATTTCGTATGGTTTACATGATAGCAGGATGAATCGAGGGGAGAGAGATATGCGCACGCTTTCGTTACTATCAGGAATTCTGTTACTTGTAGCTTCAACCGTTCTCGCAACAACTATAGAACGTCAGATTTCCTTCCCTGCTGTTCAAGTGTCTCAGTCAGGTCAGTATGATGAGATTAAAATGGATGGCTTGCGTCTCATCGGAGAACCTGGTGAGCCAGTATTACCCACTTACGCTCATACTATAGTACTTCCAGCGGGTGAAGTGCTTTCTGAGGTGATATTAACTAATGCCATCTGGGAAGAATTTAACCAAGCTGTCACACCTGTACCAGGTGCCAACCTCTTCCCTATCAGCTCTGGACAAACTGCCGAACTAACTCCAAATCCTGCTATCTATCGGGAAAATGATATCTTCCCGCAAAATATCATCACTGATATTCAAACAGGCTTTTTACGAGGTCATGCGATTGGGTCATTCCTCGTGAAACCAGTTCGTTGGAATCCACAAACTGGGATATTTGAATATCTAGTTGAAGCCACATTCCAAATTGAAACCCAGTCTGATCAATCCGCACTTGATGCCTTATCCCATCTTCGCAGAGATGCTGAAACTGCACGGCTACTGGAAAAATCAGTTCTGGACAGAGAATACGCGTTATCATACCCGAATGTAAACCACGAACTGGATGAAGTCCCGCTGGATTTATTGATTATCTGTGCGAACATCCATGTGGATGCCTGGGAAGAGTATGCTGAATTTAAACGGTTACGAGGCACTGAAACCTTAATCCTTACAACAGCAGATATCTATCAGGATTTTGATGGAGCCGACAACCAGGCAAAGATACGTGCCGCGATTGATAGTTATTATATCACGATGGGCACAAATTATGTTATCCTGGGTGGTGATGTTCAATACATTCCTTACCGTGGAATGTACGATGCTACAGCGGGAGAGGAAGATTATAACATCCCCGCAGATGTTTATTATGCTGGTCTGGATGGAAACTGGAACACTGACGGTGACAATCGCTGGGGTGAGAGTAACGAAGCTGATCTTTACCAGGAAATCTGCATTGGACGTGCACCAGTCAGCAGTGACAACATGATTGAGGTATGGATTCACAAACAGATCATGTACCAGTCACAACCGGTAGTGGATGAAGTGACAAATGGACTTATGGTTGGTGAAGACCTCGGCTGGGTTAGCTGGGGCGGAGAATACAAAGATGAAGTAAGGCTGGGAAGCAACAACTACGGTTATAATACTGCAGGTTTTCCCGATGAATGGGATGTAGGAACCCTGTATGATATGGATGCGGTCTGGAATATCCAGACACTTTTCAACCGTTTGAATAGTGGTGTCAACCTGGTGAATCATTTGGGTCATGCAAATGTCCCCTATATGTTGAAAGCAGATATCAACGATATTACAGATAATACACTTCTCAATGATGGAGTTAATCACCAGTTTTATATGCTCTACAGCCAGGGTTGTTACTGTGGAGCGTTTGAACAGAACAGTATCGCGGAACGCTGGAATACGATTAACCACGGTGCATTCGCAATGATCGCGAATAGTAGATATGGCTGGGGTTCTGGAAATAATACCGATGGACCATCACAACATTATGATCGTGAATTCTTCGATGCACTCTTCGCTGAAGATATTTACGAAGTTGGAGCAGCCAACCGTGACTCAAAACATGAGTGCATTCCATATATAAATGGCAGTTGCATGCGCTGGGTGTTTTATGAATTAAATCTGTTTGGCGATCCATCAGTCAAACTGTACACCTCCGAAGTGCAGGAATTACAGGCGGATATTCCCGATTTATATATCATTGGTGAAGGCATTTATATTGCTAGCTTACCAGGAATTGAGGGAGCACGTGTTGCCATTTCACGGGATGGAAATTTGCTCGCAGTAGGCGATACAGACCGTAACGGTGATGTTGTTATCCCCATTGATATCAACGAAGTCGGTACCTTAACAGTCCAGATCGTTGCGCAGAATTATCTCCCTTATACCGAGGAAATTACAGCAATTCTTCCAGAGGGTGGTTATCCCATGCTGGTCGGGGTAGAAGTTGATGATGAAGAATTTGGAAATAACAATCAACGTGCTGACTTCGGTGAGGAATTAGACTTTGTTCTGGAAGTGAGAAATGTTGGTCAGGATGACTTGGGAGAAGTTCTTTTCTCACTGGAATCATTGCATGCCGATGTAACAGTTGATGATGTTGAAACAACCATTCCCAACCTCGAGTCGCAGGAAACAGTGTTTGTTTCGATTCGAGCCTTCATTTCCACAACTGTGATCAATGCAACTAAAGCAACATTCCAAGTTAGAATGATGGTTGATGAGGAGGAATTGAGCACAACATTTTCCAAAGATTTGTACGCACCTGAACTCAAGTTGCTGACACTCTGGATCAATGATGAACAGGGCAATGGTAATTCACGGATGGAAAGTGGTGAAACTGCCGGGGTCGGTGTCTGCATCGAGAACAGTGGTGGTGCCATGCTCGATAATGCGATGGTTTCTTTATCCTGCAACGATCCTTCTGTTAGCAACCTGATTTTGGAACCACAGACTATTGCCGTACCGTTTGAAGATCAATTGGATATATATAATCTCGCTCAAGTTACCATTGCAGAGAATGTCCCCACCCCATCGAGAACCTGGATTCTGGTGGAAATCACTCGTGATGATGGTTATGAATTCCGTCAGTTCCTGCCTTTGGAACTGAATGGCTTTGCTGATGATTTGGAAAGTATAGAGCAACCCTGGGAGCACTACGCTGTCAATGATAATGAAGATCAATGGCACCTTTCACTCGAACGTAATCACACCAGAGATGGTGTACGTTCCTGGAAGGCTGGCGGAGATTACGAAGACTATGCGGATGATACTGATGCTGCTTTGGAGCTTCCCCCGATAGACCGCGATGGTCCAATTGTATTGAGTTTTTATCACTGGATGGATGCTGAAATATCTGGCAATTTTGAGGGTGAATGTTATGATGGAGGGCGTATCGAACTTTCTCCCGATGGCGAAAACTGGATGCCCCTCCCCATGCAGAGCTACAACTATGTAACACGTGGAGATGGTCCATTTGGCGAAGGAGAACGAGTATTCAGCGGTCAGTTTGACTGGACATACGAAGAATTTACAATTCAGGGTGACCCCGGTACGATCTTTTTACGCTTCCGTTTTGGATCTGATCGAGGAACCACGGCAGAGGGTTGGTATATTGATGATGTACAAATTTCCATGCCTTCTACAGATACTGCACCATCCGGTTTAGCAGCGACATCAGAACAGAACCTCGTTACCCTCACCTGGCAGAGTCCGGTTCAAGAACTGGATGATGTTGATCAACTGCGAGGCTTTTTTGTCTACCGTGATGGTGAAGTTGTGAGTGATCTGGTGATCAATCTGGAATATGTAGATGATCTGCTCGAAATGCCCATGGGAGAATATATTTACACTGTATCTGCGGTCTACGAACAAACTGGCGAATCGGCGCAATGTGAACCGTTCCTCTTTGAATATGACTACAATGCTGTAGCCGATAAATCAGCAAATCTTCCCTCCCAATGGAGTGTCAGCCAGGGGTATCCGAACCCGTTTAACCCGAGTGTGACCTTCGATTTTGCTGTTCCGAGGCAGGGAAAAATAGAGTTTGGTCTTTATAATGTGCTTGGTCAATTGGTTTACAGTAGTGAGAATGTCTATTCAGCAGGTGTTCATCACTTTGTTTTCCATACAGATATGACTGATCTACCCCTGGTCAGCGGAATCTACTTTGCTAACTTCAGGTATGAAAGCAGTGAGAACCTGCAGAAGGTAATACTTGTGAAATAGTTGTAAGATATCGAGTTTTCCTTAGCTATAACGATCAGGGCAGCGTTGATTTATTCGCTGCCCTTTTTGTTGCGCATTTCGGTAATCAGGTGTCACACGCCTGTAGGCTGGGTGGCAAGAACTTGTTACTGGTTTCACAGGAATATTACAGCCGGGAGGATTGTACGCATTTGCTCCTCATAAAGGAAATTGCTTACTCTGATTGCCTATTTGTTCTCAGAATTTAATAATTGCGAATTTCGCAGCTCGCTCAATCCCTATTAATTTGAATATATCTACCTATAAATCCGGTAATATTGTCTTCACTTCGAGTACCCTGATTACGTATTGAAATCTGAAGCAAGCAACAGGTCACCTTGTCTCTAGGAGACAATTTAGATACAATTCGTTCTGTCTTGACTTTAACAAAAAAAAAACTCTATTATATAATCGTGTAGAGTCCCAAAAAACGACTACTTCTTTTGGAGGTTAATATGCGATTACTAATGATCTTTTTATTGCTCATCTCGCTCACACTGTTGACAAATTCTGCTGAGTATACAGATTATGTAGGGTGTAGTGAAGATGCAACATTTCAAGTAACTAACTCTCATTCATCAACTTCTTACACATCTAGATTTGAATCAGGTATTGAGGAATTTCATACTCCCATTCACTATTTGGA
>JAIOHU010000068.1 GCA_019912845.1 bacterium
TTTCACAGAGAATCAACGGCACCCCATGGACAGGTTTTTCAGCACCACCTCCTGCTAAAGAAGAGAGACATGCAGAGCATTTTCTTGCGATTCTGGATGAGGGTCTGGACAATGATATGCGGGAAAATGAGTTACGCGTGCAGAACGGTCTCAGACCACATCCAATGAAACGTTCTCAAATGATGGATTGGGACGAAGTTGCTGAACTGGGGATCACCGACATCTTAGCCTTGCTGCTACTAAACGGTGAAACCCAGATAGAACATTTAAAGGAAATATTTTTACAGGACAAACGTAGCTGGCAGGCTGCCGTCGCAGAACGAATTCTTATGGAACGTGTGCTTGAGCTTGCCACCGATACTGAGAATCCGAACATTTTCCCTGCAGTGGAGGTGATGAGGTACGGATTTTCACCTGTTGTACTTTCACAGGTTGCGGAATTCTTGAAAACATCTTCCGATTCAGCCCTTGTGGACGCGCTTGATGGATTGCTATATGGATTGAATCTATATGGTGAACCAGCTAAGATATATCAAAACAGTTGGTACGTTTTCGATATTTTGCTTTCGCGAGATATTCCTGAATCGCATTTATTCGCTACACAGGCTGTTGCAGCAAATTTGCTGCAGGGTAAACAGATTCATCCCAATCTGCTTGCTTTATACAGCGAAAAGTGTAATCTGGGTAGCGTAGAACAAAGCTTACTTGCAAACTCACTACATATAAGTATACAGAAGAAAACTCAATGGGAAATAGGGCAGCTATCCGAACTGCTTAATCTCGGGTCGCTGGTGAATGAAGAGGATGCCGCCAGGATTTTGGATGAGGTTGCGGTAGTGTTGAAAGAGGGCAGGTTTACTGGGGAAGTGAGAAGTTTGGAGTCTCCAATCTATCGAATTGCCATGCAGGCGGGAAAAAATGCGACGGCTATCTTGAAAGAGATGGTGGAGGAACAGGAGTATCGCGCTGCCGGGGTTTCAGAAATTGCACTGGAAGCACTCAGTTTAACCGCTGATCCAGATGCCGCCAAAGCGTTGATCCACTATTCGAGCACTGGAATATACGAAGAACGATCTCTCAAGACACTTGCTGAAATGGACCTGAAGCTGGCGGAAGATTTTGCATTTCAGAGGGCATTGATAGAAGTTAATGCCATACTTAGTGGCAGCGTCGATTACAGTCATCCGGTGGAGATGAAATCCGGTAGTGCGCTCAACTCGCTGGCAAAAAAAGCAGATCGTTTACCACATGTAGAAGTTCTAATATTGCGATTTGTTGCTGAGGCTCCTCCCATTTTCAAGAAATTTGCTCAAAATATCCTTTTCTACATGCCGACTGAAAAGGCAGCGGAAATGGTCTTTAAGATTATTCCAAATTTGCCCGTTAAGGAATTCCCCGCTGATTTAGAGGTTGTAAGCAGCCTGCCACGCTCAGTGCTTAATTCCTGGTTGGAGATGGTGGTTTACGGTCAGGTTGATCTGCCAGCATTTGAGGAGCGCGAAGAAAGTTATGTCCGTTCAGCGATCAGACTTCTGACACAAGATGAAACACTCGAGTCCACACTGATCTTGCAGCGAATCATGGAAAATGTCAACGGTGTTTATGCGATCGCAGTACTGGCTGAACTTGAAAAACGAGATGCATTTCCGCCTGTTCTTGATCTGGCAGTGCAAATATTCAGACCTCGTGAGGGATGGAACTCTAACCTGCTTGGTATCGTCGCAAGTTCAAAACAATTTGGTAAAATGAAACGGATACAGTTTTACCGTGCAGGTGCTGAAGTTGTTGAAGAGAATCTGCAGTACTATTCTGAATTGCAGTTATTACGTATGGCAGGAATAATTGCAAACTTTGAGCATCCTGATGAGATTACGGAAATGGCTGAGGTGCTGACAAACAGCGATAATAGAACTGTGGCATCACTGGCTGGATTTGCAAGGGATCGAGCTGGGCTGTCGTATTGAATGAGCTATTGAAGCAACTTTTTACGGACAATATCGGAAATATTGATTTCTAACAGTAATAGTATCAATGAGTTCCTGGATTCCAGCTAACAACACGCTGGAATGACGCGTGTTTAAGTCGCGTGCTGAGACAGCCTTTAAAACGTACCCTCATTACAGACTACAACCAATGAGGAACCATTAAATTAGATGATACTTCAACGCTAAACCAGGACACCAGTAACAAACGAGACATATTATGACTGATCCTCTACCACCGGATGAGTTTGAAAACAGGCGTAAAATCACAATAACCGGTGGCGATCCATTTGTGAGGACATCCGCGCAGATCACGAACCGTCTCAAAAAAAAACCGGATGATCGTTCACGAGAACGTGAGGATCGTTACGCCTGGAGCGAAGAAAAACAACGTAAGTTGAACCGTATGAGACGTTCGAGTACGGTAATTGGGCTTGGACTGGGAGTGGTTGCACTGATCGTCTACGTGCTCGTGCAAATTGCAAGTCCAACTCTTATTGTTGCTGCGAGCGGAAAAGTACATGGAACAGTATTTCTGGACGGTAAAGAAATCGGGCGTACTGGAGAATCGATTCGGATGCTACCTGTAGGTCAGCACCTGATAATTATTAAACCAGATGATCTCACTACAAAGGTGACACCCGAATCGTTACAAGTACGTCTGGACTACAGCCTGCAGCCAACAATTGTAAATGTTGAATTCAGCAAAGTGGAATAAATCCATTCGACACTAGATTAATAGCCTATCGATTGCCAGTTGGTTTCGGTGGAACTGTCTTCAGGTACATCCACAATGCTTTCAGTTCTATGTCAGTCATTTGACCAAACATTGGCCAGGGCATAACAGGGTCAATAGAGCTTTCATCCGGTCTCATCCCAAAATGCATGGCAGTCAGAAATTCCTCCTCAGACCAGGAACCAATTCCCTCTTCTTTATGGCTTGAGATGTTCGTTGCTGGTGGCCATGAGGGGTCACCACCTGGTATTTTGCCACCAGAAAATCCAGGACCGTGACAACCCGTACAGGTTACAGCGATGTAACGCCCATATTCCGAGCTGATGGCATACTCTGGTGCTGGTGGTGGTGGGGTGTTGTGATCAATAATATCAGCAGAAACCGGAATTTGACCAGAAAGGAATAGCATCTTGCTGACTGGCCCTGGTTTAACCTTCGGAACCGTACTATCAACTGAGGGGACAGATTGGATGTACGCGATCAGTGATCCGAGATCAGCATCGTCTAACCAGTGATACTCTTCGGATGGCATAAACAATAATGCCTGATTATCTTTTCCTACCCCATGACGGATAGCGCGGACAAAATCCTCAGTTGAATAATCCGCTGGAAGACCGCCGTTCCCTTTTGTCAAATTAGGACCGTACCAGGTGCCCATTGCAGGATTATCCATGATTAGTTTGCCTTCAAAATCGGCGCCATGGCATTCCATACATCCACGAGTTAAGGCGAGGTGTTCGCCACGAGACAGTGAAGCAGAATCAGTAGGAATGGCAATCGGTTTGACAGCTACTTCATAGGTTTTCTTGATTTTACCATTTGCAGCCATGAACATCCCACCTATACCGAGTACAAGTAGTAGCACCAGTGCTCCGAGGATAATACCAATCCATTTAAAAGCTTTTTTCATATACGGCTCACTTTCTTCATTTTGTTGGTTATACATCGATAGTTTGAAATTGCATTTAACTATTTCAGATTTGGAAACCATTCCGATAATCAGACTCCGAATAGTGTAATTAGCGAAAATCAGAAGATAAAAACAAGAGGGAACCAGTATTTTTGTGAATTGATCCTCAATACCTGCTCTAAATAGTATAACTAAAAAGCCGAAACAGTTAAACTGTTTCGGCTACATAATGGTAATCCTTGTCAGGGAGTAATTTTATTCTACTGGCGATGCCGGGAATGGATTGTTGGGTCCGTAAATTGTGGAATCCGGCTCTGCATCTTCAGGTTCCAGAGCAGTAATACCAAGGGTGAGGTCTTTGCCCTGTAAGTCGTAAGATTGGCTGGACATGGACTCGGGAATTAAGATTGTGTCTCCATCCTGCGCATAAAAAATCGCTTCGTTTACAGATTGTGTGTCTACGCCAACTTCCCAGACACTCGCAAAAAGTATCAACGGAAAAATAACTGCTACGATGCCGACTAACCATTTCCTCTTCATGACTAACTCCTCCATGTGTTGAAAAATTCTTCAATGCTCGTTTAGATAAACTCATCCAAATGCTTTTTCTCTCTCTCTTTATCGGCACACTTTAACTATTTCTCGAGAGATCGTTACCAATAATAAATAAAGAGAGACTTTAAGTTGCTAAATAAAGACAATAGAGAATTACTTAACTAATAATATCGAAAAGTTTAAAGAACAATATCTTTTAAAGCATTGCATCAAACTTCATCGCACTTGACATTGATTTGAATACGATCTGATAATTTGCAAGAGATGTGCCAGTATCTGAAGGTCTTGGTTTTACAATATTTTTCTAGAAGGTGAATCATCTCTCCCGAAGGACTCATTTTGGTAATTATAGAAGAGAAGAGGACTGCAAACGAAGTAATAGCAAGCGTTGGAATGGGATTGAATACACAGCGTATTTTGTTTTCATACAAAACTAAAAAAATGCTCGACAAGTGAAACATATTGGATTGTGGCTCTCATCACACAAAATTGTGATGTTGATCACACTAAAACTTAAAGGAAAATCCTTCCTCAACGCGGAGAATTTTGCCTTTCTATACTCATTTTTGGAATTATTGTCTCATGTTAAACTGCTAAATGTTTGTGTTGTTCGGATTGCCGTCTTCCAATTAGTTCAGAAATCAATAGTATTAATATCTCCCTGCATGCCAGCTAACCCCATGCTGGCATGACGCGCTTGGGCAAAACTCTCAAGAAACGCTATTAACAGAAAGAAGTTTTCTATTCGTTTGCAGCCATGGAACTTATCTGGCTATTAATGACCCCCAGCTTGAATTCTCACTCAATAGAAAAGATGATGCCTGTCAATAGAGGTAACAGCGGGTCTCCGTGGAGATCGAGGTTTTGATTTAGGTAAAAATTGAAACGGATTGAGTTCACTATCCTATATCAACGTGACAGGCGGTCAAGGTTGAACGGATAAGATGAAAAGGAAAAGCGAAATGATCGTCATACAAGACAAACCAGCGAGTCCAAAAAAACTCAAAGGGAGACGGAAAAGAATTTTCCGTCATGATAAAAAAAAGGGGGCATTAAACTTTGATTTGGTCAAGACCAGCTATTGGCGCCTGGGTGTACAAGCAGGCTCAACAGTTTTGTCGCTTATTCTAGGCTGGCAGTTTATACGTTTTGTCGAAGCAGCCAAAACAACTTCAACTGGAGTATTACCAAATCGTCCTCCTGGCGTGGAAGGTTACTTGCCGATCAGTGGGTTGATGGGTGCAATTGACTGGATATACCAGGGCACCTTGAACAACATTCATCCCGCTGCGACGGTGTTGTTCCTGATTTTTGTATTGATGGCGTTCCTTTTCAGGAAAGCGTTTTGTGGTTGGTTTTGTCCTGTTGGATTTTTCTCTGAAAATCTTGCACGATTGGGAAGATGGATATTTGGCAGGAATTACAGGATTGTAAAATGGGTCGATATCCCACTGCAGGGTTTGAAATATTTTTTATTGGGATTCTTTGTCGTGGCGATTCTGAATATGACACCAGAGACATT
>JAIOHU010000069.1 GCA_019912845.1 bacterium
CTGTTCAGGATATTATCTTGTCATTGCGAGGAAGCGTAGCGACGAAGCAATCTTATACAGAATTAAAGTGGGATTGCTTCACTTCGTTCGCAATGACTGATATTCAGAAGGATCTTTGTACCCACACGAAATAGCGAGGAACCAGAATATTATTATATAGAGTTTATGGGATATTAAATCAATTTTGAATAGAATATAATGTTTAACAGTTCCTATTGTTTTTTGCTTCAAGAAAGCACTATCCTCTTTCCCTCAAGCTATATTTGAATTATTATATGCCTTTCCGAGTCTGATACTGCGAATCCTGGAGCCAGAAATGAAGAAAATAGAAGCGATCATACGTGTTTACCGACTCGATGAGGTTAAAAACCAACTTCTGGAAATCGGTGTAAAGGGTATGACTGTGACCGAAGTTCGCGGTTTTGGACGTCAGCGTGGACATGCGGAACTCTATCGTGGACGTGAGTACCAGATCGATTTTGTCCCCAAGTTAAAGGTAGAGGTGGTGGTGCCGGAGGATATTGTGGATAGAGTGATCGAGACTCTGATAAAAGCGGCAAAAACCGAGCAAGTAGGGGATGGTAAGATTTTTATTACTCCTGTTGAAGATGTGATTCGTATACGGACATCAGAGTCGGGGAAAGATGCTCTGTAGGTGTTCTGAGAGATTGTTTCATTAAGTTCGCCATGACGAAAACATTTCCGTAATATTGAGTAGAATAACGTTCTAGCAGTCCGAATAAATTAAAGAACATGAAAGGTTGTATGAGGCAGAAATGGATATGATAAGAGAAATTTTCGAATTAATTAAGAGCCAGGGTGTCAAGATGGTCGATTTGCGATTCATGGATTTCCCTGGTATGTGGCAACACTTTACGATTCCGGTTGCACGCCTGTCACCGGATGACTTTGAGAATGGCTATGGATTTGACGGTTCTTCCATCAGAGGGTGGCGTCAGATCAATGAATCAGATATGCTGGTTCGTCCCGATGCGTCCACTGCGGTGATTGATCCATTCACAAAAGATACCACCATGATTATGTTTTGTGATATTATCGAACCGAGCACAATGATGCCCTATTCCAAGTGTCCACGTACACTTGCACGTAGAGCTGAAGACTATCTGAAGTCTCTTGGAATAGCAGATACTGCCTATTTCGGACCTGAAGCAGAATTTTTTATCTTCGATGATGTCAGATATGGGCAGAACAACCATGAAGGTTATTACCATTTGGATTCCGCAGAGGGTCATTGGAATACGGGTAGGATCGAAAATCCCAACCTTGGTTACAAGCCCCGCTACAAAGAGGGATACTTCCCGGTTCAACCATCGGATTCACAACATGATATTCGCAGTGAAATGTCTCTGATCCTTGAGTCGTTGGGACTTACAGTTGAAGCGCATCATCACGAAGTCGCTACAGGTGGTCAAGCTGAAATAGATTTTAAGTACGAGCCGCTCCTTAAGAGCGCTGATCAAATGCAGTTGTTCAAGTATGTGGTTAAGAATGTTGCCAGACGACACAACAAAGTAGCCACCTTCATGCCAAAACCGCTCTGGGGTGATAATGGCAGCGGTATGCATACCCACATGAGCCTCTGGAAAGATGGGGTTCCATTGTTCGCTGGCGACCGTTACGCTGGACTATCTGAGATGGCTCTCTTTTATATTGGTGGTATTCTGAAGCATGCACCTGCTCTTTGCGCATTCGCTAATCCCACTACGAACAGCTACAAAAGGTTGGTTCCTGGTTTTGAAGCACCGACACGTCTGGCATACAGTCAGCAAAACCGTAGTGCGTCTATTCGTATCCCGATGTACAATCCCAGCCCGAAGGCAAAACGTGTTGAATTTCGTGCTCCTGATGCCTCCTGCAATCCTTACATAGCATTCTGTGCGATGCTGATGGCAGGATTGGATGGAATTCAGAATCGTATTCATCCCGGTGAACCCCTGGATAAGAACATGTATGATATGGAACCGGAGGAACTGGCTGATGTACCGGAAACACCTGCATCCCTGGAAGAGGCGTTGGACGCACTCGAGCAGGATCAGGAGTTCCTGTACAAAGGTGGGGTATTCTCAGAGGATGTTGTAGATACTTGGATTTGGTACAAGCGAGACAATGAGGTAAATGCACTTCGTCAACGTCCGCATCCATGGGAATTTGAATTGTATTTTGATATTTAAACAGAAAGTGCCTTATTCATAAGTCGTACTGCTTAACGAGTCACAAGGCAACTGAACTATCTGTGTGATCACCAAAAAATGGGATATTCTCCAAGAGAATATCCCATTTGTATTTTACGAATACTGAATAAAGGAATGGATCAGACAACACCCTGATCGAGCATGGTATCAGCGACTTTCAGGAAGCCGGCGATATTTGCACCATTCACATAGTTGCCAGGTGTACCGAAACGTTCTGCGGCATCATAGCAAGACTTATGGATGCTCTTCATGATTCCCTGCAGACGACCATCAACTTCTTCACGTGTCCAGGAGAGACGGAGACTGTTCTGGCTCATCTCAAGACCGGATACTGCTACACCACCTGCATTGGCAGCTTTTCCAGGACCATAAAGAATCTTGGCTTCGATGAATTTTTCAACACCGTCTGGAACTGTCGGCATGTTTGCACCTTCAGAAACAACATAGACACCGTTGCTAAGCAGATTTCCTGCATCAACTGCATTGACTTCATTCTGAGTTGCTGATGGGAATGCGCAATCTGCTTTGTGATTCCAAAGAGGATTGTGGTCAAGGCTGTTGTCGAGGGCTGTATAGGTTGCGCTTTTGAATTTGTCAGTATATTCTTTGATCCTGCCTCTACGGACATTTTTCAGATCCATGACAAATGCGAGTTTTTCAGTTCCGATTCCATCTGGGTCGTAGATATAACCACTGGAGTCGGAGAGTGTGACAACCTTGCCACCGAGTTCATTGATTTTTTCAGTGGTGTATTGCGCAACATTTCCACTACCTGAAACGAGACAGGTTTTACCTTCGAGAGTTTCACCACGTGTGGCAAGCATTTCTGCTGCAAAGTAGACTGCACCATAACCAGTCGCTTCTGGACGAATCAGTGAACCACCCCAGGCAAGACCTTTACCTGTGAGAACGCCAGTAAATTCATTACGGACTCTCTTGTACTGACCGAAGAGGAAACCGATCTCACGTCCACCCACGCCGATATCACCAGCGGGGACGTCTGTGTTCGGACCGATATGACGCTGCAGTTCTGTCATAAAGCTCTGGCAGAATCGCATGACTTCATTATCACTTTTACCTTTAGGATCAAAGTCTGATCCACCTTTACCACCACCCATGGGAAGTGTAGTCAGGCTGTTTTTGAATACCTGCTCAAACGCCAGGAATTTCAAGATGCCGAGATTTACTGAAGGATGGAAACGCAGACCGCCTTTGTAAGGACCAATGGCACTATTCATTTCAATACGGAAGCCACGGTTGACCTGCACATCACCCTGATCATCAAGCCAGGGTACTCTGAACATCATCACACGTTCTGGTTCAACAATGCGTTCAATCACTTTAGCTGTACGATACTCTGGATGACGCTCGATCACGAGGTCGAGTGAATCTACAACTTCCTGCACTGCTTGGTGAAATTCTGGTTCTGCTGGATTTTTTGCCTTTACCAGATCCATGATTTGGTTTACAAATTCGGACATGAAACTTCTCCTTTGTTTACGCCGCTCTTTGCGACACAATTGATGATGCTTAAATAACCCAAAGTTTCTCTGATGATTAGTTTGAAGTATCATCAGAATCTCAATTAACGTTGAAGGAAGCAAATCTAATGTTATGCAGCGTCCCCCTTCGTGAATAATATAGCAAGCTCACCCTGAGTAGTTCCAAATCGAAAATCACCATAATCCCCAAGAGAGCCCCTGAATCCGCATAAAACCTTGTGTTTTTTCATACTAAACCATATTTTCGCTGAAATATACAATATCGTATATTAATTCCTTGTCCAATTACAGGATATCAAAGTGTTAGAATCATTCGATCTTCCAGCATTAGAAGGAAATCCAGAACTTATCGAGATGGCATTGCTCACACGAGCTCGTCTGATACGTGAAACTCGTCTCATGATTGATGGAATCACCAGACGAATGGAAGAAAAGGTTGGTTCAGAACTTTCAAAATCCTGGTTGGAATTATGGGATAGTATAAAGTTTCAGGTCTTACTGGGTATACTAAGTAAATCACAGGCAGCATGGTGGACAACACGTAATAGACGGAGTAGCCTCGAAATTATTCGTGAAGAGGTGGAGGCATACCTCCTCATGCATGGCAGAGAGTATCAGGAATCACTCTCGGAAGTACATTTTTTTAAGATATTCTGGCGTACAGTATTAGAAGTGTTAGGGGAGAAATCTACTGAATTTAAGGCAAGCGGTGAATCAGTGAAGCTTTTCCGAAATAGGATGAGCTTGACTCAAGATAAACTCGCTGAGATGCTCTCAAACGAAGAGGTTAAGATCAAACCGCATGGTGTCACTCAAACACGAATCAGCGAAGCAGAACGTAAAGTAAATCCACTTGACAGAATATCGAATGAGGCGTTTTTCCAGTTGGTGCGAAAATATGGGTTGTGAGGGATATTAGGTTTCGATGGAGGAGCGATGAATGAAATTCCAGCACTTCGCTATTTTGTTGGGTAGAGAATTAGGAGTGTTAACATAGTCATTGCGAGGAACATAGTGACGCGGCAATCTAATGCTGACCTAAAGCTAGATTGCTTCACTGCGTTCGCAATGACGTCCATTCAGATTCCCAAGTTATTACCTATAAGAAACAGCGAGGAACCGAAATTCCAGCACTTACTCATCCTGATATTCTGGTTGAGATAGAAACGGAAGCTCACCTGAACGCATAACCCTATCCTCCTTCAGATCACGATTATCATCAATCCGCTTTGCAGGCTTGGTCTCCCGTCAATTTTCTTCTATCTTATGCTTTTTAATTTTTGATTTAATCTAACGATGTGGGGTAATGTATGAGTGAAGCTGCTGTAACCCATCCAAATCCACTGGCACGTGCTGCGATTGACTACTGGGAAGGCTTGAAAGGGCTTGCCACATGCCCCAGAGAAATCTGGATCGCTTACGCGATCAAGATTCTTGAGAGTCTATGTTATTTCTCATCTGTTCTTGTTTTGATGATCTTCCTGACCCAGGACATGGGGCTCTCCGATCCGGTTGCCGGGACGATTTTCGGTGTCTTTTCGGCTTCAATGTCTTTTTTTATGCTGTTCGTTGGATTTATTGCGGATTCGCTGGGTATCAAACGAGCGCTTTTGATCGGACTCATCGTCGCCCTGGTTGGACGTGCTGCAATTACTTTCACGACCTCACCCTTCATCGTCTATCCAGGACTTTTTGTACTTTCTGTTGGTTTCGCCTATATGATACCATTGATCGCAGTAGCAGTTAAGCTGTTCTCAACGAAGAAAGCGCAAAGATACGCCTATTCATGGTATTATGTTGTGATGAATGTCGGCTCCCTGATTGCCGGGCTGAGTCTGGACAAACTTCGAAATCTATTTGTAGAACCATACGCTTTTTCCTTCCTGGGTATGGATATGGTAGTCCGTCCCATTCAAATGATTTTTCTAGTTGGTGTGATTGCGACAATAGCCTCCCTGGTGCTTGTCATTTTCTTCATCCGAGCAAAAATTCCAAAAGAAGCCTTCAAAGGTGATTATGAAGTAAGTGAAAGTGATAGTGCAGGGAAAGTTAAACCAACTGTTGAGTTAAAGGAAGAGGTGAGAAAATCACCATTTCAAATAATGAAGGAAGTAGCTTCTGAGAAGATGTTCTGGATATTTATCGTCTTCATTTTCCTGTTAGTGTTGGTGAAGATGATTTTCCAGTATAATCATTCCCTGTATCCACTTTACATGGAGCGCATTGGTCTGAAAGATTGGACAGGAACCTTATATTCAATTAATCCATTCATCATTATCTTCCTTGTTCCTGTGGCAACCGCAGTCACAGGTAAAATGAAAGCATATAATGTAATTCTGATTGGATCGTTCATCAGCGCCTCATCAGTTTTGTTCATGGGCTTTGGTGAATCGATTATGTTGATTGTGCTATTTCAGGTATTTCTGTCTATCGGTGAATCGCTTTGGTCACCACGCTTGTATGATTATACTGCGACCATTGCACCACCCGGAAAAGAAGCATCCTATATGGCATTATCAAAAGTACCGATGTTCTTTGCCAAGGTAGGTGCGGGTCCTGCTACTGGAATTCTCCTGGCAACTCTCTGTCCCTCAGAAGGGGATAGGAACACGGAGTTGATGTGGATTATAGTTGCAGCGTCAACCTTACTCTCACCTATAACTTTGATGATAGGTAGACGTTGGCTTGATGTTGAGAGCAGGGTCAAAAGTAAACGTGCTGCTCTTGGATAAACGGGAATCGAAAGCACATCTGCCTTAATCAGTCATTGAGCAGTATTATATGATATTTTGTTTCAGGAGAGAGAAATATAAATTGAGTCGGTTAACAGTATGGAAAGAGGCATCCATGAAAAAAATAGTTTTAACAGGAATCCTGATGCTGACATTTGGATTTATTGCAATTCCGCAGGGTCTTGCTGCAGATGATAATGGTGAAAAGATATTTTATGAAAACCGTGACGATATTCCTGCTGAATACCGCTGGAGTCTGGACGATATCTTTTCCTCCGTCGATGAGTTCAATGCGACATTTGATAAAACTGAAAAAATGCTGGAAGAAGTTAGCGATTATGAGGGCAAGATTGGTGAATCCGCTGAAATGCTCGCCAAAGGGTTGGATTTACAATTCGCAATCTGGGAAAACTTCAGCGAATTACAAGTATATGCTGGACAAAATCGTGATACCGATACACGAGTGGCAGAAGCGAATGAACTGTACAACCGTGTAAATTCGCTGGGTGCTCAGATTGGTCAGGCACTATCCTTCTTTGAACCTGAGATTTCGGCGATAGATGCTAAGAAATTGAAAAAATTCATGAAGGACAAAGAGGTCAAAAAATATGAGCATGTGATCGACAATATCGTTCGTATGAAACCTCATATCCGATCTTCAGAAGTTGAAGATGTATTGGCTTCCGCAAGCCTGCTCTCACGCGCACCTTATGAAGCTTACTCGAGCATGGTGTATGCAGATGTAAAGTGGCCTACCATCATTGGAGAGGATGGGGAAGAGACTAAAGTTACACCTGCGTTATATTACAGTTTTGTATCCAACCAGGATCGTCGTATCAGACGAGATGCCGCATTGGCATTATTTGGTACGTACAGCGATTACGCACAGACCTTTGCTGCTACTTATGGCGGACATGTGCAACGTGATATCTTGTTCGCACGCAACCGTAACTATGAATCTTCCATCGAAATGGCGCTGAATCAGGTGAATGTACCGGTCGTAGTTGTTGAAACTCTGGTGAATACAGTTCATGAGAACAGGGAAATGGTTCATCGTTATGCTTCATTGCGGAAAGAGGTAATGGAGTTGGACGAATTTCACGTCTATGATCTTTATGTAAGTCTAGTCCCTGACGGTGATAAAAAGATCACCTACGAAGAGGGTATGGATATCGCAATGGACTTCTGGCGTTCTACCCTTGGAGAGGAATACGCATCTGTTGCGAAACGCTCTTTTGATGAACGTTGGGTGGATGTTTATGCCAGTGAAGGCAAACGAGGTGGTGCGTACTCATGGGGCAGCTATCGATCCCATCCTTATCTGCTCCTGAATTGGGCTGGAACGATGGAGGATGTTTTCACACTGGTTCATGAGATGGGTCATTCGGTGCATACCTACCTCGCAAACGAGAATCAACCCTACCATTATTCAGAATATTCACTGTTTGTCGCAGAAGTAGCATCAGTAGCCAGTGAAGCGTTGTTTATGGATTATATGCTGCAGAAGACTGATGATCCAACAGAACGTCTCTTCCTGCTTAATATGTATCTTAACAATATCACAGGTACTTTCCTGCGTCAGATTTTCTTCCATGAATTTGAGGCGAATGCGCACGCTATGGGCGAAGCCGGCGAACCGATGACCAAAGAATCGCTTGGCAATATGTATGCTGACCTATGGAAGGACTATTACGGTCCTGAGCTTGTTCTGGATGAAGAATTTTATGCAGGTTGGTCGCGGATTCCGCATTTTTACCGTACATTCTATGTGTGGGTCTATGCAACCAGTTTTGCAGCGGGTGAGGCGATTGCACAACGATTCAGAGATGGAGATGATTCGGCTGTCCAGGATTACCTCGATCTTCTGAAAAAGGGTGGAAGTGTCTATCCGATGGATGCGTTGAAAGCTACAGGTGTTGATCTCACCAATCCCAAGGTCATCCGAACTGTGATGAAACGTTACGATGAAACCCTCACAGAAATGGAAAGATTGCTTTTGAAGCAGTAGGTTCTAGTACCTATTCAGTATCGGTATGAGTGTCGGGATTTCCTTGCGTCATTCCAGCATGTTTTAGCTGGAATCAAGGAGGTAAACGAACGAGCCAAGTGGATTGGAGAAGGAACTAGATTCTCAGTCTTTTATAAACTATTCATCCCTCAGGTGTAATTCATCTGGGGGATTTTTATTCAACAAAATTTCAACAATTGTTCAAAGAAATTTAGCGAGGAATAAGGAAGGAATTGCCGTCCTAAAGCTGTGATTTGAAATAAATTACAATTCGGTCAGGTAAAATCGATCATGATTCAATTATAGTATAATTAGACACTTAAAAGGATTTCATCACAACATTACTTCCTCATTTTCTAAAATTATGCTAATGGCACACCGCTTGCTTTTATCTTCAATGTATACTAGCGAAGTAGGACAAGTACTACAACTTTTCTGCTTCTATTCTCAGAATCCTTAAAGCAATTAGTTAGTTTTGACGATGGAGTTTTTATGAGTGGGTATGAATCACAGATGCAACGTGCGGTTTCGCTGTTACAGAATGGAGAAACACATGCAGCCCGTAATATCCTGTCGAGTATTCTTTCGACCAATGGCGGGATAAAAGGATTGCACTTTCTCCATGGCTATTCGGAGATCAGCCTGGGACGATATCCAGAGGGCATGGCGTACTTGCAGAAAGAGGTTACCAGCTTTCCCGATAATGAGGATGCTCAAAGGATTCTTGAAAACATCAGAAAGCAGGCATCACACCATACTGCAAAACCCAGTGAAGATGAAGAATTTCGTCGAATCCTATCCGCTGTGAGTTTTGATGCAGAGGCTATTCTTCCAATTGATGCACTCCATCATCTTTACACCATGGCGCGTAAAGTTTGCGAGGAACATATCCCTGGTAACTTTGTTGTCTGTGGTGCGAATGCAATTGTTGAATCCGCCTTACTCGCTTATGTGGCAAAAAAATTCAGCTTACAACCCAGATGGGTTTACATCTTCAAGGATGGTGAGGCAGAAGAGTTTCAGGCAAAATCACGAATCAATATCGAAAAACTGGGATTCCAGGACATAGTCAAACCCATTCGTGGAACGATTGGTCTGACGTTGAATGCGTGGCGTGACAGAATTGGAATGACCAGTCTGTTGACGATCTTGCCCAAGTCCTCGAATAGCGCTACGAAGGTTATCAGTTCCCTGTCGGATAGAATCTCATCGAATGGGTTTATACAGCTTAATTTCACCGGCGATGAGAGCAAGAGTTCCTTCAGCACAGGTGAAGCCGGATCGAATCTGGTTGAGTATCCTGCGAGGTCACAATGGGAGCAAACATACCGTAAAGCACCGAACAAGAAGAATCCTGAGGTTTCTGAAGGACTGTATACAAACTTCCTTGATGATGACCCTGCCTTTCGTGGTGTGGTCAGCCAAATGTCAGCAAATGAACGATTTCAGCTCTACTATGCGTGCCGTTCATTGCTGCCGAATCGATTCAACGAACTCTATTACGTCGAGATCGGATCATGGGAAGGCGCATCCTTGAGGATGATGCATACCGCATTCGAACGTCTCAACCGACCTGTACACGGTTTCGCAATCGAACCGAATGTCCGAAATCAATTCAGTCAAACTCTACTTGATCTGGGAAGCGTTGTTTCTCATTTGAAAATGATGTCCGATAACGCAGCTCCATTGCTTGCCAAACGATTTGAAGAGGATGGTATCTGGCCGGAACTGATCTTCGTCGATGGAGACCATACCAGGGAAGGTGTTAGCCGTGATATCGAAGCCTACTGGGAACTTCTCGCACCCGGTGGATTGATGATACTGCATGATTTCCTGCCTGAATTGGACGATGCCAATCGTGATGCGATCTCTTTCCTTCATGGTGGTGGCGAACCTGGAATACGTCAAGCCTGCCTTGATTTTGAAGCAAAAAAGCGAGTACGTCCGCTAAGTGTTCCTCTGCTTTATACCAATGATCCTACGCAAACTCAAGCGCACTTGCCGATTATCCCCGGCGTATACTCTACAGTGAGAATTTATAAACGACCTGAATAAGTGCTCCTCCAAAGAGCAATAGAGAAAGACACCCACCTTGAATTTACTGTCAGGGTGGGTTTTCAGTTTAAGTCAATAAAGAATTAAAATTAGAAAAACGTAACTCTCTATATTTCGTTAACGCATCAAAAATACCTTTTGGGTTTTCGTGATATCCTGATGCTGAACCTTCAGGAAATAAACACCGGTAGATAGCTAATCCACCCGCAGGTTGAACCTGGATATTCCATTTTGTATGAGCTGAGTGTTGTTGAATACAGTCTGACCTTGCAAGTTATATAGCGAGATATCAACTTTGCCTGGTTGCTGAATGGAAAATGGAATGCTAAGCGTTGCATTGAACGGGTTTGGATAAGCATCTCCAATTGAAATTGTTGCCGGAGTTTTCGTATTTTGCTGAGGTACTCCGTTCCAGTCAATCGCTTCCGAACAATCGAGAACCAGAAGTTGTGAACCATCCATCACATAAAGGTACGGTTCGTCGATTATGAGGTCAAATGCCGATCCGGATGTTTCATAAAAGCCAGTCTCTATGGGGTTTAGAGGATCACTGACATCTAAAATGGAAATATACCTCCCAATATCTTTATACATATAATCCCCAGAAAAATCAAATATTGAGTAGTACCTGTCGATGGGTGCTTGATACAAGATTTGTGGATTTTGAGGATCAGACACATCAATGATCGTTTCTTGATTCTCGAGTGGATATCTATATGCTTGGATGTAGAGATAATTATCATGAAGTGTCATATCAAAAAAAACATCAATAGGTAGTCTACTTAAGACGGTTGGGTTGGTTTCGTCAGTCAAGTCTAAAAGTAGAAGGTTATCGTACTCTGTCACGTAAGCGATATTATCATCAACAATCAGCCTTTGCATTGAGGATGGGGTTCGGTAAAAGCCAATGGTATCCGGGTATTGAATATCAGAAATATCCATAATCAAGAAGTAATTTTCAGCGCCGGCACTCGCAGGGAAAGTTAAAGTGTAGATTCTATCCCCTGCTACTTGGAATCTATCAAATTCACCCTGTTCACCTCCATTAAATAAGGGAACAGTTTCTGGCAAATCTGACAAGTCTGTGATGTTGAAATGATGATTATAATGATAATTATCAATATACGATTCACTAGTAAATGCATAATCTCCCTGAATTTGAATATGATCAAAGTGAAAATTTTCGACTAAGTTAAACTGCAAGGGGTGTAGGGGGTTAGAAATATCAATTGATGCCACTCCACCATATACGGGTGAACAGAGCAAAAATTGATCATACAGTGCGCCACTGCTGACACCCCCACCAAATAAATATTCGATAATGAGAGCTGGATTGTTATATTCTGAGATATCAAATATTTTAAATCCATTGTTCATCTTATAGATCAATGAATCTCCTACTATTGAGATGTAATTAAAATCATAATTATCTGGTGGTGTTATTTGACCTACCAATACAACGTTGGGAAGATTGTCCAATTCATAAACATAAATAATACCATACCTACCTGTGTACAATAGGTCGTTCTGTATTGTGATAAGATTTTCGTTTAATTCAACCAGCCCATCAATATCAACCTGAGTTGGATTAAGTGGTTCAGAAATATCAAATAATAATAGATTTTCATAATCAATATTAGCGATCAAATAGTTATTATAAACAACAAGATTCTCAAGTTCACCAAAATCGAATGTTGAGATGTTGATGTTTTCAAAATCATGAAAATCGACTGCATATAAATTGTCTCCGAATCTTGTAGATGTAAAATAGAGAGTTGTTCCAGATGATTGAATGCTGCTAAAACTTCTGTATTGATCAGCCAACAGAATACTACCACGTAGATTCATATGATCCCGTTCCTGTTCGTAGATATGAAGAAATTTTTCATCATCTGTACGGTTATAATAAATAGCAAACAGAATATCTTCAGAATAATAAAACTCAGTAAAATTACCTTCTATATGATCGACGGGGACTAAATCTGAAGGATCGCTAATATCGAATATTTTTATTCCGTCCGTTAAGACAAACAACCGATTACCAACCAACTGAAGGTTCGAAGTATTCTGAAATGGGTCACCTTCATACAAAACTTCTATATTATCAGGATCAGCAAAATTAATTACCTTTAAACCTGTTGACCCCGTTGACAGGAAGGCTATTGATTCATTTACAGCCATATCAACAACTCCAAACCAGAAGTCATACATACTGGCGACAGCAGAGATATTCAGGCTATCCTGAGAGTAAGAAAATGAGGTGCATAATAGGAGAATGAGTAAAGATAAAATGATTCGTTTGAAATGGATTGGAGAAGACATACCACCCCCTTAGAAATTCAAATGGTTAAAATCAATATCACGGGGATGCACTACTACAATAAACTACGATTTTATTATTATGAAATCAATCAAGTTTGCCATGTTAAAATCGGTCTGGACCCCTCACCTGATTAACCTGAATATCCTTTTCCACCGTATTTTTTCCCAGAAACGTTAAAGCGGGGCGTTCTTGTCCCATGAAAAGTAGATGATTTCAGCTTTGCCGAGGATGAGATCATGGGGCAGGTACCCCCAGAAACGGCTGTCTGCTGAGTTATCCCGATTATCACCCATCATGAAATAACTGTTTTCAGGGACAGTGATGGGGCCGTAATTGTCTTTGTTACCAGCTCCCCGAGGATAGATCTGCGGCATACGGTAGCGGGGAGGCATGATCCGTGGATTGGTAAGTTTACCATGCTTTGGTAGATCAAAACGTTCATTATCAACATAGACAATTTTGTCTTTTATCTCTACAGTTTGACCGCCGGTGGCAATACATCGTTTGATGTAATTGATCCTGGTATCCAACGGATAACGGAATACGATCACATCACCCTGACGAGGTTCTCGCAGGTCTGGCAGACGAGTGTAAGGAATTTTGAAACCGATATTGGTATATGGAATACCGATCCAGTCTGGAGTACGGATACCGTAAAGGAATTTATTAACCAGCAGAAAATCACCCACCAGCAGAGTATCTTCCATCGAACCAGTGGGGATACGATATGCTTCAACAACAACAACCCGGATTACAAAAACGATAAGTAAAACTGAGAAGATGGTTTCAATCCAGTCTCGGATAAAGCCTTTTTGCCTTCTTCTTTCTAGTTCGCGTACTTTTCTCTCCCTCCGTTTTTGACGATATTTTTGCCACCATGTGAGGGATTGGGTCTCGTTCATTTTGTTTGCCGTAGTTGTGGTTGATCCACTTCGTAATGTGTGATTTAATTTTTTATTTTCAATTCATCAGTCAATCTTCAGTACTGCCAGGAATGCCTCTTGTGGAACCTCATCACTCCCGACCTGCTTCATCCGTTTTTTACCGGCTTTCTGCTTTTCAAGAAGTTTCCGTTTACGTGTTACATCACCACCATAACACTTTGCAAGGACATTTTTACGCATCGCCTTCACAGTACTTCTTGCAATAATCTTACTTCCAATTGACGCCTGAATGGCTACTTCGTAAAGCTGACGTGGGATCAAATCTTTCAATTTATCGACAACACGTCGTCCCCAATCGTACGCCTTATCCTCATGCACAATCATAGATAACGCATCAACCGGGTCTCCATTAATTAAAATATCCAAACGTACCAGACGCGCTTTGAAATAATCTTGAAATTCATAATCAAATGACGCATATCCTCGGGTCTGGCTTTTCAAGCGATCATAAAAATCGAACACAACCTCTGCCAGTGGAAAATCATACACAAGATTCACTCGGGTCATATCGAGATATTCCTGGTTGACAAATTCCCCTCGTCTCTCCTGTGCCAGTGCCATCACAGCACCGACATATTCCTTTGGGGTGATGATTTGCCCACGTACCACTGGCTCCTCAATGTGATCAATCAATCCAGGATCAGGAAAATCGACAGGGTTTGAGAGCCATTTTGCCTGCCCCTTTGTATCGATTACCCGATAACGTACGCTTGGAACTGTCGAGATTAGGTTTAGATCAAATTCGCGTTCCAGTCTTTCCTGGATAATCTCCATGTGCAGCAAACCGAGAAAACCGACACGGAAACCGAATCCAAGTGCGACACTGGTCTCAGGATCGTATCGTAAAGAAGCATCATTGAGAGCAAGTTTATCCAGTGCATCACGTAAACTCTCATAATCCTCATGATCAGCGGGGAATAGTCCGCTGAAAACCATCGGTTTCGGGTCCTGGTAGCCTGGAAGAGCCTGAACATCTTTTCGTTTGTGAAACTCTGTTACAGTATCTCCAACCTTCACATCCCGAATATCTTTGCATCCTGTAATTATATATCCGACTTCTCCGCGATGTAGTGCATCACGCGAAATTCGTGCCAGTCGTAAAATCCCAATCTGTTCAACATTGTATGTTTTACCAGTTTGCAGGAAATAGAGCTGATCTCCAAGTTTTATTGAGCCATCCACCACACGGACATAAGCGATTACGCCTCGATAATTATCATAAGTTGAATCAAAAATCATAGCACGTGGAGGCGAATCGGATTCACCTTTTGGAGCTGGTACAAGTGTGACGACTGCTTCCAAAAGCTCCGCAATACCCTCTCCGGTTTTCGCTGAGACTTTATATATCTCAGATTCAGCGCAGCCAATTAGATCAACAAGTTGCTGTGTGATCTCCTCCACTCGTGCGGATGGTAGATCGATTTTGTTGATCACCGGTATAATTTCCAGTCCGGCATCGAGGGCAAGATAGAGGTTCGCCAGTGTCTGTGCTTCGACACCTTGTGCTGCATCAACAACGAGCAATGCTCCTTCAGCCGCTGCAAGGCTACGACTCACTTCATAGCTGAAATCGACATGCCCCGGTGTATCGACCAGGTTAAGAAAATAGGTCTTTTTGTCGTGAGCCTTGTATTCCATCGAGATCGCATGAGCTTTAATGGTTATGCCACGTTCCTGTTCCAATTCCATTGAATCGAGAACCTGGGCATGCATCTGCTTCTCGGTGAGGGTTCCTGTCAACTCGAGAAGACGATCTGCGAGTGTCGATTTGCCGTGATCAATATGCGCGATTATGCAGAAGTTTCTTATGAGGTCTTGTTTCGTCATATAGAACTATTTTAACTCCGTGATGTTGATATTCAATTAAACATCGAAAATAGAAAGATTGTTTCCCGAAGGAAAGAGAGAATACCGGAAATTCCTCGTCCGTGCAAATCTGACACATAGGAGTTTCATACTTTGATGTTGCAATCTAAGAAAAAATGAGTAGCAATTTGAACCATTAAAACTGAGAGGATATTTGGTTTTATTGGTGAATGAATTGTATGAGGCTGGCAAAACAAAATCAAAACCGAGGATTTTGATTTGGAGTAAACTTACTTTTGGCTTGTTGCTGTCCCCCTTATTTCCTATTTTACCCTGATATCAACAATTATAATCAATCATCCAAGGGAGTGAATGATGAAGTTAAAAGCCAGTGAGCATGGAAGTGTTTTGATAATTGAGCTGAAGGGTAAGATCATGGGAGGTCCCGATGCAAATATGTTTCGTGATACCTTGAAAGAGCATCTGGATAAGGGAGTAAAAAAGGTGGTGGTCGACTTGGGGAAAGTAGACTGGATGAATTCTTCCGGTTTGGGTATTCTGATTGGTGGCTTAACCACGGTTAAAAACGCTGATGGTGAGATGAAACTCGCACGTGTGACTGAAAAAATCAAATCTTTGCTCATGATTACAAAATTGATCCAGGTGTTTGATTCCCATGAGACCGTTGAAACTGCGATAGCTTCATTCAGTGAATAACAGTTTCGTACCAACTTTGTTGAGTTCGAATGATGAGGCGTTGTATTGAGAGAAGAACTAGCGAAACAGACCCCGAATATCAATCCAGACATTACTGACGGGGTTGCTGGCAGACCCTCTGAGTTAGAATTTGAACTGTCGCATGCGATATCCATGATGCTCGCCAGAGCAGTGGATATGAATGCAGTTTTACAGGCAATTCTGGATGGTCTTCTCCATGTGGTTCCTTACGACGCCGCTGGGATATTCCTGATCGGTGAAGACAAAAAGATTATCGAATCCCAGGTTGTACGTGGGTATCAGCTTGAAAAACTGCAACGAGTTCGTCAGAAGGTTGATGAGGGTATTCTCGGTTGGGTTATCGCACACGCACAGTCGATTAACGTTGATGATGTACGAACAGTACCACACTACATATCGGCACGGTCTCAGACTTTGAGTGAGCTTGTGGTGCCGATCATACTGGAAGATGAAGTAATTGGTTGCATCAATCTTGAAGCGGATCGGTTGAGTGCTTTTAAGGATGTAAATCAACGTATTCTGCATAATCTTGCGAGTCATGCCGCAGTGGCGGTTGATCGTGCACGGAACCATGCGCAGGTTATCTTTGCCAGGCAATTTGAACGTGAGCTGCAAATTGCACGTCGAATTCAGATTGCACTATTACCCGGTAAAGCACCTCAGATTCCTGGATATGATTTTGCAGGACTAAATGTACCTTCCCAGGAAGTGGGAGGTGACTATTATGATTTTATTCCAATCACTAAGAATGATTTGGGGCTGGTAATTGCTGATGTGGCTGGAAAGGGAATTCCTGCTGGCATGGTTATGGCAGGTTTAAGAGCAGCGTTGCGGACAAGAGTTGAGACAACGTTCCTCATGAATAATGTAATTAGCGGTGTGAATCACTTTCTTTATGACTCCACCGGTTCTGAAGCATTTGTGACAGCTTATTACGGTGTTCTGGACACTTCGAGACACCGGATTTCATATATAAATGCAGGACACGATTACCCGATACTTCTAAGCAAAACTGGAGAGATTAAAGAGCTGGATAGGGGTGGACCCTTGCTTGGAGTAATTAAAGATGCCCGTTATGAAATGGGATTTGTTGATCTAGAGCCGGGATCAATTCTTCTCATGTATACCGATGGGATCGTAGAAGCTGGTGCTGCTGAAGGTATGGAATTTGGCAAGGATCGTTTAATCGACATGCTAAAAAACCTTGCGCATGAGTCCGCGATGGTAATCGCTCGAGAAATTGAGAAGCATGCAACAGAGCATGCACCTAACTCAAATGAACTAGATGACCGAACCGTTATTGTGGTGAAACGCTTATGAAAAAGATTGAGAAACTTGTAATTCCCTCAGATACTGACAGGCTCCCTGAAGTGGACCAATTCGCTGAAAAAATGACAGGTGAATTGGACTTTTCACGAGATTTGAGGGATGATATCGCAATCTCGGTTTCCGAGGCGGTGAACAATGCTATTCTGCATGGTAATAAAAATGATGGATCAAAGAATGTCACTGTGGAATTTCATAAGCTGGAAAATGGAATCCAGATAAATATCAGCGATGAGGGCGGTGGATTTGAGTCAAATGAGGTTCCTGATCCAACCAAGCCTGAAAACATTATGGAAACAACAGGTAGAGGTCTACTGATCATCCGACACTTGATGGATAGAGTAGATATCGAACCCTATAAAAATGGAACTAAAGTTACAATGGTGAAATACTACATAAAGGATAATGCCTGAGTGAGATGAATATTGCCGTCTGATCACTTTACTGGGGAGAGTTTGAGCTAAAGATAAGTATGATATATTTGTTTGGTTAATTGAGTTTGACATCTCTTTCAGGTCAAAATATCTGAAAATTACACCCTATATTTCCTCCCAAAAATATGAACATCATCACGTTGTTCTCATATAGTAGCACAAATGAATAGATCATCCTAAATGAAACTAATGTTCCGTAAATTCATAAATATCACATCTATAACTACTGCGATACTGTTTCTATTAATTTTCACTCTTCTGTTCGTATGCACACTCCCAATTGGTGAAGGTTTTCTTAAAGAGATTGTTAGTTCTCAACTATCCTCCAGACTGGATCAGAAGATAAAAATTGGCTATCTGGAGACGAATCTCTTAAACCGCGTCGTAGTCGGTGATATAAAAATTGCGACACAAGAAGATGGCAGTAATCATAACTTAGGCAGTGTAAAAGAGATCTCGGTTCACTATCAAATATTATCTTTTGTCCAGGGACAGTTTGTAGTGGATTCACTGAGAGTCAATGAGCTAAACCTTAAAGCAGTTAGAGATGAATCAGGCAGATTTAATCTCTCCCTACCAGCGGGAAAAAAGAAGAACTCTAAAGTAAAGGAGAAACCTGTAAAACTCCCAGTCTTCCTGCGAATAGCCAGCTTGAAAAATTCAACAATTACGTATTACGATCAACAGAGTGTAGCCAAATATTCCCTGGAAAACGTTGCTTTATCGATCACACAAACAGCCGGGAATGCATTTGAGGTTGAGATTGAGATGGATACACTCAAAGCGTTTCGAAAAAATTTGAACCTTGTTGCTACTAATTCTCGCCTTGCTGGACGATATAATTTTGAGAGCCTTAATCTTACCAGCCTCCGACTATCATTCCCGGGAGTGGATTTACTCGCTGAAGGTAAAGTGGAGAGTTTAGGTCAGCAGGCAACCATCGATGCGGAAGTCAGGATATCTGGAAACACACAGGATTTGAACCAACTTTACAGCTTACAAATACCTGAGAAGCTATCACCGGAGAAAGGTTTTCTGGAGGGGACAGTCAGGGCATCAGGTTTTTTAAAAAATCCTGAAATTGAGTATTCAGTAAGTGGCGATAATCTCAAATTTTCCAAAACGTATCTAAAAAAGCTGCAGATAGAGGGCAGTTATTTCAACAAGCAGCTAAACTTAGATACACTCACAATTCATGGCTTTGGTGGAACCGCAATTGGAGCTGGATTTCTTTCTCTGGATTCTCTGAAAAACTTCAATATCAAAGCCGAAGTCGCTGATGTAAACGCGGTTGAAATTAAGCAATTTCTGAAGAAAAATATTCCAATTGATCAGGGAAAAATTGATGCGACACTTTCCGCAAAAGGTGAAATGAGCGATTGGACCAAGATTGCTTTAACAGGAAAATTAAAGAGTAGAAACCTGGTTGTTCAAGGGAAAAAGCTAAAAGAGTTGAAGGTTGATATCAGAGGAAATGGGGAAGCCTGGAGTGCTGGATTTAATTACGAAAAATCGTCACTACGTTCGATGCTGCACATCTCAGAGAATACTCTGGCAGGTGATTATACTCTTGAGATTGCAGAGCTTTCTCATCTTGCGATGCTATTGGGTATTGAAAATTTGGAAGGGGAACTAAGTTCAAAGGGGTCAATCAGCGGAACTGCTTCCGCACCTGAATTTAGCTCTGATGTACACGGTAAGCATATCAAGTATAGTGGCATTCCAGTTGATATTCTCAACGGAAAACTATCGTATAGAAGTAAAAAGTTTGAGTATATAATTGATGAAGCTCAGGGAAGTGGTAGTTGGGATAGAAATTCGATGCCAATGATAGATATCCCACTCTCTCTGGGTAAATATGACTATCAACTTTCTGGTCAAGGTAGTTTCTCAAAACCATACCTTGCTTTCAACACACAATTTGATGATTTCACTTATTCACTAAGTGATTCTATCAACTTCACTCTGGATAAGGGTTCCATACGAGGAATTCTGGAATCTAAAACCATCAAACTTCTGAACTTCAGTGCAATAAAAGATTCCCAATTGATAACATTGAATGGTGATCTGGACTTCTCAAAAAAAATATCTTTGGCAAGATTGTCTATATTAACAAGGGCTGATGTTGATGACCTGAAAGATATAGATGATTCTCCCGGTGTAATCAATGCTTCAAGTACAGTTGTTCCTCAAGCTCGGATTGGCATAGACTACTCGAATATCAACAATATGAAGGTGAATTTTAACAGTGACGGCCTGGAGATAGAGCGTGTAATCTCATTCCTCCCTTATAAATTACCAAAACTAGCGGGAAAATTGAATAGTTCGATCCAGTTTAGTGGCAGCTCAAAATACCCGAATCTCAAGATGCAATCGTCTGTTACACCCTTCGCTACCAACAGAGTATTATTTGACTCATTAAAGGTTTCAGGAGAATTAAACGAACAATTCGTCAGGATTAATGATCTGGTAGCTCATCGCAAAGGATTTAATAATACTATGCGAGGAAGTGTTGAATTTGTGAGAGACAGCACAGGTTCACTGATGGTTTCCGACAAGAGTAAAATTGCAGGAAGGGTATCGGGTAAGGAATTATCGTTATCCTTACTGAAACCACTTTTTTCAGACAGTACTATAATTGAGGGTGAAAGTAATTATGATCTGATTTTATCAGGCACACGTTCCAAACCACGCATTAACGGTAAATTAATCGCAACAAATGGGATATTTCAATTTCATCCCGGTTCACCTCGGATCAGCGATATTCAGGTGAACGTTACTTTGAAGGATTCACTACTTCAGATACGTAAATTGGATGTTACGATCCTCAATAGGAAACTGAAAGCTAGAGGATCTGTAATCGCCGAAGCGTGGAATGATTTCCAGACGGGTATGATTGTAACACTGGATAAGGATACAATCTTCTATAGCGAAGGGATGATTTCACGAGAAAATCTTGATCTTACCCTCGAAATGGAAAACCTTGATCTTAGCATATTCAAACCTCTGGCACCCAAACTGGTGAGATTGAACGGGAGGTTGAATGCAGGAATTTCCATTCAGGGCACGCCACAATATCCCGATATAACTGGAAACCTTAATGTCGATAGTTTAACCCTGATGCCGGCAGCATTGAAAACTCCGTTGCGAAATGGCAAAATCAGGGTATCGTTTGATCGCAATAAAGTTAAATTGGATACCCTTATTGCATCATTGGAAAATGGTAAAATAGGTGGAAAAGGTGAGTTGAGTCTGATAGATAACAAAATAAATGATTACTCAGCACTTCTGAGCTTCAATAATGCATCCATAAAAGATGTTGACAATTATGAGCTTACTATAGGAAAAGGAAGAGTATCAATAAACAAAAAAGATGCTGGTATGATTTTAGACGGTGAAGTGAGGCTTGGTCAGACTAAAGTAACCAAAGATATTGACGTTGCTTTTCTCCGTTCACAATTGAATAAAGTTCAGCGACCTTCTCTCGATAAACCAAGCGTATTAGATAAAATCAGCTTGAATGTAAGGGTCCATGACAGTGACCGGGTAGGAATAGAAAATAACCTTGCGGAAATTCAATTGCTCACTGATTTTGTTGTGAAGGGAACGATGTCGAAGCCCATTGTCACAGGCAGGGTAGAAGTCGTAAAGGGAGAAGTATATTATCTGGACAGGGAATTTCGGGTTACAACAGGAATTCTTGATTTTGTTGATCCCAATCGTATCAACCCAATTATCGAACTGACAGCAGAAACAACAGTCAAATCTTATTTTGCGTTGGAAGCTACTGAATACCATATCACTCTAACGATAAGTGGTCCTGCTGATGATGCTCGCATTGAATTGTTCTCCGAACCAGAACTTGATAAATCTAATATAGTTTCATTGCTCACAGTTGGGGCGACACGTGACCAGTTGACAGGTGCAACAGGTATTGGAACATCAACAATTTTGCAGGAAAGAGCTGAAATGCTCGCAAGCCAGAAAATCTCTAATTACGTTGGTGTAAAGTTGAGCGACAAAATCGGATTAGATCATGTTGCAGTGAAAGGAAATCTTTTTAATTTGAATCGTGATAGTGGTGCACAACTTGAAGCAACGAAAAAAGTGTCTGAACAATTGCAATTGACCTATATAACCAGAGTCGGATATTTAGACGAAAATGGGCTTCGATTAACTTACTCGTTGAACAAGTATTTTGCTTTGCAGGGTGAAACGCACCAGACCGGTGATGCAGGCATAGATTTACGTTACAACTTGAAATTTAAATAGAAAATCAAAATGAATTTCAACTTTAGAGACTGGATTTTACTCACAAGCATCGCAGGGTTAATGCTACTAACAGATACTGAGATTGCTTGGGCGAAACCAAAAGAAAAGAAAAAATTCAAAGTAGTTAAAGTTCAGTTTGAGGGAAATGTTCATTTTGAAGATGATCAACTTTACAAGGTGATGGTCTCTCGCCCATCAACATTTTTTCATAAACGATATTATCACCCCTCCATCTATCAGGATGATTTGGACTATTTGGTAGCTTACTATCAGAATGCGGGTTTTCTGCAAGCTGAGGTTTCCAACCACAAGGTTACAATAGATAGTAGCAATTACACAGCGAAATTGGAAATCAGTGTTTCTGAAGGCAAAAGGACTTTTGTTTCAGGTGTTAGAATTGCGGGAAATCTAGCTTTCAGTGACGCTGTAATTTTGAACCGGATACCTTTAAAAACTGGGAATCCCCTGGAGCAGGAAAAATTCAAAAAGGGCGTAGTAAATTTAGTATCACTTTATGCAGATAACGGCTATTTAGACGCTTCAGTGGATTCCGAACGAAAACTGGTTGAAGGTGAAAATAAAGCGGCAGTGGCATACCATATCACTGAGAATAATCAATCGTTTATTTCTTCAATTGACTATCCAGGTCTGGAGAAAACCAGACCGAGTATTGTGCGACGAGAGTTGTTATTCCATCCCGAAGAACACATCAATTACAGCAATTTGTTAAAATCACAACGAAAGCTCTATCAAACCGGTTTATTTAAAAGTGTCTTCATTCACCCTGGTGATGTTGTTGATTCGATAACCTGGACACGTCCAGTTATCATCGAAGTAAAGGAAAAACCCTCCCGAGAAGTGACTGCTTCAATCGGTTATGCATCAATTGAGCGAGCAAGGGGAATGCTGGAATTATCCAGTATTAATCTTATGGGAACAGCAAGAAAGGCAACGTTACTTGGAAAAGTGAGCTTTATCGGTTACAGGGGAGAGGCAGCCTTGACGCAGCCTTGGACATTCGGTTTCCCCTGGAGATCAAAACTGAGCACCTTGACAGAATATCGAAAGGAACCAGGATATAAAGTAAACACAAACGGGGTGAGAGCGAATTTGAAACGATCGTTCTTTCTAAATTCATCATATACAATTGGCTACAGGTATGAGAGATCGAATCTTCATGAAGTTTCAGTTAAGGTAATTCCTGATGAAGATCGCACTAATGTACGAAGCATAGAAAACGTTCTGATTTTGGATAGTCGAGATGATCTCATAAATACTACGAATGGAAGTTATTTTGAAATCACCAACGATTACGCTGGCAGGTTTCTGGGAGGTACGAATGATTTCTTCAGAGTGGAAGTCACAGCGAAAACGTTCTACTCAATAGGGCGTCATCGTACTCTGAGCAGTAGAATTATCCTCGGTTATATGGATTCACCAGGTGGGCTTAATGATATTCCCCTCAATGAACGATTTTATACAGGGGGTCCCAATAGTGTACGAGGATTCAACTACAGATATGTTGGTTCCATCGATGATAATGGAATTCCATCAGGTGGCCGCGTAAAGCTGGTCTGGAATGTTATAGAATACCGTAGGTCTGTATACAAATGGATCGGGGCATCCTTTTTTATTGATACCGGTGGAATCTGGAGTGCAGCCTATCATGTTAACGCAAAGGACATCAGAATCGCGCCGGGTTTCGGGGTTCGAGCAAATACTCCCCTCGGATTGGTCAGGATAGATTTTGGTACCAATCCATTTTACAAATCTGATGAATCACGTGCTCAGGTATTTTTCAGCGTTGGGCAAAGCTTTTAGCCCGGAAGTAGATAATTTATAAAACTTTCGGGAGGCAATAAAACTTACCCGTACCTACAACAAGGAGGAGAAGATGCCAGACAAATGGTTAGTAATGCCCGTTAACGATGCAGCAAAAGCAGAAATCGGTGGAGATGCTACTGTTGAAAAGTGGTATGACGAGAAGGATGGAAGCGGAAATGTCGTTGGGAGAGGTAAGGATAATCAGGTGACTATTCAGTTCGCCACAAGTGGAAGTTGGAGTTCTCCCGGTGGGTGGACAAGTGGAGTGACCTTGCAGACCTCAGGTTCAAGTGTTGCCGCATCCAACTTGAAGGATGCGATGGATGCCGGGATAACTGCACCACCAACCAATAACAATGTTGATGTGGTCATTGTTAAAGTACAATATCCTGTATCGGGTGGTTTCCAGTTTGAAGCAGAGTTAGATGGAGACTGGGAAGATCATTATCACGAGCATCCTGATACTTAGAATCTTTTTTTAAGATAAAAGGCGGTCTAAACCGCCTTTTATCTTAAAAGTATTTCATCCAATGAGCAACATGCTCTTGATCAGTACCCACCACCAAATATCTGAAAATCGACAAAATCAGCATGATGGAAAATAATCGCTTCAGGGCTACGACGGAATTCCTTGCCCTCTTTGCTGTGAACCGCTGCGATATGAAGCACTTCATCAGGAAGTCCCTGTACCCATCCAAGTCCCACACTGCTGAACGGGTGACGCAGGTAATTTCCATGCTCAGCTTTTCGAGCACCCTTGACATCATCAGGCTGGTATTCCATTAGTTTTCCAACATCAGCCAATAAGGCTCCAGCGATCAAGTAGTCACGGTTCAAGCTGAGTTTATCGCCATAATGCTCTTTAAGTGTATCGTGAATCGAAGCACTCATTTTTGCTGTAGCGCGGATGTGCTCAAGAAAGCTGATCTCAAGCCCTTCAATCAACAGACTAAATGGAAATTTGGTTAATTGTTGTGGTGTCCAGCCGCCCCTTTGAAGACCATCTACCCACGCTGCAATCGTCTTTTCGCGTAATTGTTCATCCTGAATTTCATTAAATTCTGGAATCAATTCATTTAGTTGATCATATACTTCAGACAAGATATCCTCCCTGATATAGTTAACAAAAATAGATTTTTGGCTTTCTAAATATATTTACTCACGGTCAGCTAGTCCTGCTTGTAATGGTTCTTTCTGAATCTTGGCGTATTGAAGCACTCATTCATTTCCAGGTACGTTTACTCCGCGTCATCCCGGTGAGGAGTTGAGCCGGGATCCAGG
>JAIOHU010000070.1 GCA_019912845.1 bacterium
GTTTTTAAAGCACCTTGCATGTTCAATGAGTATTACAAGAATCCAACAGTAACAGCCAGAGACCTCATAAATGGGTGGTTTCATACCGGGGATCTCGGATATGTTTCGCACAACCACCTGTTTGTTACGGGTCGAAAAAAAGACCTCATTATCCTTGCCGGTAAAAACATTTATCCGCAGGATATTGAATCAATGGTAAATGAGACGGAAGGAGTAATACCCGGACGTTGTGTTGCCATCGGAGTAGAAAATGAGGAAAAGGGCACGGAAGAATTAGTTGTAATCGCGGAGACCAATGTTGTAGATCCGCATGAACTGAATAAAATGAAGGAGAAGCTGTACGAACGAATCGCCGGTCAAACAGAAGTAGTCCCGGCTGAAATCCGTTTTGTCCCGCACAAATGGTTGCATAAATCTTCATCTGGAAAAATAGCACGGAAAGCAAATCGACTACGTTATAATCAACTACCTCCAGAAAAAAGCGTGCTATCAGAAAACGTAAAACCCACCTCAGCAAGTCCACCGTTGGAACCAGAAAAGAATGTGGATGAGGAAGTACTATCGATTATTAAATTAATTCTTTCAAACAAACGGCTATCTTTTACAGAATTAAAACATGACACTGCTTTATTGACGTCTGGTTTGATAGATTCATTAACACTGGCTGAAGTAATCGCCGCCCTTGAATATAAGCTAAGTATAGAATTTCCACCTAGCATGCTCAATGTGAACTATCTGAATACTCCTCGACAGATCGCAGATGTAATCCAAAAACTAATGAAACACCCAGAATTATTCAGGGCTTTGCGTTCTACTGTTAGTACTCACTATACAAATGAGCGTGATGGAAAATGTGAGTATTTCCTTGCCCGTCAAGATGGCATTAACTTACTTATCCTTGGTAGTTCAAAAGCTGTTCGGCTGACTACAGATATTGCCAGCAAATATGGATACACAGGATTCAACTTTGCTGTGAACAGTGCTCGCGCAGAAGATTGGTACGCGATACTAAAATTTGTTCTTCAACATAACAAAGCATCACTTCGGAAGGTTATTTTGGGCGTGGATATTGAATCTTTTTCCAACGGTGTCGTTATGGACAGACGTTTGCGTGATTCCAAATATCTAGTTAAATACCTAAACCCGGAAGACCTGACAACTAGCAAAATCGCGAATAAACACACCCCACCAATGGAATTGAACGACAAATCCTTAGCTGATATTATTCTCGAAAACCTTAAAATTGGGGATGTCCGTGATGAAATTTACAATCCGGAAACAGGAGACCATATTACCTCACGGATTGATTCACCGGGAAATGACCGTAGCCCGGTTGTACTAAAAAATCCATTGGAGCGAAGTAGTGCTGAATATCTGATGAGGATGAGGAATTTTACCGAAATAAGCTCGGTTCGGATGGAATATTTTATTCAATTTGTTGAGCTTTGCGCCGAAAATGGAATTCAGTTACTGATTTACCTGTCACCACTCCATAAGAAATTACACCAGCAAATTGTAGAGAATACAGAGTACGGAAGTCGTCTAAAGGATTTTAAACGATTGATGGACAGCACCTCGCTTCCCTTCCTCAAGTTCTTTTATACCCCGACTGTGGACACGTTTGGAGGGCTTGAAGATGATTTTCTGAATGGTGCCCACATGGGTCGAGCAAATGCTGATATCCTTTTGGAAAAGTTGTTGCAGGAAAATACAGACTAAAATCCACTTTGGAGATATGCCCCGATGATGAGGCTCATTTTATGGCTTCTGCTCCTCCGGTACAGCGATGTGTAATCCGAGAAGCTAACGTATCCACTACCCACAACTTTCCTCAGAATCCTGAGCCCTTCAGTTAATCACCAGGTTAACCAGCTTCCCGGGCACGACGATTACCTTTCGTAAGGTTCCAGTCTTGAGGAATTCCTTCACACGGTCGGATTCGAGTGCCATTTCCTCGAGCCGTTTTTTATCTGTATCTGCTGGGGCTTCGAGACGGTCACGTACTTTCCCATTCACCTGGATCACCAGTTCAATCGTATCCTGAACCAACGCCTCAGGATCAAATTCAGGCCAGGTCTGATCGAAAATACTTCCCTCTTCATTCATCCGTTGCCAGCACTCCTCTGAAAAATGAGGTGCGAATGGTGCCAGGACAATGATCAGATTCTTCAGGATACGTTGTATAGCGGCATGGTCAACTATTTCAGCATCAGTATCCAGCCAACCATAAAGTTCGTTCACCAACTCCATCATACGACTTATAGCCGTATTAAAAGAGAAAGCTTCCAGATTCTCTGCGACCGCTTTCACCATGAAGTGATACGCTCGATAGACACTCTCCGGGTAATCTTTCGCAATCGGAGTTCCATCGACTTTACCCTTAGGTCGAAAATCACGTACAAGACGCCAGACACGATTAATAAACCGGTCTATTCCGCTAATTCCCTCATCCGACCAGTCACCACCTATGCGGTAATCGCCCATGAACATCAGATAGATACGGAAGACATCAGCACCATGTCTTTTTACAAAGAGATCGGGATTCACCACATTCTCTTTGGATTTCGACATTTTGATGCCTCCCTTTTTAATCAATCCCTGGTGAATCATCCGTCTCGCTGGTTCCGCAACAGGAGATATCCCGATTTCGTGCAGGAATCGTGTGATAAAACGGAAATAGATCAAATGACCTGTTGAATGATCTGATCCACCGACATAAGTATCAATCGGCAACCACTCTTTCATCCGATCTGGTCGGAATGGTTGGCTATGATTATCCGCTGCCAGGTAACGCAGGTGGTAAAAAGAGCTGTCGACGAAGGTGTCCATGGTATTAGGATCACGTTCTGCAGGCTTGCCACATTTCGGACAAGTGGTCTCCATCCATTCACGTATCCCACCGAGTGGTGAGGTTCCTTTGGGACGGAAATCCTCTATCTCCTCAGGGAGTAAAACTGGTAAATCCTCTTCCTTGACCGCTACCACACCACAATCCTCGCAATGCACCACTGGGATGGGTGCACCCCAGTATCGTTGACGAGAGATCGACCAATCACGTAGACGATAGGTAACCGCCTTTGCTCCTGCGTTCAGCTTCTCCAGTTTTTCAGTCACCGCATTTTTTCCATCGACACTGGGAACTCCGCTGAAGTTTTCGGAATTCTGCATGATGCCTTCTTCTTCGTAGGCTTCACGCATCTCCTCGATTTCGAGAAACTGGTCAGTGGGGCGTATCACGATTTGCATCGGTAAGCTATGTTCTTGTGCGAACTCGAAGTCGCGTTGATCGTGAGCAGGAACCGCCATAACTGCACCGGTGCCGTAACTTCCAAGTACATAATCCGCCACCCAGATCGGAAGTTTCGCACCCGTGAGAGGATGAGTCACATATCCCCCAGTAAACACTCCGGTCTTGGCGCGATTCTTAGCAGTACGTTCAACCTCAGTGGCGTGCAAAGCACTGTTTACATAGTCTTTAACTTTTTCCAGACGATCCCGGCTGGTAACCTTTTCAACCAAGCTACTCTCTGGAGCAACAACCACATAGGTGACACCGTAAATCGTATCGGGACGAGTGGTGAATACCTCGATCTCGCCCTCAATTCCATCCAGCGGGAATTTAATCCAGGCGCCTTCACTCCGCCCAATCCAATTTCGTTGCAAAGTTTTAGTGGATTCCGGCCAGTCAATCTCATTCAACCCCAGAAGCAGTTCATCAGCATATTTGGTGATACGGAAATACCACTGCTTCATCTTTTTATGGCTTACCTCAGCCCCGCAACGTTCGCAGTGACCATCGGAAACAACCTGCTCATTAGCGAGGACAGTCTGGCAACTGGGACACCAGTTCACCATACCTTCATTTTCGTAAGCGAGATCATGTTCGAAGAGTTTCAGGAAGAGCCATTGAGTCCATTTGTAGTAGTCAGCGTGGCTTGTAATGACCCTGTAACGCCAGTCATACATGGCACCAATCGCTTCCAGCTGTGCTTGTATTGAAGAAATAGACTGTTCGGTTACTTGCTTTGGATGGGTACCGACCTTGATTGCGAAGTTTTCAGCAGGAAGTCCGAAGGAATCGAACCCCATCGGCTCAAAGACTTTATAGCCCTGCATTCTCTTGAATCGGCTGTATGTGTCAGTTGGACCGTAATTCCACCAGTGACCGATATGTAATTTGCTGGCGGATGGATAGCTGAACATCACCAGCACATACTGCTTTTTCTCTGCTGGATCATCCAGGTCGATATCGTTTACATGGTTCTCACGCCAGAACTTTTGAATTTTCGGTTCGACTTCCCAGAAGGGGTAACGGTTTTCACTCATGACTTTCTCACTAGAAACTGTATGTGATGATTCGCTTTTACTATTAAACGATATGGTTCATGGACTCTGTATACTGCGTTTGAAGTTGCAACCAAGATGCAAAGGTAGCAAGCAGGAACAGATAGAGCAACGACAATTTTTCATTGAGAGCGGGAGCATGCTCTGATGGCAGAGAGTATATGACAATTTGACAGCTAATGGTCTGACTTTATGGCATACTCTTCGTGCGGTAGCGATTTCTGGTACAACTGCTACTTCATGAATACTTCATAAATATATGTATTTATATAGCTTAACGCGGTTCTCGAATTTTTGGCACGGACGTTGCTAATTACTAGAGCGAACACATGATGTAGTTACTCAACATTGAAAACACAAATGATACAAACTAAGGAGGAAGTAAAAATGACACTCGTACGTTGGGCACCAATGCAATCAGAGTATCGTGACCGTTTCGGCAAGATGTTTGATGAGTTCTTTAACAGTAACATGGACGAATCAGTGATAAACCGTGTGTGGTCACCACGTGTGGATATCATTGAAGGTGAAAATGAAGTCCGTGTTTATGCTGACATTCCTGGCATGGTTAAGGAAGACCTGGATATCACCCTGGAAGACAGTGTTTTGAGTATCACTGGCACACGTAAACCGATTGAAGACAGAGAAGGTGAAAAAATGCATGTCAGCGAACGTGCGCATGGCAAATTCACCCGCCGTTTCCATCTGCAGGAAACCATCAATGCTGAAGGTATTGAGGCTTCTTTCAAGGATGGCGTTTTGACCCTGATTCTTCCCAAGGTGGAAAAAGCTAAACCGCGTAAAATAGAGATCAGCGCAGCCTGATCGAAAATAATATCCCACTCAACGCAGACCCCAGCTTGTAGTCAAAGCTGGGGTTGTTTTTTTATTTCTTGCCAGAAATTACATTGATATCAACTAGAGCTCGAAAACCTTTCTGAAGTGAAAGCCGTATATCGTAAGAGTAACCGCCTGCGCAAAGAGAGAGGGACGTTTACGTAATGTCCAGAAGAGCAAACTCCAGTAATATTTTCGTTCTTTCTCAAATATACCAAGGACAAATAAGGATTTGAGGAAAGCGGATATATCTTTCCAGCCCAGTAAAGGTTTTAGGCGAAGTTTTAATGGATGGAAGTCCTGCAAAAATGTTCTCACACGTTGATAATATTCTTTCGGCGAATAAATACCTTCCAGAATCTGTTTGTAACCGGCGATTAATTCATCAAAATCCATTTTAGGAATAAAGTTTATACTGCTATCTGTATTGTTTCCAGTACCTATCCCTGTAATACGACCTTCTTCCAGTAGACGATTATAGAGATTTGTTCCTTTGGGGGCATTTAACAGCCCGACCATTGCTGTAACAATCCCACTATCCTGAATGAAATCAACAAGTGTTTCAAAGATACTTTTTTTATCGTTGTCAAACCCGACAATGAAACCACCCTTCACCATCATTCCGCTCTCATGAATGATTTTGATACATTCAAGTGTATTTCTATTACTATTATGCAGTTTATTACACTCTACCAACGATTCCTCATTAACCGTTTCTACTCCAATAAAGACCGAAGTAAACCCACACACACCCAATAAAGACAGCAATTCAGCATCATCCGCCATATCGATTGATGCTTCTGTGCTAAATGTGAACGGGAAACCATGCTTTCTCTGCCAATTGTGCAATGCGGGTAGCAGGTCTTTTTTCAGCCGAGATTTATTTCCAATAAAATTATCATCTACGAAAAAGACATTACCCCGCCAACGTAACTCATACAATTTGTTCAACTCAGCCAATATTTGCTCAGAATTTTTAGTGCGAATTTTTCTGCCAAACAGCACTCCAATATCACAAAAATCACATTCAAAGGGACATCCTCGTGAATACTGTATATTGATTTCAGCATATTTGCGGAGGTTTACCAGATCCCAGCGTGGAACCGGTGTTCTCTTCATAGAAGGCATCTTCTCTTCAGAATAGATACGTTTTGCCACCCCATTTTTCCAATCTTCCAAAAAAAGCGGAAGAGTTGCTTCACCATCATTCAGGATAAAATGTGCGATATCCGTATCGAGGAAGTCCCTGTAGTAGGCAGTAAAGAGAGGTCCGCCGGCAACAACGGTCTTATTGTGAATTTTACACTGTTCGACAACTTCAAGGAGAGAGTCGCGCTGAATCATCATGGCACTGACCATCACCATTTCAGCCCACTCCAGATCGCTATTTTTCAATCGCTCCACCGACATATCAATCACTCTTAACTCCCAGTCATCGGGAAGCATAGCGGCGATGGTAAGCAAGCCCAAAGGTGGTCCGGTAGATTTTCTGGAGATAAACTTCAATGCATGCTTAAAACTCCAGAAGGTTTCTGGGAAGGCAGGATATACGAGTAAAACTTTCAATGATACCTCAATTTTTTCGGCAGTTAGTGAATTTATTATCATACAATATTCGTTCATGAAAATCTGGCTTCCCCAGAAAACGAGATGTAAATTGGTAATTAACGACCGCTTAATCTGATATGGGTTGCGAGCAGGAAATGTGCAGGAGGATTGCACTAAAATAGCCGGTAGAAGGGAAATTCAGGACATTGCAAAAAAGATAAAGTGAGTTGAATCAATTATTTCGCTTCATCTCAATGCATTTGCTAACACTGACAATCTTCAGGCTGCTTCAATACTCTTGGAATCGGGGCTCAAATGAATGATAAACAGACTCCATAAGACGGAAAACGGAAAAATTTCTCTGGACTCCGAAACGTATACTCCCCCCTTTTCATTTTCTACTACTACGTAATCTAGTGACTCTTTGAGCTAATTCCTAGTAGAAAAAAGATTATAAAAGATTTCGGTATTCAGATAATTTTCTTCTATTGATATTAGGACTTTACTCCGTCAATTCTATCGATTTATTTCCACCATAAGGTACTGTTATAGTCCCATTTAACTTATTTTCAGATGCAATAAACCGATTTTGTGGTAGAATCTTATATTTCCAGTTCCCATGCGGAAGGTTAGCAAATGATACAATTCCTTTTTCGCTGAATGCCCAGTAGGATTCTCCGAGATCAGCTTCATTCAATAGTACTTGAACTGAATCCAGACCATTTCCCATGCTATCATGCAGAAACAATCGAATCTCAGGGTAGTTTATCGCCGCAACTGCATCTGGTATCCCATAACCATAAATGTTATCTGGATGATCCGCCTGAGAGGCTGTCATGAGCAATGCTTCCTCGCATTGTTTCGCGCTCCAATCCGGATGAGCACCGCGTACAAGTGCCAGGACTCCCGCCAGCACTGGTGTTGAAAGGCTGGTTCCATTCCAGCGTGAGTAGTTGTGCTCGGAGAAGGGACGGATGATCGCAGTACGTACCCCCATTGCGCAGAGAGCAGGTTTGATTCTACCATCTCCGGTCGGTCCACGGCTGGAGAAACGTGCGATCTTACCTGTCGAATCCACTGCTCCACAGCTCAAATTTGTAAATGCGTCCGCTGGTGCTCCCAGGGTACGAGGCTGCGGACCTTCATTGCTCATCGCTGTTGTACAGAGGATACCGAGCTTCCGTGCACGATCCACTCCACGGCTGATAAAGGGCAGCTCACCATCATATTCCGCTTCTGTGTACCAGTCCTTATAAGAAAGTGACGCACTCAAAACACTCACTCCCAGTCGTCCCGCCCATTCGATAGCAGCGATGAAATTGTCTTCTTCCAGGGGAGTTTCCCTGCGTGTATCTTCAGTTTTAGCGAGCACGAAACTCGCTTCGTGCGCAATGCCGATCAGGTTTCCGGGACTATAACCTGCGATCGCAGATAGACAACCAGTACCGTGTGCGGCTTGTCCACGCTTATCTTCAGGCTCAACACCCGGGTAATCGTCATCATCGACAAAATCATATTGTGCGAAAACATCGATCTGGTTATAGGCTTCGTGCGAGAGTTCAAAGCCGGAGTCTAACACCAGCATCAACACACCCTTGCCGCGATACCCCAGTCTGTGCGCTTCAATAGCATTCACCTGGAGATTCTGCATGTAGGAAGGACCATACAACCCAGCACCATCCGCACCCGGACCAGGCGAAGGATAGCCATCCCAACCGCCAACCTCCTCGTAACTGAACCCAGCGATATCGCCATGCAAAACAGGACGCACCTCTTTGACAAATGGAAGCGATTTGATGATCGCGAGCGCTTGTTCATCCGCCTCAACGCTGACCGCATTGAACCAGCAGGATTGCTGTCTGATCTTCGCGCCTGTCTGCCTGATCTGCTCAACATACTCTGGATCGGGTGGTAAGTCTGCCAGGGTTACTAACGAATCGCCTGATAAACCTTCGAGTTTACGGCGCTCTATGGCGGTTTGGGTTAACCCATTATTAACTGCGAGATTATAAATCTGGGAGGTGGAAAGAAATTGGCAGTTGGGGCGGTCATCAAGGGTAATCCAAATTCGACTGGAATCATTTGCAATTGTGTGAGAACAAAGAATTAGTATTCCGATTAGGATAGAGTATACACTATGTGTTTTCATATTATTTTCAATTCATGCTTTCCACAAGATGGCCCGACGCTCCGCGTCGGGTTTAATAAACAGATTTATATATAATATCAATCAATCTTATTAGTCGCACTATGGAGAATCATTCAAATTTCAAAAAATGCATTCGGAATGCTTATGTCTCTTAGACCCGATGCAGAACATCGGGCCATCATGACAAACAAATAGCATCAAAGATCAATATCGTTTTCTATGAAAGAACCAAGATGGCCCGACGCTACGCGTCGGGTTTAATAAACAGATTTAAACATAAGATCAATCAATCTAAAAGATCACACTGTGGAGACTCTTTCAAATCTTAATAAATGCATACGGAAGCCTATGTCACTTAGACCCGATGCAGAGCATCGGGTCATCACAATATCTTTGTAGGCTTTACTTCACCAGCATCATCTTCTGCGTCTGTACGAATCCTGTTTCACTTGTCATACGGACAAAGTACATGCCACTGGAGAAGGCATCGGCATTGAAGACAACGTTATAGTGCCCTGCTTCCAGCTTCTGTGACTTCAGGACAGCGACTTCACGTCCGAGTAGATCGAATACCACAAGGTTGATGTTCGCAGTTTGTGGGACAGCGAAACGTATCTGTGTAGTCGCATTGAACGGATTCGGGTAGGGCGCATCCAGTTGGAAAACATCAGGCAACTCAGCCAGAGCACTTTCCCCGACATCTACTCTGTCCAGATAGAGGGTTAAAGGAAATGTTGATATCGCTTCGGCTGTGTTGTGTTCAGCGCGGATAAAACCTCGATAGACACCATTATCCAACTCACCCTCACCAAAGGTCACCTCAACCTGCTCACTATCCCCGGGACTTACTGAAAATTCGGGCGGATCAATCAATGCCCAACCGACGAACAAGTCATACTCCCAGATTATGAGGCGATTATCTCCATTGGTGTTCACAATGGCAGCGAGAGCAGTATAATCATTCGCAAACCCGTCAATCATCTCAAGGCTACGAATCTCAGCGTCATCATCCTCATAAGGTAGGCTCGCAACTCTCATACGATCATTGGTTTCGATATTGGCTTTGTAGAGCGCACGATCACTGTTTGCATCAACGGTTGTATAGTATAACGGATAGCCGTCATCATCATTACTAAACCACGCCATGCCACTGATATCATCTGAATTGTCCAACTCACCGAAATAGCTACCATCAGTGACTTCCAAGCCTATAATATCACTCGTTCCGGTTGCAACCCAGAGTACATCGTTACTGCGGTCATAGGTGATGGCATCATGACGGTCGAATACCCCAGCCAAACGTCTCATCTCAAGTCCTGTACCCGGGTCCATACCGATCAAGTCCTGGTTGTAACTTCCCCAAAGCAATTTGCCATCAAAAGCGAGATCGTGGAATCCAGTCGCATCAGCACCTTGTTCAGCACTTCCTGGTTGGCCGAATAAACGTTCATATTGTCCTTGTTCAGAAACCACATAAACAATATTCGGATTAACATTTCCGTTTGAACCAGTAATGAAATGACGTCCTTCTGCATAAGCTAGTCCGTGAAGATTCTGATCTCGTGTTACTGATCCCATATCCCTGTCGAACAAAACGTCAAGGAATTCATCAGTCTCAATCTGAGGGAATACACGCATGCTAACATCTAACTGTGCCGAACCAGGATTTCGCACCCACATGCTCCTGACGATTGGATCGGCGGACTGCAGGGTAACAAGGAAGCTATCTGTGGAGGCATCAAAAATACCCACACCCAGCGAGATATCGACAGTCGTTATTTCTGCGGAATCAACCACGACATCTGGATGGGTAAAAATAGCATAAGGGGGATTATCGACCAGGATATCATAATTGCCGACTCGTAAATCGATGGTGTAAAATCCCTCTTCATTTGAAATGGTCGCACGTGGGCTGCCATCAAAACCTACTACGATTCCTTCTAAAGGGTCGCCGGTATTACCATCGGTCACATGACCCTGTAATGTCCCCGCGACAACGGAAACATCTGTTGAGAATAGATATACACGTCCATCCTCAACTGGTGCCGCGCCGGATTCATAACGTTGCCAATAAGCGATGAGCAAACCATCGGTCTGGTCACCATTTTCGATTCCGGCAGTAAAATACTGTGTATCGGTTCCACCACCCTGAGAATGATTGACCTCTAAATACTGGAACGCAAAATCATTATCACCAGTGATCGTGGGATGGGTAATCTGATTGTAGAAGATCACCTGGAAAGTACATGGGTTACTGTTGGAAACATCCAGCAGAGAAGTAAACTGGACGATAAACCGTCCATTTTCGACGTCATTGTATGCGTGAATAGCTGAGTTGCCACCCATACGTCTCTCATCCCAATAGGGAGCGATCATATACCTCGCACCAAGCGGTGAGGGGATTGTCCATGCGCGATGTGCTGCTATATCAGACTGATCACCCATGGCAACAAAACCATTGCTGCAGACAGTGATTTGATCAAATACCTCGCCATAGTATTGGATGTCAAACGGCAAATCGAGAGCGACTGACTCATCATTATCTTCGCCGTTGTCGTTAATACCCAGATCAGTACCGTTGAAATCCGGGTCTGGCCTGTCGGGGTTAATCTCGATCCAATCGAAGGTCGGAACAGCTTCATAGTCTTCGTCTGTATCATCAAAGGCATAGTAGCCATAGCTGTCAGGTCCCAAGGGATCGGTGGAAGTCCGAGTTCCAATGACAATAGGAATTCGTAATGAATCTACCTGCCCGTTTTCACTTGTGATAATAATTTCAGGGTAAACCCGATAACCCGGGGTGGCACTCGCACTTGCTGCAATATTAAAACTGCTGGTGATCGCATTGTCACCAACATCTGCTGCGGAAATGACCGCCTGGTTTTGCGGAATCGTCAGCTTGTCATCTTCACTACTCATTACAACTGTCCCCGCGGCACCGTCACTCCCACCAACGTTATTCAGGGTAATTGTAATTGCAGCTTGACCTCCAGGCTCAAAATTATCCACTCCATTTATGGCAACAAGAGCATAACGAGGTGCAAGTATTTCCAGTGCAAAATCATCCTCAAAGTTACCTGCATTGCTGCTGAAGTCGAGGGTGAGATGTGCATTCCATTCATTCTGGGAAGCAGCATTGACCTCGACAAGGATGAGTCCATCACCTTGAGAGGTTTGTCCGGGTGTCAGGTTGCCATAGGTAATCTCACCATCAACCTCACGAATCCAAATGTCATCCGATGAAGCGGTAACTGTAACATTCTGAGCGTCTGAAGTGCCGTAATTTTCAGCGGTCACACGCAGTCCTACAATCTCCCCCGCTTCCGGGATGCCATTATCATTGCCTCTCGTGCCATTTTCGCCATCATCCTGTATGCTAATTGAATTATAACTAACGCGCTCTGCATCCTGAACAACGGTGATCGTTTGACGAACAACTTCATGATTTTGTTTTGAAACAGTCAGAAGCGCATTGCCAGAAAATCGTATCTCTGGATTAATTGTGATCAAACCACTGGCATCGGTCACTCCGGTAACCATCGTTTCTTCATTATCATCTACTTTGTACCAGGTCACCCATGCATTTTTCACAGGGCTATTTCCAGAAAACACACGCACAGAAACCCCATTACTCCCCACCGCAATTTCGTCAGGCGCTTCTATGCTCATTTCATCTGGACGTTTGCTCCACACTGATACAGTCGGATCGCCCATGAGGTTATACCACTCGAGGAAATTGATGTACCCGTTATCAACACCAGCATAATTATCAATCAAGCTCAGTTTACCACCGGTTAATATGTCACCAAGTCCTGGAGTTCTCATTACCAGGAAGGCAGACCCTGAACCACCTGTGATAATATTGTTGTACCGAGTGTGGGTACTAAGTGTAGCGGTTCCCATGGCACCAATACCCCCCGTTGGTGAATTAGGAGTACCCGCTCGTATGTATGCTTCAGTGATAGCATCGCCAGTCCATGATCCTGTACCACAAGTAATATCAATGCAAACTGGTGTCATATTGTTATTGTTCAAGCTCAATATCTGGTTCGTGGATAATCCTGCACCAACCCATCCGCCTCTGCACATATATAACCCAACACCGTTGTTGATACGATCTATGCTGCGACCATTTACATTGCCTGCACCCCACGGTCCGATCCACGCTGTATCAACCTGTGTATATCCAATCTCAAGCATCCAGTGTCGATACCATCTACCTATAAAGACTGGTGAGATACCTGCCATGGCGGAAGGATAAGATAGATGCCCTCTGCCAAGCCATTCATCGTTACTGTTGCTGTTTCGTTCGTACTCAATAACTTTGTTGACGTAAGTTCTCACTTCATTTTGACTGGTTACACTTATACGACCGATATGAACATCAGGGATGTTATCATTCCCCACCAGAGTGGAATAGGCATGATCACCCTGTCCCTGTGAGGGAGGAGTGGAATAATTGCCATTAGCATCACCAACAATGACGACATAATCAAATTTGGTTTCTGCTGCAGCATAGCGATCCTCCAGTTCATTAGCAATTGCTCCAGCCTGCCAGTTGACATCATCATCGGTCAATAGATCAATCGTCCATCCCTTCTGTTTCTTCCATTCGAACCAGGGTTCCATTAAACCTAATAGTTGCTGATTGTCTGGCATTACTACCTGAACATGTCCACGATAGAGGGTGTATTCATCCAATTCTGAGTCATCCCAATCCAGAAGATTACGGTAAAATGGCAGAAATGCTTCGGAGATATGCGTGGGATTTGCAGGCAGTGTGCAACGATTATCATCACCTTCGTAACGGATTTCCACCTGGATATTGCTGTAGACACGTACCTCACGCCGGGCACGATTCACTTGAACGGGAAAAGTAACGAGATTTGAGACACGGAAGTCTTTAAATCTCCCGGGATCAGCTATTCTAGCCAGCTCGCCTGGATACCAGGCATCCTCAAGGTCATTGTTTTCCGTAAGCGGTTCAATTCCATCTTCACCGAAATACAAAGCATATTCAACACCCGAAAAGGTCTCATATTCTGACTCAATCACTTCAACAACTGCACCGCCCTGTGGGGGTAGCCTAAACATTCTTCCAACAACTGGAACAATGGGAAACCCATCAACTTCAAGATCACCCGCCTGCGGATATGATGCCCTCAGAGCTTCACCTTCAACTGATTCTGATGGTATCCAGGAAGGACCGTCGATTTGCAGGGACAATCTCATCCCGTTGTCGAGGGTTATCCTTTCTGAAACGGTGACAGGAAATGAATGTGAAGCTGATAATTGTTGTGAAACAGGGAAAGCAAATGTTGTGGTAAAGAGGACAAATAAAAAAGAAAGAATCAGGCGCCTTGTCATCATGGTAGCCTCCGGTGCGTGTTGCTGCAAGCAACCTCGTTCAATTGAGCTATCAAATCACTCTCGAAAAAGAGATCAAGATTGTTCTCGGAATATTCATGATCATTTATCGAGAATGGTAACTTTCACTATCAATCTGCTAAAATATACTAATGGATATGGTAATGCTAGAAATTCCCAAAAGTTTTGGGAGATCCACTGGTCAATAATCAGAAGTTACTATAATCCTTAACTTTATCAATGAGAAATGGCTGTTCTCAAACAACGAGAACAGCCATTGAATTGCCGGATTGCAGTAAACTGCAATCCTCCAGCTCGGCAATACTTATTTCATCAGCATCATCTTACGAGTCGCAGAGAAGTCCGCAGCTTCGAGACGATACATGTAAATGCCACTTGCAAGATCACTGGCATCCAGATGGATGTTATGCTGACCGACACCATAACTACCAGTGTGACTCATAACTTCCTGACCAGCAACATTATATACAGTCAATGTAACATCAGCACGCTGTGGTACTGAGAAGTTGATGGTTGTTGATGGGTTGAAAGGATTCGGGAAGTTCTGCTCGAGAGCAAATTCGTTTGGCAGAACGCTTGAACCTTCTTCATCAACACCTACAGTTACATCGACATAACCCAACAGGGATTCCAGCAACATCTGCTGTTGCTCAGTTGCGCGATACAGACCGCCCCAGGTTGTATAGGCAGCACTGAAGATGTCGAATGCAAAATAAACTGTCTTCTGACCATCGACCTCTTTACGAATCGCCTGGTAGTTGCCAAGTTCTTCGCCGAGGAAAACACCAACCGCTTCATCATTTGGAACGACAAAGTCAGCCCAGTTGCCACTATAGACTTCCGGGTAGGTTTCGTATGATTCATCTGCGAATGCACCGGAGATGGGATCGTCTACTTCACCCAGGAACAGACTGTCAGTCGGTTCAGGATCGTTGGTGCCTGCTTCAATACCAAACACATCAAATGCAAAATCACCTTCAGCGAATGTAATCTCACCAGCTTCTTCACCGTTTGTATAGAAATAATCCATGTCGTTCAGGATGAAGTTGCCACCATTCATGATGAAATCATAATATGGAGAATCATCCCAGGCACGAGTTGGCACATTGGTTCCCCAACCACCAACAAATACTGTGTTCCAGTTTCCACCATTCACAGTATACATATCCAGACCTTTATTGTCGCTTACGCTCCAATATTCGTAGGATACTCCATGACCAGCAAAATATGCTTCAACGATTTCCAGACGGTCGGTCATTGCTGCATCAACAAAGAGAAGTTCTGCATCAGGATTCGCGAGTTCGACAACGTTGAAGAAAATACCGTCATCACTATTTGCATTAGATGCACCTTGATCATCTTCTGTCTCAATCCAGTAAGAAACTTGATCACCAGCAGCAGCACCCAAGTCAGCCAGACTGAACTCAGCCATGAACATACCATCTTCATCGTCGTCAGTCATCTCGAATGCTTCGGGTGTCCCATCATTCAATTTCACATAAAGCATTGCTTCGTCTGTCGACCAACCATTGTCATCTTCAATTTCAGCCCAGACTGTACAAACCTTTTCAGGATTGACAGTATTTGGAAGCTGATCCATTGTCAGGATAAATGGCGGGGGATTTTCAGTGTATGCTACATACGCATGCATCATGATATCGACGATGGTGCCTGTATAATCACTGGAATAGGAACCCCAGATGAAATCATAATCTTCTGATGTCCAGGGACCACCGAACCATGTGTAGGTAAAGCCACGGGACGAAACATCATCTGCCAATGGTTGTGGCAAACCATCATCTTGTGTTTTTACATAGCCAATGATAATGGGGCTTGTATCCCATTCAATACCACCATTGGGAATATCTTCATTTGTGAAGAGGGCTTCCCATTCCTGGGTACCTTCTGCTGTGTTCACAAATGGTCCAAACATTACATCACCAAGTGGGCTGATCTCTGAGGTACCACGTTCTGGCGCACGACCATTTGCGCTGGCTTCCTCGTTGAACTCCCACATGTAAGCCTGATAACTACCACCACTGAACCACTGAATTTGTGCTGCATAGATGGAACACGCAACTAGTGGTTGAAATGCTACAGCCATAGTATCGCCGGCAGAACCTGAACCCAGATAATACTCAGCGTCACCAGTGTAACGACGTAAAAGTGCGTTGTCGGTGTAATCATCCAATTCTGAAGATACTACCGGACCCTTCGGGTAGCCCAGCGGTCTCAGTTTTACGAGTTCTGCCGCAAAGAGCACACCCGTCAACATGGAAAGTAACACCAAACCAACTAATACTTTTCGGAACATAGTTCCTCCTTCATTTTTTTGCATCCTATTGATGCTGGTTCATCCATTGAAACATTCGGATTTTCTCATAACTACGGTTTTTTTCTTTATCTATTTACTAAATTGGCATGTTCATCAAACGAACAGCCGTTTTTCAATAATTACTTTCAAAGTGAATCAATCGCATCACGTAATTCGATTAAAAATTCCCCGAAATCATTCGCATACATATAATCCACAACAAAACGTCCTCGATGCCTTGGCACAGGTACTGAATGGAAAGTGACCACATTGCCACCAGAGACATATTCAACAACTTCCTGGCTGAAGCCATCAGCAAAACTGGTGGCAAAACTCCAGTCAATTGTCATGTTCGTGGTATCGTTAGAACTGATTGTAAGCGTCGGATCAGAAGCAGTTTCGAAATCGAAGGTGAAAACGCCAAGATCATTGACAACTCCCCGTTGCATACCACCATTTTCGATATACAATTCACCATTCAGCCACGTGCTTACATTGACCTGAACACGAACAAATGCATTATTCGGTAGAACAGTTTGGCTGATTCCGAATGGTACACCGAAATCGGAATTATCGAGAGGTAGATTGTAGAAATTACATGCTCCTGTTCCACTACCCCCGTAACTTTCGAGTGAATCCACTTCAGAAATTTCGCGGACTCCTGCTTCAGTGTTGCTGACACTCCAATCATTCAGTGAGCCACTTGTCCAACTATCAAAGCTGCTGTTGCTGAGCAGATCGCTGCCAAGACTGAGATTGGTTATTGCGCTGGGGTAAACCAGATTGGTAATACTCAAATGCAGTTCGGCAATTCCGGTGAACTGTGTATCTTCAAGCATTGTGACCACCAGAGTATCAGTTCTGGTTCCCAATTGTGCTGAGTTGGAGATAAAATTGCCACTCAAGGCATCAAGCGCAAACATGCAGTTCGCATAGTCTTGAACACCGAAATAAGCTTCAGCCTTCAGAATAATCAGATCGGCATCATCAAAATCTTCTATCCAACGATGCGAAAATTGTGGATCAATTTCCATACACATCTCTGCACGGCTGACTGCATTTTCGTAATCCTTCGCAGCCAGGAATGCTACAGCCATCCCAGCGTACGCTTCAGCTCGTAAAACCTGAGCCTGAGCTTCAGATAAACCACCCTCATCTACCAACACCGGCGCCAAGGCTATCACATTACCAAGATTCTGTTGAGCGCGAGTCAGTTGATTCATCTGAGCAAATGAATATCCCATCCCGAGATAGGCTTCGAGATTGGTCGCTTCTGCATTTGATGCATCATTAAATGAGGTTACAGCCCGCTCAAAATTGTTGACCTCATAGTAGGTCCATCCCTCTTCGATCAACCCATTTACCGTAACAGGAGCATCGGAAGGGATATCATCACTGAACGTCTCACATCCAATGAAACTGCCGCTGAATATCATGAAAACCAGCAGTACGAAACATTGCATGTAAATCGATTGTAGCTTTCGCATTTTCATTTTCCTCCGCTCCCTTACTTCACTAGCATCATTTTACGTGTCATTACCACTCCATCCGCTTCCAGCCGGATGAAATACATACCACTGGCAGGATTCAAACCGGCGGTCGATCTTCCATCCCAGACGAGTGAATGGTTGCCGAATGGCATCTCACGATCGATCAACTTCGCAACCTCTCGTCCCATCACATCATAAATCACCAGACTGACATTGCTTGCATTCGGCAATGAAAAATTGATGGTCGTGGACGGGTTGAACGGGTTGGGATAATTTTGTGCAAGTGCATATTCAGTTGGGACTGCCAGGGTTGCATCCACTTCACCGTGCGTGCCGGAGAAGATTTGGAACTTCCCAAAACTCGATACAGGACAGGTAACCGTTCCTGATAATGCATCGTAGCTTCCACCCATATATCGCCATTCATTCTCATCAAGGATGTAGACTCCTGGATCACCATCCACATCAGAGCTTAGATCACATGAAATTGTGAGGAAGGCTGGGTCGTTCAGAACCGCATTGCCGGCACTGATGTTGTAGATTCGGCTTACTGGTCTAAGCCCATCGTTTGCCTTGTTTGGCAAGTGTGTTAGTGCCTGGATCATTTCAGTATTATTGACGCTGCTAACTGTTGCAAATACATCCTGATCAAATGCTCTTGAAGTTGTATGGAATGTCAACTCCTCGCCATATTCCAATTCACCAGGACCATTTGCCGGCAATCTACTTACACCTACGACCAGTGTATCAGCTTGAACAGGTAGTCCATTCGCATAGTACCCACGAAGCTGCCAGAAGTAAGTGCCAACATCCGCAAGCCAGAATTCTGTCTGGTAGAAATTGTATGCACTCATCTCATTATTTGCGGTAAGTTGCTCGAAGTATTCAAGCTCGGTGTAGTGAGTCAGCGTGTCACCAGTTGCAGAGTCTCGAGTACCAAGCAGCACAGGGGATTTATCACCATCATCGTTGTAAAGTTCAAATTCACTGATGATATAGATATCCAACTTCCTCGACAGTTCAGGATTCTGGGCAACGTACATCTGTGTATAGTTAGATGTCCGGGTTTCATTTGTTACATTGAATTGAGACTCACCTGTGGCGATTAGAATGAACATCCTGAAGTCTTGATTGAGGCTCCAACCTTCATCAGGCATGGACATTGGAATACGTCCCATATTTAAATCTTCATTCCAAAGTGTTGTACCGGTAACATCTTGAACCAGGTATTCGCTACCCAGAGTTGGTGATATATTGTTCGCCCGTACATTCAGTTTTCTAAGCAGCAGATCACTATCACTCTCACCAGCGAATACAACCACCTCTTCTCCAATTGGATCACTAATGACAGGATTTGAATCATAAATCCCATAAGAAGTGTAGTAGTAATCAAATCCCCAATCTGTTGATGCTGCCTGGTATGGAGGGCGATCTTTGGGTGAACTGGCTTTCCACTTGAACTGTGTGCCACGCACTGAACCTTGAGTGTTAATATTCTCAAACATATAAATACCGTTATCAGCCGCAGGGGCATATGTTGTATCTATCAAATTGGCTGTGGCAAAATCCAGATAGATCTGCTTGAGTGTTTTACCTCTTAGATAGGGTTCCAGCGCATCTTGACGGGCTTCAATAACCCGGTCAATTGAATTCACACCAATTCTCGGCGATTCTGCGATTTCTGTAAGAACATCATCACCGCCATATTTTTCCCAGACATAGAGAAAGAACATGAAGAGGTGTACATAATCAGTTCTGCTGTTGTAATCTGCACCTATACGTGTGAGGATATTTCCACCACCGATACCCTTTGCGACCGATTCGCCGTAAAACTTCGGCAACTGGTCAACAAGGAATTCAGAGAGATAAGCTAGACCGACACGCACCCAATTCTGTTCGTATTTGTCCACCTTGTATAGCACATACTGCGTGAAAATGTTTGCCAATGCTGGAAGTCCATTATTTAACGCCGTCGTATCTGCTAAATCCCATTCATAATCCTGATCGTCCCACTTGTAAGCAACTTCGCCCTGAATGAAGCTTTGCGGATAACTATCTATTATGAGTAGTTCAGCATTATTGCCGTACTCATCACCTTGACCAGGTAGATTTGCCGGATCAAAATACCCATGCTTCCAATAGCCGGCTTTGGAGTCATTACGTCCCGCTTCGCCAAAATCATCAAAAACATCGGCTAGCAGAATATCAACTTTTTCAGGGACTTTATTGCTGTAATCTCCTGCGAAGATATCGACCAACTGTTCATATACACCGCGTGTTGTATCCTTAGGTGTAGAATCTTCGAAATAGGAAACCATCGCATCAATTTCAGCCGGTTTTACCGGACGCAGCAATGGCATATCAATAATCTTTCCGGAATCTTCATTGTCATGGAAAACGCCGTTGAGTTTCGTTATTCCTGTCCACTGCTCGTTTGAAACATACCATAATGCATGGTCGGATATCTTCCTTATGGAAGCATGCAGTTTACGAGGGATTGTCGGAAAGACCTGGAACGCTTTCACAAAGAAATCACGTCCATATCCTAATAACACTTCCGATGAATTGCTCATACTGGTGAGCATTTGCATGTCGCTGACATCCTGGAAAAGCTCTGACTGCACACCATCACCATTTGTCAGGAACGCAACATCAAACGTGGCTATAATTGAATCCATCATCGATTCTTCGATGGCATTCAGTGAATTTACATCGCCTTCACTAAGGTGATATATAAGACGATCAACATCATATTCGACCAGACCATCTGATCCAGTGGTTACACTGTCTGGTTCAGTAAGTGTAACACCAGCAAACGTCAGCTTCGTAATATCAATTTGCTCAACCGTAAGTGGTGGATTGGATTCCAGCACCAGTGTACCATCCATAAAATTATAGAAAACATACTTAGGTAGTGGTGGATTTGGATCTGCTGTATAAACAACAGGGATAGCAGAAATCTGCCGGTTCCCATTAAAAATGTTCTGCTGGAAAACAGAATAGGGATCGATTCGGAGTGTTGGGTCATCATGACCTTCAAGTGATTCAAATACCTTTTGGTCATACCCATTCAAAGTAATTCTAAGTGCTTTATTCCCCGACTCACGTTCAAAGGTACCACCAGTTAGCTGATGTGAACTATCCGCAGTTTCGAGCGCGAATCCTGTCAGGTCGACATCCTGATCAAGGCGTACATCAAACCGGACATACAGCTCATTTGTAGCGGCATCGTAAGTAACGATCTCTGCTGGATCGGGTTCAGGTGCTTTGTTCCTGTCATCCTCGAGAACAAAGGTCAGGGGGCAGTTTGCTTCACGGTTGCCATTTCCCTCTTCACTTAGTACAGCATTCGCATTCAGGTACGCCCAGTATACCAGATATCTGTCTGGGTCGGTAATATTCTGATACCTGATGAAATAGTCTTCAATAACACGTGAATCAGGAATTTTCGTGCTGATCTTCACACCATTACTGCCTGTTGTGCCAGGATCTCCGCCACTCAGATAGACGACCAGAGAATCCACCGCGACAGTGTCGATTGGATTGTCATTATCATCTCGGACGACTTCCATTAAGTAGCTATGTACCCAGAACTTGGGAATAACGATATAATCCTTTATTGGATCATCCGTATACAGATTTTCGTTAAACCAGGCGGATAACCGATTTTCACCAAAATTGTATCTCGCGCTGTCCGGCAGGAATGGAGTTGTATCCCTTGTGACCTGCACAGCCATATTTTCAACTGATTCAACCGTATTGTAGTCAACATCCACAAAGGTAAATTCACTGAAAGAAATGGTTAAGGTATTGAGGTCGAGTTCCTCAAGAGATGCCCTGCCACTCTTGGTCAGTCGTAGCGAAATGGAGGTCGAATCTCTTCTTGTCATATCCAATGCACTAGTTGGAGTGAAGGTTTTACCACTGGCATCGGCGAGTACAATTCGAGTCAAACGAACATTTTGCTCAAAATCAAGCGTATCATTTTCATTTCGATCTTCAGTCAGATCATCACCAGATACAAGTATATCCAGTTTTCCATTTCCTGGTCCCGACCACGCCGGGTTAACAGGATGTGGTTTGGAAATATCTTCTGCGATCTGGTCGTTACGAATCAGATTATTAAATTCGAGGCGCAGGATATTGGTATTTGCATTATAGTAGACATCCTGCACTTCGGTGAGTTGACCATCAGGTGTCGCATCATAAGTAAGTGGTGCCCAATTGCCCACATTGGGGATTCCGTCTGTACCACGGACTGCGCCAGCAGGAAGCCAGACACGCAATTCAGCACTCTGATCTGTCATTGTTTCCAGATCCATTAAGTCCTGATAGTCCAGACCCCAACAATCTGCTGTGACTTCAGCACCTTCGGCATCGTTGTAGAGGTAGGTATCGATAACACCCGTAAAATATGGCTTGAGTCGAATACTGGTACCGACATCGTTTGTATTGACTAGTGTTCCGCCTCTCAGAACAACATCTGCATCTTTCCCACCTCTATCATCATCAATCGCAATGCCGCGCATCGCAACATATTCTGCATTTGTAAAAATCTGTGCATCAAACTCTATTGCGATTTCATTCGTATTCTCATGATAGGTCGCTGAAACTGCAATGGGCTGTGCCGATGATACTGTCGCTGCAATCATGAGCAGCAGAACGACCAACCCAAACACCCTGTTCACTGACATATTCAATTCCTCCTTGTCAAACGGTTTTTTTTCATCAGTTCGTTTTGATTAATTCATCAGAAATTGAAACTGATGTTAAACCGTTGCACAAAATCGAGAACTCCAAAATCCGAATAGGCATAATCGATGCCGAAGCCATTCCAATTCGCTCCGAGGCCAGCCGACATACCAAGTGTATCATGGCGGAAGGTGTACCCTCCACGAAGGAAGAACATTTCCATGAAGCCATATTCACCGCCGACATTGTACCTTTCGATATTGTCATTGGGGTGTTCAAGTTCTGCAACGAGGGTTAGACGATGTTCGTTTGTTATCCATGGATCGGCTGCCATTCCCATCTTGAAAGTCATGGGGAAGTGATATGGCAAGAAATCACTCATGCCAGCTACCTGGTTGCCGTTATCCCAATCGTTGTACTGACCACCTAACTGTACCTCAGGACCAAAATTGAAGATGTTCATACTCAGCCTGACAGTTTTCCAGCCAGTATCGTACAGAGTACCAACGTCAATTGCCCAGGCATCCGCAGCATCCCCATCAAAGTCTTCGTGTACATATTTGATATTTGCACCGATGGAGAATTTATTTGTCAGAGCCGTTGATGCAGAGGCACCAACCATCATATCTGTGACAGCGTATGTTTCACCAGTGCCGTCAGGCTGGTCGATAGTAGTAACCTCTATATTACCTGAGTTTAAGCTGGTTGCAAATAATCCGACGACCATCGAATTATTCAGTCTATGTGACATTCCAACTGCACTGTAACTTATCTCTGCAATCCAATTGACCTGCTCGAGTGTAACGTTGGTTTTATCCGTCTTTGTCAGTCCAGCTGGATTCCAGAACATTGCAGTAGCGTCATCGCTCACACTTGAAAATGCATGCCCCATCGCAGCACCGCGTGCTCCCACGGGTATTTTCAGGAATTGCGATCCTACAGTTCCTACTTTTGCAAATTCCTCAGCCAGCAGTACTCCCGGAAGAAGCATACCGACCAGGAGCACACTGATTATCATAAATCGTTCAATTTTTCTCATGGTGTATCTCCTCTTCCGCTTATCGCATTATCAGGAATTTGCCGACCTTTTTCTGCTCATCTGGTGTTTCAACAATGTAGATGTACAGACCGGAAACGACCTTCTGGTTATTACGACTGATTAAATCCCAGTCAGCGGAACCCTGAGTCGCATCGTTATGATAAATCTCATCAACAAGGTCACCAGTCATGGTGAAAATTGAGATCTTCGCACGCGGTGGCAGGTTAAAGAAGGCTATCCTGTCTTCATAACGTGATTCCCAGACTGCAGTCGCCTTGTAAGGATTAGGAACTACTGTGACGTTATCTACAGTACCATATAACTCTTCAGGATCTACATCTTGAACCAGTAAGTCTTCATCAATCGACGGATCAGGACGAGGAATTACCGCTTCAGGTGCGCCTTCAAGGCTCTTTCGATAGTTGGATTTGGCTGATTCGATCTGGAAAAGACCGAATTGAGGTTTATCTGGATCGTACGCTGCAACAGCGTAGTAGTATTTCAATCCATTCACAGGTGCTTCAGTATTGCGAATGATTAATGTGCCATCCTGAGCGAGGAAATCACCGCCATCATCGATATAGGAATGTACGATGTCCATTTCCGATGTTCCTGGCAGATTCACCTTCAGGAATGAACCACCACCTTCCATACGCATTGTTTCATAAGCTGGATGGGTTATCGTGACAGTGTCACCGATATCAAAGGTGTAGCTGATATTATCAACTGTCACTGTTGTTGAACCATTAGGGAGTATTGGATTAAGTGTATCTCCCTCGGTATTCAGGAGGTAAACTTCCGTGTCTAACACATCAAATGCAGCAATCAATTCCCATGTCTGTGCGTTGTACTTGGAACGATAAATTTTATATCCTTCAAAGTCCGAAGTTCCTAGGAAATTATCGATTGCAGTTTCTGCGTACGAATCCCAGACCAGTCGCACCTGGCGATCTCCCGGGCTGTAATGCAAGTCGGGAATAGGTGGTGGGATAGGAAGTAGAAAGTGTTTATCCTGTCGAATAGCGTTATCACTTACACCTGTAAAACCACGTTGTTCAGGATCAGGTGCTTCAAGAACTGGTGTACCAATAACTTCCGGTTCACCCTGGTAATATGCCACCAGCGCATTATCAATGATCTCACGTACGCCTTGCAATCCCCAGCCAACACCGGTGACCATAACAAATTTCCGAGTCTCACCATCCTGCCAGTCGTTGATCGGACCGATAGTATGCATATAACGGTAATCGAATACTGGTGCACCTGCTCCATAGTCAAAGGGGTGAGGCATGAACTTCATCCCTTGAGACAAAGAATGATTTCCAGTCATATACTCATATTTTTCTTTATCAGAACCTGGATCAGATTCCCAATTCCACCATTGGTGACTATATGGACGCGCCATACTGTCTGCGGCAGATAGATTAAATGGTTCAATCGGCATATAAAGAATACGTGTGCCGATAAAACCTGCTACTGGAGTACTCAAACTACGTTCACCAGTGTCATTCTCGCCGCTTTGCGCATAATCGCCATCGTACATGTAGCTCATATTTCTGGAGAGGAGATATCCATGTAATGGTTCTCCATCTGCATCGGTGAGAACCTGCCCCTCGAATACTGTCCCCTCTTGACCAATAACTTCGGGACCGTTTGGATCAAAATAGAGTTGATATTCATCGTAGATACCATCGGGCTCCGCCTCAAATGTTTCAGGCATGTGACCATCATCTTTATAGCCCTGCTGGTAGGGGTTACGGGGGTCAGCCTTTGCCCAGCCCCAGTAGTCATAGCCAGTTTCTCCATCACCATCTAGATCGTAGGGATCAACCCAGTCGACTTTATAAGGGTTCTGGCTATCAGGTGTCCAACCATCATAATCAACGAGGTCATCAATATGAGGCTGATCGGGGTCACCACCAGGTCCAGCCCCGACATCATTGTCAAAGACCCAGGAGGGATAAACACCATTAAGAGTCCCGCCACTGACATTCTTGATTTCGTATAGGAAAACAACAAAGTCATCATATTCTGGCAGCGACCAGGAAAGACTGCGTTGAGATATTTCAAAACCAATCGGTGTATGCCCCTCGATATCAGTCAGATCATCAAATTGCACAACACCATCTTGAATTGATTTTGGTCCTGTACCAAAATAGAACACTGACCCTTCAGTTGGATCGAATTCATAGTTCCCGTAATCGGCATGACTTACAAGTGGTTCGCCTCCAACCATTGCACCCAGCCAGAAACGACCTTCCCAGATATAGTATACTTCCGATCCGCTAGGCCATTCAGCAGAAGGCAGACTGGCATTGGGATCGCCATAATTACCATAATTGGAGATTGCCATCCAGATATTGCCGACATCATGCACACGTTGTGCTAACGCCGGTCTGGCATCTGTCTGGTGAACTGGTCCCTTGATACCGTTGCGTCCTGGCATTACCGCAGCATTTACCATTGCCACGGTCAATCCAAGAAGGGCTAGTACAGCGACCATTTTGATAATTTTAATTTTCTTCAAAACGATTTCTCCTTGGATTCAGATTAAAATTCAAGACCAACGCCTAGCTGGAAGTAACGACCGCGCTCCCAGTACCTTGGATCATTGTAAACACCGTCAACATCTTTGTCTGGCTGACCATCATTGTCAGAATCATTTTCCAGGTACCAACCAGCATCTGCATTTACCTGGAAGAATCGTTGATCAATATTGTGGTGATTAAAGATGTTGTAGCCTTGTAGATATGCGACCATCGCAAAGTTATCATTGAAACTGAAACGTTTTTGAATACGACCGTCAAATTCGAGTGTATATGGAAGTCGTTCATCGTTGATAGGGGGTTCCTTTGATTTTGCTGGACTGGAGAAAGGCAAACCACTGCCATAACGTCCAATCAGGCTGATCAGCCATTCATCAAAGAAGTCGAATCCAAAAGGACTGGTTCCTTTTGGAACCATAAACTGCACAGAGCCATAAATAGTATTTCTCTGATCCCAGTCGAGATAACTTTCTGTGGTACGAATCTGATTCTCAGCCCATGCATTTTCATAATTCTGACGTGCATCGGAGGCTTTACCTTTTGCTACGGAATAGGTATAGCTTAATGATCCGCTGTAGAAGTGACTGAATCGTTTCTCAAGTGAAAGTTCAAAACCACGCACGTTGCCATAATCAAGGTTGATATATAAACCATACCAGTTCCGTGGATCATAAAACACCTGACGTGTATCAACCAAGCCGGATACATCCTTGTAGAAACCAGTAGCAACCATTGCCAGATCAGCCATAAACTGATGGCGCAGTGTTAATTCGTATGAGGTTGTTCTTTCTGGTTCAAGATTTGGATTCCCGATGATCGGAAATGCACCAGAGAGATCCCAGTTTACATTGGTGTAAGCATAACGCAGAATTGGAATCTGAAAATTACGGCTATAATTGAAACTCAGGAGGTCTCGTTCAGTTATTGGGAAAGCTACACCTAAACGTGGTCCCCAATAATATTTCTCTTTCACTTCCACCGGGTTCTTTACAGTACCACCGCTTTGAGTATCAGTCACGGGGTCAGTTACATCTTCTGGATAATTATCCCAGTTAATATCGAAGATATCGAGACGAGCACCTATATTGATGACCATCCCCTCAAATTCCATCTTGTCTTCGACCCAGCCGCCATAAAGCCTTGGATTCGCTTTAAAATTTTGTCCATATACATTTCCACCAGATGCCATATCAACATCATGATCAAAAATTTCCATGAACTGCAACTCAATACCACTTTTTATCTGGTGATAACGGTGAACCTGGCTGGTGATACTCCCTTTATATGTGAAGGTCTCTTTATAGTCATCATTCCAACGCAATCGGTAATAGGTTTTACCATCACCGAACGTGTAAAATTCGTCATTGTCTGTAGAATTTGAGTTGAAGTTGATATCTTCCCACATCAACCATTCGGATTTAGGACCATTTTCTGAAGCATCGATATAGCCATTGTTGTTCTCATCAACGAATAGATCGTGACCACGTCCATACTTCTTCCAATCCCATTCTTCGTTACCGTTTAGATCCTCATACTCGTACACACCATTGCGATTGAAATCGAACCAGACATATTGCACTTCATTCTGATCGTCTATTACCGCTTCAAGAAGGTCACGGAAAGGAATGATTTCACCGTTTGGTGCCCTATAATTGGAATTCAGAACATCATCAGGAATTTCATCGAAGGAGCTATAAGACAGTTCAAGATCGAGCTGACCATTGCCATTGGAATCCTCGTTAAAACTTTCGTTGACGTTATATTTCATGAGTGTTTTGTAATAAGAAGCACTCATCTCATAGAACGTCCTGGAGTTCAATGTATGGTTCCACTTCACAGAAAACTGCTCAGTATGCCCGAAATAGTCTGGCAGGTGATCCAGCATATTATAAGAATCAAGCGAATAATCATTATTCAAATCTTCGCTGTCAAGGAAACCATTACTGTTTAAATCCTCACCCGGATCAATCACACCGTTATGATTCAGATCCTCGGTGTCAACACGATTGTTATTGTACCAGGGGATACGATTTCCATCATTGTCGTGTAGGAAGTTGCCATTTTCATCACGAGCATAAAAGTTATAGTCCGGTTTCAAATTACCAAGGTTATCTGTCGGTCGATATTGTGCAAGCAGATCTTCATTTGTTGTCCTGCTCCAGAGGTGACCATAGTACTGGTAGTTTGAATTTGAGACCGCAGAGTTGAAGGTCAATTTATGCCGTGGAGTAATTTTATAGGTCAATTTACCATAGAAACTTGATAAGGTCGAATCATCATTCTGAAAACGACCATTTGTATCATAGAACTGTCCTGAAAGCAGAAATGACAAATCGCCAGCACCGAGTTGGTCGAAGAAAGGAATTGGACCTGAAATCACACCCTGCAAATCCTTCATTCGATCACGTTCCCCAATGAAAACCTCATCCTCACCCATATCATTGGTTCTTACAAAAACACTCCCTTCAAATCTGTCACCACCATCCTTGGTTACCTGGTTGACCACACCTGAAAGTGAGTTACCATATTCAACTGATTGACCACCGGTAATGACGTTAACCTCTGAAAAACTCACCTGGGGGATATATCCCTCATAACGTCCTGTCATCGGGTCTACCATCGAGACACCATCCACGATATAACTAACTTCGGTGTCACGTCCTCCACGGAAGTTGTTGCCAACAGTTCCAGCGGTAAGTTGAATAACATCACGTACATTCTCCACTGGCATCATCTTAAGATCCTCGGAGGTGCGTGTGATACGACTGTCGGTCATATCCTTACGGATCATCGGACGTTTAGCGATATAGACAACTTCTTCGCCAAGTTCCATGACCTTCTCTTCTAGATCAAAACTCAACTTGGTTGTCCGGTCAGTGGAAACCTGAACGTTGTTGTACACTACACCGTTGTAGCCCAGCATAGAGGCACGTACAGTGTATGTCCCCGGTGGGATGTTCAAAATGAAGAAATCACCATCGACACCCGTTTGAGCGCCAAGGCTTGTCCCTTCGAGAACGATATTTGTCCCAATCAAAGGGTTGCCCTCTTTATCTGTAATTCTACCGATAATTTTACCAGTAGAAGCTGCATAGACACTTACAGCGAAGAGTAAGAGGACAAAAATCAAAACAAATCGATTCAAACGAACCATAGCTAACCCCTTTTTTTAAGACCGGCTCGCAAGAGTTCATACCATTAATCACGAAATGAACTCACCTCTCTGCTTGGAGAGGCTACGGTTGATTGACTACTCAGGTCTTATGAATCGTTATTCAATTTAAATTGGTGCAAATCGAAACACTACTTGTAGATCATGTATTCGTTTGCTACATCTCTGAAACTAAATAATATCACGGCAGGCAAGAGCTGGATTGTAGCATGAAGCAAACACAAGCACTTACGAGGGGTACAAAAAAATGCTGCCAAATAAAGTTATATGGCATAACATTTGCTAAATTATTTATGGGTAAGAATCGTTTTTAAAATCAGATCAAGATAAATAAATGAATCCCTCAGCTAAAGTAATATCAGGGGGATTACCCCGGCTCGTATTTTACTTCTAAAGAGTCAAGATAAGTACTTTGTGCATTGTAGTGCAATCCCTAAGTACGAAACTCACGGAAAAGCCAATTTCATCCACATAAGTCAAGTAACTTACCCTTCCTCCTCTAATAATTGGGTTTTGTGAAATCCAGCACTCCCCAGCGCATTTTTCTAAATGAGATATCTAAACTCATCAATTTCTAATATAATGAAATTTTGAACTGATTGTATCCCACTTACAAGGTTACAAATAAAATCTTTGGAGCCAAAGAGTCAAGCCGTCAGAAAAAAATATTTCAAAAACTGTTATACCGAACTCTGGTATTCATTCAAATAGAAGCAACCAGAAAAACAACCATGTATCAAAATGAAACAAGGTTCCAAATAATGTTTTCCAGGTCTGTCAGACTGTGCATATTTAGCATTGCTACTAACTTCACTGCACTAATTCAGCCTCAACATCTCTGGCACAACTCCACTTTCTTCAAGCTGTACGTTACTTTCAGGCTCTCCTTTTCCCGAGGCATCGGGTTTGCTCATTATGGCTATAAGTATCATATTAAACGTGCGCTGGTAAGTGGAGGTTCCTCACCTCCAAAATTTGACTGGAGAGAAGAATGTATCGTCTGTTTAAATTGAGGTGGAGTCTACCACTCCTCATCCTTAGTATGGTATGCACACTCCCAGGTGTTGCGAACCTCAATCATGAGTACCCCTCCCCTACCTCTGATCGGAAAGTACCCGTTGATTATACAGAGACAGAATATTGGAAGAGAGCACGCGTTGTGGTTCAATTTTTTGAAGCTGATAAAATTCGCGCTGAAAATGGGATCGCCATCTCACTGGCAGGAGCAGATGTTTCATCGCTAAATTCAGTCCTATCCAAATTTAACGCCACATTAAACACACGTTTTTTCCGTTCTTACGAAGAACTGGAAGTTGACCGTAAATTTGCTGAAGAGTTCAGCGGCGAGGAAGCACCAGACCTGACACGATTTGCTGAGATCGATGTACCACGTGGTGTGATTCCTGATGAGCTGCTGTATGCAATTGAAACGCTCCCGCTGGTGGATGATGCCTGGCATGATCCAATTCCGCAACTGCCTGATGTAACCGATATCCCACCTGAAACACCACTATATGAATTGAATCAGGGCTATACTGAAAGTGCTCCCTATGGTATCGGTGCAGTAGCAGTAAGGTTGGCTTATCCTGGGGCAGCTGGTGAAAGTGTCTGGTTTACAGATATAGAGGGTGGTTGGAATCCAGATCATGAAGACCTCGATATATCAAATGATGCTATTTTCGGGCAGATCATTCATGATGAGGATGAAGGCTGGATTCATCACGGTACTGCCGTTGTCGGTGAGGTCGTCGGTGAGGGTAACGAGTATGGTATCACTGGAATAGTACCGGCTACATCTTTTGTCTGGATGGTGTCCGTTGGCAATATGAGCGCTGCTGCGGCAGTCAATCTGGCTGCATCAGATCTGATCTCAAATGTCGGCGATGTTTTTCTTATTGAACTTCATGCCGAAGGACCGGAACCACCTGATGGCATCGAATGTGAGTGCAACTGTGGACAGTTCAGGTATATAGCCATGGAGTATTGGCGGGATACTTTTGACGCTATCCTGACTGCCACACTCTCAGGCAGGGTCTGTGTTGAGGCGGCCGGCAACGGATCGATGAATCTCGACTGGGAGACTTATAATGGCAGATTCGACCGTGAGGTGCGGGATAGTGGAGCAATTGTTTGCGGTGCAGTGAATCCCAACAACCTTGTTGGTGAATGTTGGACGAACAACGGCTCCCGTGTTGACCTCTATGGCTGGGGGCGGAATGTCGCCACTACCGGCTATGGAAACATGTTTGATGGTGGCAACGATTTTAACCAACTCTATACATCCTCCTTCAGTGGCACCTCCAGTGCATCACCTATAGTCACAGGTGCGGTGATCGCGCTCCAGGGTGCTGTAAAGGCAATCTCGGATTCAACCTGGACTGCCTGGGAGATCAAAGAATTTCTGGGCGAATATGGGACTCCTGATGAAGACCCCAGCCGTCTACTGGGTCACATGCCCGATCTCGAACGTGCGCTTGCCGAGCTTATGCCGGGCCCTGTAGTTGAAAATGTATTTGCCAGCAGTGATGATTTTGAGGGTATACAGTTGTCCTGGGAAAACAGCGATCCACCAGTCGAATTCTTTCTCGTAGAACGTATGACCGATGACTATGCCATTTTTGAAGTTTTGGCTGAAACAGATGAGCTGAGCTTCTACGATGACACAGTCCATGAAGGTGAAGCGACCTATCGTATTCGCACTGTTAGTGAAGAGTTTGCGCCGGGTGTAGTGGTTACTGGTTTCCGTATCCCGGTTCAAGACCCACCAATAATCGCTAGTCCTCTTCCCGATCTCGAATTTTTGATCGGTGCGAACGAAGCGTATGGCTTTGATCTCGATACCGTATTTGTCGAGCCAGACTTTGAAGAGATGAGCTTTTCTGCTGCGGGGAACTCGGAGATGATCTTCGCCAATATCGTACGTGACCAGTTCCTGAGTGTCCGTATGGATGTCGATACTCCACTCGGTGAATATGAGCTATATGTCAGCGCTGAGGATCCCTGGTTCGCAACTGCGATTGATACACTGTTGCTTCATGTCGTTGAGGCGCATGATGCTCCTGAAGATGCTGAGAGTATCCCTATTGAATTTGGAATCACTGCGATTCACCCGAATCCTTTTAACAGTGAAGCACTGATTCACTTCTCACTTCCCGGATCGCAAAGGGTCAGAGTACTTGTTTATGATCTATTGGGGCGGGAAGTTCAGACCCTTGCGAATGGTAATTTTGCTGCAGGTACACACACTGTTCAATTGCAATCAGGCTTCTTAAGTGCCGGGATGTACTTCGTGAAATTACAAGGCGAATCGCATAGCGTGGTTCAGAAGGTTGTTGTGTTGGAATAAATAATCTCTGGGGTAGCTCTGAATAAAGCGTTGCCTCGCTCTATCCTATGGACTGGGATAGGGGTAGGAAGGAATGGTTTTTTTTCCATTCCCTCCCCCCTCCGAACTGTGCATACGGTTCTCCCGCACACAACTCTGCGGTTGATGGTTCACCGCTTAGCGGATTGACAAACCACTTTCCAAGCTGTAAACATGGAGAACAGCCCAAGATTGACAAAGAAAGAGTTCCGCCACATTATGTGTTCAATTTCACGACCACGTCCACGTTTGCCCAAACGACTGTGTCGCCAGCAGTTTGCTCTGGGTTACATGTCAATGGACTGAAAACATTCTACTACTTAAGATCGCTGGCAAGGGTGAATCCGCTGATAACTGCCATCTTGATCGAAGATATTCCTGACCGAGACGGTCATGCTACGAAAACCGCCATACTCCTAAGCCAAAGTGGTATCCGGCATCATGTAGAACTGGCGTCCCGCCCGTGGGTGATTATAACTATCCTGCCTATGATTCACATTTCAGCTTTCAGAAGGTTAGCTTATATCATGCTGGCATGACGTGTGGTGGAAATAGAAATTGTTGCCCCTTGAAGTGTATTGGATAATATATAAGTTGGTTGTTTTTCAAGTGTGATACCTGCAGGAAGTTCAGGCCACCCCGTGGAAATTCTCGCATACAAACAGGTGACATTTGATCCATCTCAATCAGCAGTTAGGACTTAGAGAAATTCAACAAAATTTTTTTGATTCTATCGTTGTATATATAGCCCGGGTTGAGATAACTTGGCACTGGTGAAACATCTTGCAAATTTAGATAAAAACTCAGTCTCAATAATAAGCACCTTAACAATGAAAATCCTCCTCTCAATTGTGCTCATATTTCATGGACTCAAATCACCAGCTTTTGCCTCTGACGATTCATTTTCGCAACCCGACACTTATGAACGAATCGAAGAACTGGCTGACAGTTTGAGGTATTGGTCAAAAAGTAGTCTTACTGATTTACCTGAGCTCAATACCGCTATTCAACTTCCCCTCGATTCACTGACTATGAAAGAATTGTTTCCTGGAGCCAAACTCATCTTTCAGGATAACCTCAATAGAATAATTATAAAACAACCAACCTATCTGGAAACCTTTTCAAACCAACTTACTCTCACTCAAACCAAAGCTACTGGCAATAACAATGCAGCCGACTGGTCTGTTTTATTCGATGTGCAAGATACTCTGCTCTTCCTTGACAGCATGGCAATTCCGATCAGGAAAGGAGTAACCGTCGATTCGCTGTTGAGCAGAAAAGTGTATCAACGTATTCTTGCATTGCGTACCATTCATTTACCCCTGGAGGTTCGTGCTGAGTTTACAGGGGATATTGATATGCATCTGAGCGTAAAGCTGAGAGGAAGAGATACAGTTTATATCCCATTTAATTTGCAAAACTGGTTGTATGCACTCGGACGTCTTTCGGTAGGAAGAATGGTCTATGCTGGGATATTATCTATAGAAGGTTTAGCGATTGGTTCTGAGACGAACTATTTCGTCCTTATAACTTCACCCCAGGCAACAGGGCACCATTTTATCGAATGGAGCGAATCATTGCACAAAACTGAATCGGGCTGGGAGACAGTTATATTGTTTCTTTGAAATAATGTCTCATGCTACTCTGCATATTGAAGCAACTTCTGGTTCATTTTTCATCATTTTCTTTAGTGCTGTACATACTCGTTCTTCTAGTGTTTCATAGTTGTCTGTATACCAGTTGTTGAAGTATCGATCTTTCATCACCCGCCATAATCTTTCTATGGGATTCAAATCTGGTGAATAGGTTGGCAATAATAACGGTTGGATATGTCTCCAGTTCAACGCTGCTTTGTGCCATGTTGCATTGTCCAGAACCAGGATTGTCTTTCGATCTTTTGTATGTTTTGCCAATTCATCAATGAATTTTTGGAACCGTTGCTTCTCCATACGATCAAACACCAGTGCGTGCAGTTCCCCATTTACTGGATTTACTGCAGCAACAACATTTGCACGAATGTGTAGACCAGTGGTGGGTGTTGTTGGTGTGGTTCCTTTTTCTGCCCAGCGTCGACATGGTCTGGGATCAGCAAGAAAACCGCTTTCGTCGCAAAACCAGATATCGATATCCGTGCGTTTTTGCAATTGTTCCATTGTCCAGCGATAGTTGTTACGGTCTTTCTGATTCTGCTTGGCAGGCCACGATCGTGGTGTTTTTACAGCATAATTATTCCGGTGAAGCGTATGGGTGACAGTTGAATAGCCACATTGAACTTTCAGTTCATGAATCAGGTAGCCATGTACCATTTTTGCTGTCCAAACCTCAATCCCACTATCATGGGAAGGATCAAGGTGGGGTCGAAATTTTTCAAATGTTTCATTTGAAATGAGGGGTGGACGTCCTGGTTTCCGTTTTGTAGCCAATGCATCAATTCCACCCTCATTGTAAGCATTCACCCAACGAGTAAGGGTTTTAGTAGTAACCAGAGCGGCACGTAACACAACATGGCGTTCAAGACCCTCCAATAAAAGCTCAATGGCCTGCAGACGACGGAAATAGTTCTTGTCCTTAGTTGAGTGCATAACCTCAAGCAATTCATCAAACCGAGCATTTTCGGGATTTGGAAAAAGTGTGTTCATACAGCAAGTGTAAGAATTTCAAAGAGCTGGAGAAAGCAAATCGAATGAACTCCATGCGA
>JAIOHU010000071.1 GCA_019912845.1 bacterium
ATGTTTACGCATGCGTGATATCGCTTTCTCTTTGCCTACTGCAATACCAGCTTGAGGTCCACCAAGCAGTTTATCGCCGCTCAAAGTGATGACATCTGCACCTGCCTGAATGCTATCGTGAACCAGTGGTTCACCCCTCAACGCAGCAACCAAACCTGGATCAACCAATGCACCACTGCCGAGATCATCCACTATCGGCACATCAATTTCTTCACCCAAAGCAATTAACTCACTTAACTTGACTTCTTCCGTGAAACCAATAACTCTGAAATTGGAAGTATGGACTCGTAACAGTAAGGCAGTTTTATTGGTTACGGCGTTTCGGTAATCCTCAATACGGGTACGATTGGTGGTTCCCACTTCAACCAGTTTCACACCACCAGCTTTACAAATTTCCGGAATTCTGAAGCTTCCACCAATTTCAACTAACTGTCCACGTGAGACAATCACTTCTTTTTTATACGCCAGTGCCATCAAAGCCAACAACAGCGCAGAAGCATTATTGTTTGTAACCAACGCATCTTCAGCATGTGTCAGTGTAACCAGAAGATGCTGAACCAGGCTGTGGCGTGATCCCCTTTTTCCCTCTTCAATATCATATTCAAGGGAAGAATAGCCACGTGCGGCTTGTACCATCGCTTGAATTGCCTCCTCAGATAGAGGAGATCTTCCAAGGTTTGTGTGGATGATAATACCAGTGCCATTGATAACTCGTTTTAATCTCGACGAATGACGTTTTTCGAGTCGGATAACTGCTAATTTTGCAATCTCATGGATGGAAGGGACATCTTCCCTGCCTTCCATTATTTCCTTTCGAATTTCATCGAGCACTTCACGGATGGTTGTCGTGGTCAAGGGGGATTCACGCCAGAGGTCAACATGCACCTCGGAAAGAATTTTATCGACTGCGGGGAGCATTCGCAGACGGAGTTGTATATCACGTTTCAATTCTGGCACAGGATTGGATTGTATGGAACTAATGAATACGTCTAAGTTTACCAATGGCTATTTACGTCACAAAATAGAAAAACAGAGAAGCAAATCAAAGTTTTTTAATTGCAAGTTTCATTTAGAGTAACGTCATCAGAGATACTTTCACGCCATTAAACGGATTTACAACACGGCATTTCCCTGAGGTACAGACTAACCCGCCACGTTCCTCACCATAAGTAACGATCAGCTCATGGCGATCCAGGAAAAATCCGCGGAATGTGACATTAAACCAAAAATCTTCTCCAAACCAAAGATCGTTCCCAAGTGGAATATCCTCATCACCGCTGGTTTCAGCGGTTACATTCAGGGTGTAGTTTGCCCTATAAATAAGCCCCAGAGTAAAAAGCGACTCATAAAAAATGGTTTCATCTTTTACATCATTGACGTGCAGCCCTTCGGTGTATACCTGCCCCGTCCAAAGATTGCTGAGTGGGAATTCAACTTTGCCACCGAGAACTGTGCGACGCTGCCAGGTATCTCTGCCATTTGCTCCAATTGTGTTGTAAATCAATTCTTCGCTGACACCAGTCCAGAGGTCAACGAATGATGAAGGGGTTGGGTACATGTTTACCTGTAGAAATGCTTCACGGTAGGGACTGTCCTCTTCATCAATGGAAGGCAATGCTGATCCATCTTGCGAGTGACGGCTGCTTTGACTCATTGCGAGTATCGCTGTGCCGATATAACCAAGAGCATAAGATACTTCCAACTGAATACCAACTTCATCATCATAACGGACGATATGAGGATGCTTACCAAAAAGATTACTTGTAAATTCGCGTTGAACCACTGGTGGACTGTGGAACGGCAGAATATCAACAGACTGAGAATAGGGGCTGTTATTTTGTGATGTCCCTATACCTCCACCCCGGTAATAATTGTAATTTTTGTAATCTACGACAAGACCCATCGGTCCAGCGTAGGTGCTGGCGGAAAGGTAAGTCGCATCAAAATCATCGTCGACATTAACCACCTGCTCCTGCATGTGTTCAGCCCAAATGGAGAAAAATGAACCGTCGTAGGAGACATATCCACCAAAGTTGTCAGTCGAATTGTAAGTGGCTATATCATCATCTTCAATGGGGCGAATAAACGCCATCTGCCCACCAAGATTGATATCGCTGATCAGGGGTACTTCAACATGTGCTCCATGCACACGTGATTCCTTCACATTGCCGAGAAAGCCTTCTCTACTCCAGCCTGTAATACCTTCGACCTCTATATCGCCATAGTGCGAGGATACCTGAATACCGTCAAGCCCCGAATCGTATCCCTGTATGATATCCTCAACCAGAGCCATGGTTAGCCCACGTCCCCAAACGGTATAGAAATCACCGATTCGGATATTCAGATTTCCACTGTCATGGGAATATTCCAGATAGCGTTTCTCAAGAATTTCATCAGCAGGACGGATTTCTTCAAATTCTGATGGACGCAATAGTGTCAGGCGTCCCCCCATGCGAAAATTGCCGTAATAGGAATCCAGATTGAGACGGTTCTCCAAGTAATTTTTGTCACGAACGACACCGCCAAACTGCTCCTTGCCACTGGCAGTTCGGAGTTCGTTGTTGCCCTGAATACTGAATCCCTGGGCATTCGATAAATTTGGAAGGAGAACTATAACAAAAAGAACCAGGATTAACATTTGCCGTTTCACAAAAATTACTCCTCATCAGCATTAGCGGATTTCAGTAAAGTTAGAACCTCAGCTTCAATCTCTTTTTCCTCACCAGGGTGATAACCAATCCAGACTTTCTGGATTTTGCCTTCAGTTGAAATCAGCACAGTATGAGGAACATTATTCCCACGATATCTCTTTAAGACTTCCTGGTCGGTGTCAAGCAATACTGGGAAACTGTAACGCTGGCTCTTTACGAAAGGTTTGACTTTGCTCACAGAACGAGTGTTGTCCACACTGATCGCCAGAACGGTAAAACCTTTATCGTTGTAACTTTCATGTAATTTATTCAAGTGCGGCATCGCCTGTTTGCAGGGTGCACACCATGTTGCCCAGAAATCCAGCAAGACTGGACCTTTTGCAAGGTAATCCTGAAGGTTAACCCGTTTGCCATCTGTATTTTCCAAAGTAAAAGATGGTGCCGAAGTACCTTCTATATTCGATTGAGAATAGACTGGGAATGCAATCAGCATAAGTAGAAGCAATAGTTTAGCAGCGCGAGTGATCATCTTTCCTCCTTCTTTCTATTTCTTTACCTGCAATTTGTATTTAAAACTAACGTTTTCTCTCTTTTCAGACTATCCGAGAATACTGATCCCGATCGCGTCATGCCGGCGTGGTGTTAGCTGGCATCCAGGATGATATTGATATTATTGATGTTAGAAAATAAGCATAGACTCAATATTCTAGAATATATCTGTAGTTTTTTCTCAGAAAGCATCTCATAGCGTTTTTATTATTCCAATTCCAATGCATAAACAGTCTCTGGATATTCCTCTCGTAACTGTCGGACTGTTTCGTCAAACTTTTTCAAATAATATTGCGTCAGCCTTTCTTGATGCTCCGGGGGTAGCTTTTCTATCGCTTCTTCAATTTTATCTTCGAGCACCTGTATTTTTCTTCTGGCTTCCATTATATCATTTTCATATTCACGCGTATTAATGTTATTGCCCATCTCTTGAATCGTAGTCGCTTTTTCAAATCTTGCAACAATTTGAGCCACCTTATCTGCATATTTATCGATTTTTCTTTGAACAGCATGTCTTCCGACACAGCCTGAGAAGCCAGCGGAAATAATAATTGTGAGTATGATGAAAATCAGAGTTCGGTAAGTTGTCTGATGAGTGAGTCGCATTTCTTTCCTCCGACGGAATAGTAGTCTTTCGTCCACAAATCGATCGTTGAATATAAGAACTTATACCCCTCTAATGAAGTAAAATCAACTTGCGTGAGTGAAACTCTCCTTCTATATCCAAGACTGCCAGATAAATACCCGCTGCATAACCGGTAGCATCCCAATAAGAAATAAATCTGCCCGGGTTCGATATGGTAGAAACTAGAGTTCTCACCTCTTCCCCAATGAGGTTGTAAATCTTCAAACTAATATACGCATTTTGAGAAACCTGGTATGGAATAGAAACAATCGGATTGAACGGGTTTGGGTATGGCGACCCAAGTGAAGAAACTTGCGGAAGTAAATTGCTCATCTCATCATGAACCGGATTCTCTTCCATTACGACAATTGTAACCGGACGGACAAAATTAAACCCAGTGAGTACTTGATCAAACTGAACTTCCATGTCAACCAATTGTCCGGCATTGAAGCTGTTCAAATCCAATGTCAGTGTCCAATTATCCCCACCCATTGGGATTTGATGCGTTGGGGTAAAAGAATAGTATTCACTGATGAGCTCCCGGTAATAAATGCCAGCCTGATTTGAATCATGAAGTACAGAAAAACGTGTATACGGAAATTCATCATCCATTATCCGATCAAAATCAATAATGGAGTCAAAAGGCACCTCTAACGAGGTTACAGATCCAAGCCGAAAACCACGTAATGAACTACTGTAGATAGCAAGATTGTTTTGTTCGTCTTCTGCGATCCCTAGTAACGCTGCGCCATTTGGGAAGTCAGGGTGAACAGCAAGTTTGAATACATCGGAAAGAAAAACCTTGAAACCAGTACGTTCGCCATCGCGGTCTAATGCAAAAACAGTCGCACTTCCATTGCTTACATACAGCCGTTCCTCTTCAGACGAGTAAGCTAGTCCGATGATTGGACCCAATTGAACAGGAAAGATGTTCAGTACTTCAAAATCATCATTCATTTGAATAATGTTTTCGCCAATTCCTCCGTATAGTTCACCATTCTCTCCAGAGGTCATCGCAATTGCTCCATCGGGAAGAAACTCATCTGGCTGAGGAATACTATCTCGCAGTGTTCCATTTTCGCTGAGAATATAAAAATTTGGCTGCTGACCTTGAATCGAACCACTTAGTATGATTTGATTCTCCAAATAGGTAAAACAACGAATTTCTACATTCTCCAACCGTGCATCAAGTAAAACTTCTTCATCCACATCCCAATCACCGCCATCCTGTAAGTGTAAGGACATTTTCAGGTCAAGTGGTTCGATCTCAGGATTGGAGATATGAAACTCAATTGCCAGGGGATGATTCATATGCTGCAGGGTATCTAAAGAGGCAGGCGTAATTTCATAAGAGGGAGTTGAAAGTGTTAGTTCCAATGTATCTTCTACACCAATTTCCACTTCATAATTGTCAAATGTGATTTCATCATAAAATGCTTTTTCTACTTTAACATCATAGCTGCCGGGAAGTATATGATCAGATACTGCAACACCTTGCTCAGTAAAAAGCACTACCTCACCATCATTCAAGCTGATGCGTGCTCGATCAATAGGCTCTGCCACCTGGTTCACGACAGAGATTCTCACGCTACCATATTCCATCATATGCTGCAGGTATTCATGTGCCAGGTTAACATTGATAATTCCCGCGCCAAAACGATTATCATGCCCCTCCAGCCATCCATCAATAGCACTCATCTTCAACGCTTCTGTTATCTGAGCAGGGGTTGCTTGCTGATGAATATGCCATAGCAGTGCAGTAGCTCCAGCAAGGTGAGGGGTCGAAAAAAGAGTTGAAGTTACAGTAAGGTACCCCCCGCCATTCCTGGTTGTAATCACACCAGTTGGTGCAACCAAATCCGGTTTCAACAGACCAATATCTTGACCATTGTTATAGCGATAATCTCTGTACTCTGGCGGATAGTCATCACTGAACCATTCTGATGGACCTTCTGGACTTGTAGGAAACCAATCCCCCTCTAAATTCACAGCACCACAACCCAGCATAGCACTCAACCCACCCTGTAATGTTTGACCGGGATGATGCCAGGGTGGTGGACAATTTGCAGGTGCAGAAACTGCCAGAGGCGGCTCTACCATACCGCCACTGCTGCCAATTGAGTTAACCATAATCATCCCCGAAGCCAGCAATGCGACTGATGCATTCCGGAAGGCAACATCAGATTCTCCCAAATCAACTCGATAAGAAATACTTCCACAAATCAGGTCAGCTCCGTTTTCTAGAGCATATTGAATAGATTCAAGGTTACGTGTTAAACTGCTGGTTTCTTGAGCCCAGATACGGAGTACCATCAGTTTTGCTGCAGGAGCGACTCCGGTTTCATTTCCTCCTGTTCCATCGCCCGTCAGTATTCCGGCAACCTGAGTTCCCTGTCCTTGAACATCAGCGACATCCCCATTTTCTTCCACAAAATTCCAACCATGAACATCATCAATAAACCCATTTCGATCATCATCCAGCCCATTATCAGGGATTTCATCACGGTTTCGCCAGATACTGTTCTGTAAATCGGCATGGTTGATATTTACTCCAGTTCCATTAAGCGCGATCACAATTCCTTCGCCATCGAAGCCTTGTTCCCAGAGCAAGGGTGCTTCAATCATCTGCACACCAGCGGAAATTTCATCGAGTTCATTTGGATATTCATCAGGAAATTCATCAATATTCAATAATTCTGTCCCGATATTGAGAAAGTGGATATTAGCCGAACCAAAACGTGCCACGAGTTCATCTCGTTGGTCGAATCGTATCTCAGCGGCATAACACTGAGAAATCCAGAGTGCACGAAGGTTTTTTACCAGTCCTTCATTTTCATGAATTTCCAGCCAGGTTTTAAAATGACGCCCATTATTTTCTAATCTGTTTTTTAGAAATGGAATGATACTATCTCGTTTTGATTTTCTGGGTAGGTTTTCCGTTAACCTGAGTAGAACATCCGAAGGAAACTCGTCCTCAATGCTTATTAGTACAGGGATGAATTCAGAAGAATTGGCAACAGAATGCCGATGGTCGTTTGTAGTGGCAATGACCATTGTGGCAAAACAAAAAATGGAGACAAATATTAATATATTCCGATAGAAGTATCTCAAGAACTGCCTCTTCAAGAATCTCCACTCAGGATTGACGAATTAAGAGTATCCTTCGCAAAGGACATAACACAATTAAACAGTTTGAAATTTGCTTCAAAGCTCCCGTGAAACCACTTTGCTAAAGTACTTAATATTACTTCATAAGCATTAATTTCTGGAACTGTGGCGTATTTTCACTATTGGTGATTTTCACAAAGTATACACCGCTGGGAAGCTTCCCGGCATCCCACTTAAAAGTATGATAACCAGCACTGAAATGTGAGATATTTTCAAATACCTCAACTCCCAGAACATTCACGACACGAATATCAACAAGACCTGCTGCAGGCAATCCGAACTCAAGACTCGTCGATGGATTAAAGGGATTCGGGAATGCCGGGCTGACAACAAACTCCACAGGTAACGATCCCCTGTTTTCTGAAACACCTAAATGTGGTGTTATATAAAATCTGAATGGTTCATTGCAGTTTGTAGAGTCCAGACTTGAAATCGCAACAACTTCCCAATCGACAATTGCAGCTTCCTGCCAATAATCGTTCTCCAGATAATCGTAGAGTCGTACAGTGCGTATCGTATCACGTATATCCGCAATTGTAAATGTTTGAACATTATGATCCGCCCTGTGTGAAACGTGCAGATCATATCGCACAATCGAACCCAGATCCGGATCGTGCGAAGCATACCAGCGAAAATCGATCACAGGCGGAAAACCTGTTCCAATGGTATCACCACTTGGATTATCAAGATTGAATGGGGAGGGAGGGTCATTTATCACCATATCAAATGAGAATACCTCATCCGCCCACGTGCCTTCAGTGTTATCATCGGTTGCACGAACCATCCAGAAAAAAGTATGGTCATCTGGCACTTCATCTACAGTCAATGCAGTTTCTGCAAGGCTGTCGCCAATCATCCAGGCAGTTGACAGATCATTCAGAGTATCAAGCCAGACATCGTAATGGGGCGGATTGGCAGCGTCCTGATCAGTTGTTGCTTCCCAGGAAAAATCTACAGGATACGCCGTAAAT
>JAIOHU010000072.1 GCA_019912845.1 bacterium
CAACCCGTGACGAAATTAATGTTGGGTATCGCACAGCACCCGAGTTGCAGGATGTAGTTATCACATCAGCTCAGTTCAAGTTCGAGAAGAATGAGCCGGCAGTGCTAAGAGAAAGAATGCATGATGTACTGGAACTTCGAGCGAGAAAACAACCCCTCGAATATCCTTCATGTGGTAGTGTTTTCAAACGACCTAAAGGTTATTACGCAGGGGCATTAATCGAGGAAGCTGGTATGAAGGGAAAGTTCGTCAATGATGCAATGGTCAGCCCCAAACATGCTGGATTTATCCTCAATACGGGAAAGGCAAAAGCTGCTGATGTTCTCGGACTGATAACCAAAATAGAAAATGCAGTTTATGAACGATTCGGTGTTCAATTGGAACGTGAAGTTCGCCTTGTAGGGTGGGAGCATCATGGCGAACAGTAGGAGAAAAAGTGCCACAAAAGGCAGACAAACATCACGTCGAACACCTCGTAAATCAACGAGGAACAGGACAGCGAGAAGTAAACCGCGTAAAAAAATCGGCAGATGGATTTTACTTGCTATGGTTTTGAGTGGAGCTGGGTATTACACATACCCAAAGGTTCAGCAAAAATTGAATAGTGTGTCAGCAACAGATGAAATAAGTGTAGTGGGAGTCGAGGAAAGAGAATCTCAGCCTGAACGTTCCACAGTTGAAGTTGAAACAGAAGAAACATCAAGTGAAACTGCTTACAACCTGGTTCCAGATTGGTGGTATAGTTTTGTTGATTCTACCTGGACACCATTTTTACGTGAGAAATTTCCTGTAAAAGAGGTGCAGATACGAGGATTATACGGGGTTGATGAATCGATCATAACCGATGCGCTGGGTGATCTGGCTGGTCTGTCAATCTTCGAGGTTCCCATTGATGAAATTGAAGATAAGCTGGAAAAACACACAAGAATATCACGCGCACTCTTGAACCGCGAGTATCCGACAACTTTGGTGGTTGAAATAAAGGAGAACCGCGAAATTGCTACAGTTATTCTCGAGGGAAAGCCATTTGGTGTTGATAAAACCGGGTTGATACTAAGTGATGGCAGATCGGGGTATCGTCTGGATGCACCTATGATATCGGGAATTACTCTGAAGACGAAACCAGGGAAAACGATTGAAAATGAAGCCGTATTAATGGCATTGGATTGGATATCAAATTCAAACCATTTACCAAGAATTTCTCAATGGATCAGCGGGATAAAGGTTAATAAGGATGGCATAATTAGAATCGAGGGTATGAATAATTGCAATGTGCTTCCTGGTGATCAATCGGTAAATGCTCAACTCGCTGCATTAGATAAGTTTCTGGCGACTGATAATTATACGCAACGGATAGGGTGTGAACTGGATTTAAGGTTCCCTGGTTTCCTAATAGTTCGTAAAAGTTAAGACCACGTTTAAAGGTATGAGGAGTAGCAGGAATGCAAAGACGTGAAATCTATGCTGGTTTAGACCTTGGGGCAACGAAAACTGCCGTAGTGGTTATGGAAGTTGATGAATCAGGAAATCCTGTGGTCATTGGATATGGTCTTTGTCCTTCTCATGGAATTAAACGTGGTACGGTTATCAACATCGATTCGACTATTCAATCTATCGAAAAAGCAATCGAAGCCGCCGAAATCATGGGGGATGTTCATATCTCCTCTGTATTTGCTGGTATCGCTGGCGATCACATCAGAGCGATTCAAAGTGATGGTTTCATTGCTGTGGCGAGATCATCAAAGGGTGATCGGCGTGGTGTGATCACTCAAGAGGATGTAAAGCGGGTATTGGAAGCTGCCCAGACAATCAACCTGCCCATGGATAGGGAAGTCTTGCATGTTATCCCACAGCAATTTCGTGTGGATGGTGAAGTGAACATTCAGAATCCGGTCGGATTGATGGGTGTACGACTCGAGACTGATGTCCACATTATCACAGGAGCGGTGGCAAATGCGCAGAACATTTATCGTTGTGTGAAAAAAGCAGGGATAAGTGTTTGGGATCTGGTGCTGGAAAGTCTGGCTTCTAGTTATGCTGTTCTCACTGACTCAGAAAAAGAGATGGGTGTTGCCTTGATTGATCTGGGGTCTGCAACCACTGACATCATGGTGTTCAAGGACAAAATCATCCGTCATACTTCATCTTTGAGTATGGCAGGTGAGATGGTGACCAAAGAACTCGCACATGAGATACGTCTTCCCTTCGATCAGGCTGAGCAACTGAAGATTCAATATGGACACAGTTTTCTGCCAATGCTATCTGGAAAGGAAGAGATAGAACTGCCGGGCATTGGAAGTCAGCGAGTAAGGCGAGTAAAACGTGAAGTTGTAACTGAGATCATTCAGAATAAAATGGAAGAAGTATTTGAAAATGTATCAGCACAATTAAAAGGTGCTGGTGTTTATGATGAACTAAGAAGTGGAGCCGTACTGACCGGTGGAATGGCACAATTACCAGGAGTTGCGAATCTGGCAGAAATTGTGTTGGGAATGCCGGTGAAGATTGGTTATCCCAAAGGATTTGGTGGGACTGAGGATGCAGTCAAGAGTCCGGTTTTCGCCACTGCTGTTGGTCTTGTCCTGTACGGACTAAAACGAGGTGAATCACTCGACCCGCTTCGTGGAGATGATTCGACAATCTTCACCAAAATTTTCGGAAGAATGCGTGAATGGTTCGATGACTTCTTCTAGGAGAACGCAATGAGCTGCCAAAAGAATACCAGAATTGATAAAAGGTCGTTAGATGCAAGAGGGTTATCATGCCTGAAGATGTGCAACTAGACATATTTAATGAACTACTGAAAGAGAAAAACGATAAAATTGATCATAGTGTGACCATGGTTGAAGATGATATCTGCGCCGACGCTGTTCAATCATCTTCAACACCCATTGCAGGAGGAGGTATTATGACCAGGAAATCGCAGAATGAGAGCCTGAGGTTCGAAATGGTTCAGAAAAAGGGACCGAAGATCATGGTAGCGGGATTTGGAGGAGCTGGCTCCAACGCCGTTGATAACATGATTCTGAATAACCTTGAAGAAGTAGAATTTGTCGCTGTCAACACGGATTTGCAGGCACTGGAAGCATCATTGGCAGGAAGAAAAATTCAAATTGGTAAGAAGTTGACAAAGGGTTTGGGAGCTGGTGGAAAACCCGAGGTTGGGAAACTATCTGCAGAGGAGTCTAAATCCGCCCTGGAAGCCCTGTTACAGGGTGTAGAAATGATTTTCATCACTGTTGGCTTAGGCGGTGGAACTGGAACCGGGGCAGCACCTCTGGTCGCGAAGCTGGCGAAAGAGATGGATATCCTGACAGTTTGTGTAGCTACTTTGCCGTTCGGATTTGAACGTAAAAAACGCATGAACCGTGCACTGGCAGGGTTGGAAGAGATGGAGAAGGTTGTCGATACAATTATTGTAATCCCGAATGATCGCATCTTCAATGTCATCGGCAAGAATGAATCCATGAAAAACGCTTTCAAAAAAGCGGACGAAGTATTGTACCTTGCGACAAAAGGTGTCAGTGATATCATCAGCGTACGTGGTTACATGAATGTAGACTTTGAGGATACCCGTACAGTCATGACCTCTGCCGGACGTGCGATTATGGGCAATGGAGTAGCTTCAGGTGATGATCGAGCACGTAAAGCGGCCGAACTGGCGATCAAGAGTCCATTGTTGAACAATGTTGATATACAGGGTGCGAAAAACATCCTGATCAACATTACCGGTACTGATAAGATGTCAGCCTTTGAGATTCAGGAAGCAGTAAATTATATCGGTGACCGAGGTGATGAAGAGGCTGAAGTCTTTGTTGGTATTGTCCATGATGAGAGTATGAATGAGAATATCAGCGTAACAGTGATCGCAACTGGTTTCAGTAATGATATTGATGACCTCGGCGGTACACCCGGAGATAAACCATCAAAAAAAGCTGATGCGGATTCAGAAGAAGATTTTGATGCTTTGGAAGACGAAAATGATGTGCAGGTTCCAGATTATATTCCTACTGGCGACCCCTCAATGAATCACTACAACGGTACGGTTAAAAACGGCAACTCAACAGAAGAAGTTAAGGTACATCGTCTGAACTTCCAGCAGGTTGGGTCAGAAAATGCGGATGAAATACCAATTCCAACGAAAAAGGAGGCGGAAGAATTTCTTCCAAAATTTCTGGCAAAAAAAGCAAAATATCAACCCTATTTGAAGAAAAAAAGTAATGGATTCTAATCCCTGCCTTAAATCCCAATTCGGTTTTCATCAGGGATTTTAAAGATAAATCAGTGCAGGAGATCCTCAGAGTTCCGGCGAGGTGGATAGAGACTTGGTCTTTGTCCACCTCGTCTTTTTTTGCTCGCTTCAGGACTTGGGGGCGGAGAGTTGAGAGCATTCACGCCGGTGATTCGGTATATTCAACACTCATTGCTAATTGTAAAAGGAGCGTGGGGTAGATGGAGATCACAGCCCCGATCATCGGGCTGTTGTTACTTACTGGTGCCACTGCTGGTATTGCTGCGGGGTTTATTGGGATTGGCGGTGGTGTTATCATGGTTCCAGTATTGCTTGAACTTTTTCGGGCGTGGGGAATCCCCGATCAAGTGCTGGTTCAAGCTGCAATGGGGACATCTCTCTCTGTGGCTACTTTTTCGGTAGGTTCTTCGGCAATACGTCATCATATCCAGGGGAATGTCCTCTGGAAAGTAGTCCCCTTCATTTTTCCCATGAGTATGCTGGGAGGCTATCTTGCCAGCACTGCAGCGAGTCTTATTTCGGGCGTCTGGTTACAGTTGGGGCTGGCCGTAGCACTCTTATTCGCAGCAGGAAAGATGCTACTGGAGAAGGGTGGTGGAAATGGTGAGTATACCCCGAAGGCTGGTTGGATTTGGGCAGTAGTCGGCATGGGAACAGGGTTATTCTCAGGATTTACAGGATTGGCTGGTGGTTTGGTGTTGGTTCCGGCGATGGCTTTAATTGCAAAGGTGCCAACCAGAAATCTTGCTGCAACATCCTCTGCGGTAGTAGTATTTACTGCATTTGCCGCTGCAATTGGGTATATGGTCAATGCACCTGAAATCGAACTTCCAGCGGGCTTTGTAGGTCATACAAATTTAATTGTGGCTGTCTGCATCGCTGCGACTTCAATTCCCGGAGCCCAGTTAGGTGCGTGGCTGAACAAGAAGAGTGGGTCAGTAG
>JAIOHU010000073.1 GCA_019912845.1 bacterium
CTCTACCAACTGAGCTATGGTGGCGGGGGGATAAAAATCGAAAATACTACCCGATAAATCAAGACCTCTCCCCGCTTCAGACCCCGAGCAATTCTTATAAAAACGATGACTGCCACTTTTGCCAATCTGTCCATTGGCAAATGGTGAGCTTATCGTCTAACAGTGAAAAAGGTAGTTTTGCCTTCTGCAGCGATTCGACCATATCATTTAATTGCAGGTGGATTTCTCCCTCGATCTCTGGAAATATTGAGGTCAGGGGACGAGTTGCTCCGATCAGATAGGGTCGATTGGTTGAAGAAGGACCTAAGACCGCAACATTATCGTCCAGTTGATCAAATGCATGATTTATATCCTCAACAGTGAGGCTGGGACAGTCAACTCCCGCCAGAATAACTTTATCCATACCCTCACGTAAACTTTCATTCATAAGGTAACGAACACTCTCAGTAAAATTTCCCGATGGCTGGTAGGTTACAGCGCAATTGACTTTCGGGTTGTCATAACTGAAATCTGACCATGCAATGGTCGGAGAATATATGGCAGGTAACCCTTCGAGTAACTCCAATGCACGCTTGAGGAGAATAGTGTAGACTTCCAGAGCTGCCCTGTCACCTGCGGTTCGTGCAATCCGTTTTTTGACTTTCCCTTTCGCAGGAGGACGTGCAAGAATGATGAAGCGGTTCAATATACCCCCGAATATTACTGATGCAGTTATAAAAAAGAACGTACCTTGAAACATTTTTTTAAATTTAGCTCCTGACTTTATTTAATTCAAACTTTTAGCCCAGAAAAAATATATCCACACTGGAACAAACACCTCGTACAACCTATATTTGTGTTCTCGAGAAATTACCATTTAACGATGAAGAAAATGAAAAAGTACAGCCCAAATCTGGTACCGTTTGCTGCCAGTTCTCCCGGTGCACTTCCGGTTAACGAGATATTCTATTCATTGCAGGGAGAAGGTCGTTTCAGTGGTTATTCAGCGATATTCATACGTCTGCAATATTGCAATCTCGGCTGTTCCTGGTGCGATACGCGTTACACCTGGGAAAAGAATGCAATCGACAGTGGTCATGAACTGGATTTTCATGAAATAGTTGCCCGAGTAAAAAAACTGATCCCGGCTTCTATCAAATCGAAACCCCACATTATTTTCACTGGGGGTGAACCGATGCTTCATCAAGAGCAACTGCCGGAATTGATAAAATTACTCAATAGCGTTGGCTTTGACTTTTTTGAGATCGAAACCAATTGCACGATATTACCAAATGAACAGATTCTCGAATTAATCACCTGGTGGAATTGTTCGCCAAAATTGAGTAACAATCGAATTGCCAAAGAAGAAAGAATCAAAAGTGATGTCATTCAGCTACTGGCAGCTCAACCAAATCGTGATTTCAAGTTTGTCGTCCGCAACGAAGATGATGTTTTGGATATATTTGAGAGTTACGGTGATTGGGTTCCACACGACTCGATCTGGTTGATGCCGGAAGGACTGACAAGAGCTGATCAACTGAGAGCAATGCCTGAGATCGTAGAACTTTGCATTCGATATGGATTACGTTTTTCCCCTAGAATCCACACTTTAGTGTGGGACAATGAAAGAGCCCGATAGATGAGTGAACCAATTTTCCAGATAAAAAAATCCTTTCGTTTTAACAGTGCACACTATCTCCCTGGTGCCCCGGATGGTCACAAGTGCCGAAATCTCCATGGGCATACCTATGAAGTTGTGATTGAGTGTCGTGGCACCATGGATATTGAAGCTGGGTGGGTGATAGACTTCGGTGATATTTCAGATATCATGCGTCCCCTCATCAAACAGTTGGATCATGTTGTTCTGAATGAACTCGAAGGTTTGAAATATACTACTGCTGAAGAATTATGTTACTGGATTTGGGAACGTACCAAGCCGAAATTACCCAGCTTAATCAGTGTAGTTGTACATGAAACACCAACATCATGCGCAGAATACCGCGGGGAAGTTATCTAAGAAAATAGTTCATGATCATGAATTGTTCTGATTCATCGAATAATAATCTCAAATTTGAAGTGCTTGGGTTTTCTAAATTCCCTATCTGCGGTCAGATTCTTTGAATCCCGCCTTCCAGGCTGTGCTTAAACGAGTAAGTTCAGAATTCAATGAAAATTGCTTTTATTTCTTAGATGTCTAACATTTAGGTTCTTCGTTATTTTGTATGGGTGGAGTCTAAAGAAAAACTCTCCCATAGTCTTTGCGAGGAACGCAGTGACGCGACAATTTCATTCTAGCTACAAGAGCGATTGCTTCACTTCGTTCGCAATGACGTCCATCCGAGAACTGCCAGTTATTACCCACATGAAACAGCGAAGAACCAACATTTATAATATCAACACCTTCCTGGATTCCGGCCCAACTCATCACCGGAATGACGCGGTAGGAAACCGCGCTCTCGGACAGTTTGCTCCGCAGGAATAACACCATCTGACGCTATTTTCGTAAATCGTAGTATTAATATTGCGGCTGCAGGATCATCGGAAATTGTAGAACATTCATGAACAGAAAAATGCGGATCAAAGATCCGCATTTTTATCTGAATTCCGCTGTTGTCATTTGGTCTCAGTTATCAATCGAATGCCATTTCCGGTTTCCATTCTTTCCAAACTTCGCCAGCAAGATTGAATCCTGGCTTGAGTGTGGGTCTTCCTGGTTCCCAACCGGATGGTGTGACTTCACCTGTTTTCTCAACATGCTGGAATGCCTTAATCTGACGGATGAGTTCGGACACATTTCGTCCAACTTCAGGTGTCAAAACTTCCATGGCACGAATGATACCATTGGGATCAATGATGAAACGCCCGCGTATATCTACACCGGCAGCCTCTTCGTAAACACCATAGGCACGACCAATCCGTCCTCCCGAATCCGACAACATTGGATAAGGAATGCCAGTATCGACCATCTTTGTTAACTCTTCCATGTGCCAGATTTTGTGAGTGAAGTGACTGTCTGTCGAAAGGGATAATACTTCTACTCCCAGAGCTTGTAATTCATCATATTTAACAGCGACCGCTGTCAGTTCCGTTGGTCAAACAAATGTAAAATCACCTGGATAAAAACAAATCACGATCCACTTCCCAAAATAGTTCGAAAGTTTGATCTTTGTAAACTCCCCTTTGTAAAGCGCAGTTGCTTCAAAATCTGGAGCTTTATGCCCTACTCTTGCAAGGGTTTCCATCTTTTCTCCTTTCTTCACCGGTGCATCTACCTCTTCTACAGCTCCACTTTCTTCGCTTATCGGACCTGCAGCGGCTTCTACACAGCTACTATCTTTCTTGTTATCCATCAAATCCTCCCAATTCTGACAACAGCAGAGAGTATCGCAACACAAAGTTTGTTATTGTATTCACAAGAATATTTCGACTAATTCGTTATCTTGTGACTTAACTTCACTATGGTTAATAGATGCCTAAGTCTTCCTAATGTTTCTTCTCCAAGCTCTCTTTTGTGAAAATATCCGGCGGAAGTTCTACACCAAATTCAATGGCTTCAAACTCAAGTTTTGTCCATTTACCATCAACCAGTAGACTGCGAATTTCCATTTTTGTGGGAAATTTACGTTTACCGAAATTTAACGTTTCGAGAACGATCATCTCCTTGATCGGTGTATTTCCGATCCCTGAGTATAACTGCTGAACTGGCAATGAAGATACTTTATCAATGGTGATAAGTTGAAATGGATAGCTGACTGTCATATCCTTCGCCTCAAGGAAGATGATGAGAGTAGTATCCGTTTCAGATTCAATACTAGCATTGTACATCTCTTCGAGCTCACGTGATTCTGTAAGATCTTCGTATGAAAAATCGCCACCCTGCACACCTTCGCGTAACATGTGACCCTGAATCTGCAGAGTACGATCTTGCCTGGGGAAATAAATCCAAAGGTTTCCCTCACGTTTCAGGTAGCGAGTCCCTCGCTCGCGTGGAGGATCAACAAACTCCATCAAGGCAAACTTGTCTTCTCTAACCTTGCTTACAAAACGGAACATCCGCTCCTGACCATTTGGATGATGCACAGTCATTTTTGCAGTAAATTCAGCGGTCATAAATGCCATATTGGCATCGATTCTATCCAGCCACTCTTTTGCAGTTTGTCCTTGCGATTCTGTTAGAAAGCAAAGAGTTAAAGTTATTAGAATAACTATGCGTTTCATTTCAGGGCTCTACCTATTATGTGATCCTGATGGACTAAAATTAAGTTGATCTCAATGCCTCAGCCGGTCTGATACGAACTGCGACTCGTGCTGGGTAAACAGCGGCAATGACAGAAACAACCAAACCATAAATGATCGATTTTACACCAGTCAGTATGGATGGATGTGGATGAATAATCGGTTTCATGGGCAAATCTGTTCCCTGCAACCCGGACGAGAGATCAATACCGACTCTCTGAAGGACGAGTGCCAAGATAATTCCTACTGTAAAACCAGCAATTGTACCCACTATACCCAGCAGTAGCGATTCAGCAAATACAATTCTCATCACCTGCCAGGGGGTATAACCAAGTGCCCTTAGTGTACCAAACTCCTTTACACGTTCCATGACTGACATGGTAACCGTATTAATAACCGTTGTCAGTGCGATAATAGCAAGAATTGCCATCATGATAAAATAGATTGCACCCATGTTGCCTACCATGGCAGCCATGGTATTTTGTTGATTCCATGGGACAACATCCAGATCACCTCTTCCCGACCGTTGGAGACGTTCCTGAACATCTTTGTTCGCAGCTTCAGAGTCATCAAGACCATTTTTAACCAGACAGATTATTTCCAGAGCACTGTCTGGCATATAGAGCTGATCTTGTCCAGCAGCCAATGGGACATAAAAAAACTTTTTATCGTAGATACCAATGCCACTTCGGAAAATTCCTTCTACTGTGTATAACCCTGGCCCCAATCCACCGAAAGCATCATGTGAGACAATAAACAGCCCATCACCTACAGTCTTCTGAATGGACTTTGCCAATCCTTCTCCCAATAAAACACCATAAGATGTATCTTGAGGAATGTTACCCGCAATCAAAATTTTCTCGAACTCGAGAAGTTCTGTTTCCTTTGAAAACTGCACAGCGTTGCCAATTGCTGGCAAGCTGCCACCGGGTTTATCCATGAGGACTGGAAATTTAATTCGACTGGTCGCTATTTTTATATAGGGGGATTGCTCAACTGTGGCAAGTACATCGCTTACCTGTTGAATATTTGCGTCAAGTGGAATACCTCTACTGTGCTTTTTCGCATCGGATGAAGTGATCTTTATGTGACCAGATTCGAGACGGATGACTGTATCCAGTACCGATTCCTTTATCCCTCTCAGGTATGCATCCATGAATGTAACCGCCAGGACAGCAATGCTAATTGCCAGAATGGTCAATATGGTACGACGACTATCTCGTTTTACATTACGTCGGGCGAGACGGAAGGAATTCATAGCATACCCTCTCGTAATGCACGTACCACTTGCCCTCTCGCCGCACGTCTGGCAGCACCATAACTGGCAATCAGGGAGAGGAGAATCCCGAAAATGAAGGCACCGAGCACCGATTTGAGTGTCCAGAAGGCATAGAGACGATCTCTGATCGGATAACCGATATCCATATCGCCATATTGCTCGAGACTCATACCGTACTTCTGGAATAAGAGAACGACGATACTTCCCAGAATAACTGCGATAAATCCACCAATGATTCCAATGTACGCCCCTTCAAGCAGGAATAACTTGTTGATGCTGGAGGGTGTGAAACCGAGAGCTCGAAGTGTCCCAATCTCACGTGCTCGTTCGTGAATCGCCATAATCATCGTATTTCCGATTCCCACCGCCGCCATAATTACAAATATGGAGAGCATGATCCCTGAGCCGATACGTTTCAAATCGGCGAAACCGATAAAATCTGCAGATAGCTCTCGCCAGGTATACCAATTGAGAGCGGGCAATTCGTCCTGAAGCTGTTCAGTAATTTCTGGCACTTTCTTTTCATTATTTACTTTATACGCGATCTCTGTGGCACCATCAGGCAGAATGAACATCTCCCGGGCAAGATGCAGGGGAAGAAAAACATTCATGCGGTCAATTGCGGGATTTCCAGTAGCAACAATTCCATCAAGTTTTAATTGAATTGGATTTAGTGCTCCGGGTGCAGAACGAACGAGAAGTGTAAATATATCTCCAGGTTGCATCTCCATATCTCGCGCCAGCATTTCACCCATTAGCGCACCTGAAGTGCCCGGTTCAAGAGTTTCACCAGCCACAATTGCATCCAAAGTTTTGAAAACTCCAGAATCAAATTCAAGATCAATACCCTCGACGATAACCGGAATTTCCTGAGTGCCTGAAATGAGCATTCCATTGGAACGCAATCGTGCTGTTGCCGCAAGAATACCGCTCTGAATCCTTACATTCTCCACAATTTTATCGGCATCCTGGAAGGCATAGTCAAGCGAGACAAATTCATCCTCAAAGGCTCCTTCCATCATAGCCTTACCGTGAGCTGTCTGGTAATAAATCAGATTATCGAATGATTGACGGTCTGCTCCATCCAGGAAGCCCATAGATACGATCAGCATGCTCAATCCGATGCAGAGTGTAAGCGAGGTAAATATCGTCCGCCTTTTATGGCGTGTGAGGTTTCTAAGTGATAGACGCAGCAATGTCATGATTGAATCCGTCCATCTACCAGGTGAACCAGTACTTCGGCACGATCCATCACTCGCTGGTCGTGAGTGGAAAAGATAAATGCGGTGCCAAGTTCATCCCGCATTTTTTTCATAAGATCAACAACTTTGTTACCTGTTTCACCATCGAGATTGGCAGTTGGTTCATCAGCAAGAATAACTGCGGGATTTTTCACAAGAGCGCGTGCGATCGCGACACGTTGCTGCTGCCCACCAGAAAGTTGTGTGGGAAATCTGTTTTCCATCCCCTCTAATCCTACTCGTTTCAAAATATCTTTCGCTGCGTCACGTCTTCTCTGTTTTGAATAATCCGGGAGAATTTCCAAGGGTAACTCAACATTTTCCAACGCTGTGATAACTGGAATAAGGTTAAATTGCTGAAAAATGAAACCAATTCTCTCCGAACGTAATTTGGTTAAAGCCAATTCATCCATATTTTTCAGTGAACGAGTTTCAAAAATAATCTCACCCTTGTCAGGAATATCTAGTCCTCCGATGATATTCAGTAAAGTCGTTTTTCCAGAACCCGAAGGTCCAGCCAATGCGAGAAATGATTTTTCTGGAATATCAAGATTAATTCCCCGTAACGCTTTTACCCTGCCTTGACTATAGTCTTTGTATAATCCTTTGACTTCGATAATATTATTTACCATCGTTTGCCCTGCCCATACGTCTGTCATGCTCGCCTAATTCTTCAATACGAGTCCGCATCATCTCTTCGATATCCAGCATTAACAGATCAAGATTTACATACTTTGTAGTTGGGATAATAATTTTTTCGAGGACTTTTTCAACTGCATATATGGTAGTTGAGATAACTCTGGTTTGCCTTGTAACGACCTCTTTCAGCTTTTTCGTTTTTTCAGGATCATCATCCGGTGTTAATGCTACTCTGCCATCGATTGATGCGACTGCATTGTTCATATAATGCGCCATTGTTGTGAGTAACTGCTTAACTGTTTCTTTGCGAATATCTTCTTTTTTACGTTCCAATAATTCAGCTTCAAGTCTGCGCATTCGCAAGATCGCGCGTACTCTGGCAATTAGTTCACTCACATTGTATGGTTTGGTGATATAGTCGACTGCACCCTGCTCCAATCCTCGAAGGCGGTGTTTCATGTCGTCACGAGCTGAAAGGAAAATCACGGGAAGAGATTCGGTGGTTTGATTTTGTTTGATACGTTCAAAAACAGTAAATCCGTCGATATCTGGCATGGTAATATCGAGTAATACAAGATCGGGACTTTCTTCAAGTATTCTTTTCCACCCCTCTTCTCCAGTTCTTGCAGTGAGGGTTTGAAATCCCTGCCGTGCCAAAGCAGTCTCCGCTAAGTCCAGTGCGATTGGCTCGTCATCCACAATAAGAATTTTAAGTGGTGTGGTTGATTCGGACACTTCATTATTGGAAACTTGATCATCATTGGACATAAGGTCATTCTCCACGAAAAAGATTGGATAGATACTTTAGTCACTTAAGGTAAGTTTTCGTGAGGGAAAGATCAAAAGAAGATTACTGAAAATCACAATTATTACGTGTTGTACTTATTCTTTGAAAACCTGAGTATCTTTATACATCTCCATCATTTCAACCGGTGTACGAACTGGACGTCCTGTATTTTTGTTGATCCAGGCACCATCCTGTTTCGCTCGGGCAACTGTTTTCTCATCTACCCTGAATTCGAAATAAAATGTAAACCTTGCCTTACCGAGTGAGGCTAATTCTATTGATGCCGTAACTTCATTCCCCAGGCGAATTGCGTGGATGTAATCAATTTCTGTACGTCTCATCACCGGAAATAACCCTGCATCTGAGAGCTTCCGAAATGGGTAATATGTTTCCAGCCAGAGAAGTCGAAGGTCTTCCAGCCAGCGAATATAGACGATGTTGCTGACATGGTTCCCTGCATCTATATCATAGGTTTTCGGGATAAAACGCTTTATACAAATATACGGTTTCATCGCTGATCTCAGCTTCAAATTATTAAAATCAATGTCCATAGATAAGACCTACCAGCAAATCTCCAACTTCTTTCAGGGACTCTGGCGAGCATTTATCAGGTGTATCCTGCACTGTGTGCCAATATGGATAATCAAAGTCAATGAGATTACATGTCGGAATACCAGCTCTAATCAAATTCACATGATCATCATAAACTGGATCACCCAGTTTCGCATTGAAGCTGTAAAGATTCAACTGTTCTGCGAGTTCAAAGAGATATTGAGTCCATGATTTAGCGTAATTGTAACTGAAATATTCCATATTGATTTCAAGAGAGGCATCGCCGATCATATCCAGAAGAACCGCACCGACTGGAGCGCTTCCTGCGTAGTGTTTCGCGTAATATGCACTCCCCAGGCAATAACTTTCATTATCTCCTGAAACACCTGCATCCTCTACATCAAAAAGCACAATTTCGATAGGATCAGGCGGCTCTTCTATTGCAAACAATCTGGCAAGCTCGAGTAAGACTGCAACACCAGAAGCACCATCATTTGCACCGGGTACTGGTGTATTGAAATTTTCGGGATTTGGGTCCTGATCACTCCAGGGACGGGTATCAAAATGGGCACAGAAGAGATAGGTTGGCTTACCAGGAGGACCAAAATTTGCGATGATATTCGTGGCTTCCACCTCGTAGGTCTTGCTATTTCGTTTGGGTTGTTCCGGGATACTTACGCTGAATTTTTGTTCTCGTACCCGACCTCCCATCTCCTCAAACCAGTCAACGTAATATTCAACTGCTTTTGCATGTATTTCAGTTCCTGGAACACGCGGCCCCAACTCGACCTGTTTGTAAAGGAATTTAAAGGCTTCGTTTCCATCGAACTCAGCAGCGATACCTTGATGTGTAGCGGAGCAGCATAACATCACTAGAAGAAAAACGATGATTAGAATCTTCACTCTCTTATACTTTACCATGTTTCACCATGATTTTGCGCCATTCTTCTTCTGGTAAAACTTCTGACTCTTCAATCAGCATTACCGGGATATTGTCCTCGATGCGATAACGTCGTCTCGTATCTGCATCAGTGCTGATCAGAAACTGCCCTTCGAGAACCACTGCTGCTTTGCTTTCTGGACATGCCAGGATACTGAGGATTTCAGGGCTGATAGCCATTTGGACCTACTTTTGCATTAAGTTAGTTAAATGATCATAGAGATAAGGTATGATTTTTTTCTTTACGATGAAAATGGTGCGGGGTTTATGATTGTCAGTGCCTCGATGGGTAATAAGGGAGATTTAATACGTGTGTCAAGCACTCTTGGGAATTTTATCCTATAGAATACTTCAAGAATAAAATAAAACCGCTACAGCGTCCTGTAGCGGTTCCCCAGTAGACCAATAACGGAGTCCTTGCTCGATTCGTGATGCTTTGCGGTTCGGAAGCTTTTTTCATTGTACTTCCGTTCCTTCACTAGTAATATCGACCAATGCGAAGTAAAACTTTACCGCATTTTATCATGATCCCAACCCGTTCACTTTAAGTATTCATGCGACTTTCAAGCATTTTTCGGATATATTTGAAGTATTTGGAAGAATCCTGAACTTCTTACTTCAGACTTGTTGAAAGTAGCGGTTTAAGTTTGCTGGCTCTCTCCTGGAGACAGTCTCTCTGTTATTTACGGTTTCAAGAGTGATTT
>JAIOHU010000074.1 GCA_019912845.1 bacterium
CCTCTAAACCATTGAAAGGTATAGAGATACAAAATTATTTCGCAAAAGAGGGTGTTGATCCTTTTGATGCCTTGAAGTGGGAGGTTCGTAATGCGAAAATTGTCAATGAAAAGGAAGAGGTAATTTTTGAACAGAACAACGTCGAAATGCCGGAAGCCTGGTCTCAGTTGGCTACGAATGTTGTTGTGTCCAAATATTTTAAGGGTGTAATGGACACACCGGAACGTGAGAGTAGTCTTCGTCAGGTAGTTGGGCGTGTGGTAGATACCATCACAGGTTGGGGGCAAAACGATGGCTATTTTGCCAGTAAAGATGACGGCAAACGTTTTCGCAATGAACTGGCAACTTTGATCCTCGAGCAGAGGATGGCATTTAACAGTCCAGTATGGTTTAATGTCGGGATTGACGAGAAACCGCAGTGCAGTGCCTGCTTCATTAATGCTGTCGAAGATACCATGGAATCAATCCTGGAGCTGGCGAAAACTGAAGGTATGTTGTTTAAATTTGGAAGTGGTACAGGCAGTAATCTGAGTTCCATTCGTAGCTCTTTTGAAGGGATGTCAGGCGGAGGTGAGGCTTCTGGTCCTGTCAGCTTTATGAAAGGATATGATGCCTTTGCGGGTGTGATCAAGAGTGGTGGAAAAACCAGACGTGCTGCAAAAATGATCATCCTGAATGCCGATCATCCTGATATTCTTGATTTCATCGAGTGCAAAACCCGTGAGGAAAAAAAGGCTAAAGCGTTGATCAAGCAGGGTTACGAACGCAGTTTTAATGGTGAAGCGTACTCTTCAATCTTTTTCCAGAACGCGAACCATTCGATTCGGGCTACTGATGAGTATATGCAGAGTGTCCTTAGTGATGACAATTGGGATACCAAAGCGATTACCACTGGTGAGGTGGTGCAAAGTTTTCCTGCTCGTGATCTCTTGAAAAAAGCTGCTGAAGCTGCCTGGGAAACAGGTGATCCCGGCATGCAATTCGATACGACAATTAATGAATGGCACACTTGCTCAAATACCGACAGAATCAACGCTTCCAACCCTTGCAGTGAGTATATGTTCCTAGATGAAAGTGCATGCAATCTTGCCTCGTTGAACTTGATGAAGTTTATTGACGATAATGATGTTTTTGATGTAGAAGCGTTCCGGAGAGCGGTTGATATTACGATTCTCGCAATGGAAATATTGGTTAGCAACGCTTCTTATCCCACGAAGGGAATCGAGAAAAACAGCCATGATTTTCGTCCGCTTGGACTGGGTTACGCAAATCTGGGCGCGCTGTTGATGAGCCGTGGTTACGCCTACGACAGTGATGAAGGGCGTGCTTATGCTGCGGCGATCACCTCGCTAATGCATGCGCAAGCATACAGCCGATCCTCACAAATTGCAGAACAGATCGGACCATTCAAAGAGTACAAGAAAAACCAGAAGCCATTTATGCGTGTGATCCGTAAACATGCGGATTCGATTGGAAAGATCGATAGACATCATGTTCCACCTCACTTGATGGATGCAGTGCATGACGCCAGCGAGACAATGGTATCTCTAGGCAGTAAACATGGCTTCCGTAACTCACAGGTAACTGTTCTTGCGCCGACTGGGACGATTGCCTTCATGATGGATTGCGATACAACCGGCATTGAACCTGATATCGCCTTGGTCAAGTTCAAGAAACTGGTCGGTGGTGGTCAGTTGAAGATTGTGAACCAGACTGTTAAACGTGCGCTGAAACGGCTTGGCTACAGTTCTGTGGAACGTGATGATATTTCTGCTTATATCGACAAGAATAATACTATCGAAGGTGCTCCACATTTAAGAACTGAGCATCTTGCAGTATTCGATTGTGCTTTCAAACCGAAGAACGGCGAACGATCCATCCATCACATGGGTCATATTCGTATGATGGCAGCGGTTCAGCCATTTCTTTCCGGTGCAATCAGCAAGACCGTCAACATGCCGACCAGCAGTACCGTTGAGGAAATCCAGAACACGTACATCACTGCCTGGCAGATGGGACTCAAGGCGATTGCAATTTATCGTGATGGCTGCAAAGCATCCCAGCCCTTAAACACCTCTGAGGACTCCGATGAAGAAGTAGTGACTGGAAAGGATATTGTTGGGGATGAGGAGCGTGTGATTCGGAGACGTGTCAAATTGCCTGATGAACGTAAATCAATCACACACAAATTCTCCGTTGCTGGGCATGAAGGATATATCACCGTTGGGATGTATGAAAATGGTAAACCAGGGGAAATTTTTATCGTAATGTCGAAAGAGGGCTCCGCGGTCAGCGGATTGATGGATTCGTTTGCCACTTCAGTCTCAATCGCATTGCAGTATGGAGTACCTCTTGAGATCTTTGTGAAGAAGTTTATTCACACACGTTTTGAACCCAGTGGCTATACAAATAATCCGCAAATTCCATTCGCACAATCCGTCATGGATTACCTCTTCCGTTGGTTGTCTTTGAAATTCATGCCTGAAAATGAATTCAGCTTTCAATATGACAAATCACTTGATGAAGGTCAGGTGAATGAGAGTGTGGACAGTGCAAATGGCAATGGTAATGGACACAGGAATGGTCATTCAAATGGTCACGCTAACGGTAATGGTTTTGCTAATGGCAATGGCAGCAAGGTTCTTACTCCCCAGATTGCCGATTCTGAAACAATGACGAAGGTAAGGAAGGCTCAACGTAAAGAACAGGAAGCCTTTGTCGCCGAAAATCAATCAGATGCACCACTTTGCAGTAATTGCGGTGCGATACTGGTGCGTAATGGCGCCTGTTTTAAATGTTTGAACTGTGGTGAATCGAGTGGTTGCAGTTAAATAGAATTTTTCATTTTTGTCTCTCCTTTCAGGAACCGCAACCCCAGAGTTGCGGTTTTTTACATATCACAGATATTGCTTTGAAGATTGAAAGAAGTTTCTCGAATAATTTGTTTCACCAGAACATCGCAGCGAAACAGTCTGCCTGAGATCGCTGTGTTTCAAAGCGTCATTCCAGCGTGGTTTTAGCTGGAATCCAGGAAGGTATTGATATTATAAATGTCAAGAAGGATTGAGTATAATGGCTATTCTCAAATGTATTATGATTCTCATTCTGAGGATGCCAATAAGGTGGGATTACAGGAACACAAAGAATGGTTGAGCATCTAGTTAATACGGTAAATTAGATACAATAAGCCGAGCAAAAATTCCCAAGATCAGAATAAGAAGTGGTTTGCAACTCAAAGATTCTTTTATACCACTTTTCTACAATGTCTCTCTGAAGTAAATTTAGTAGCTATTGAGTTGGTTGTTCGAGTAAGAAGAGATATTTTCTTCGGTCAAGTCTATAATCAGAAACCAGGAATAAAAATGCGTGTTATAATCACTGGTGGAGCGGGATTTATCGGCTCCAACCTTATTCACTACCTGCTGAAACATCGCCCTGAATGGGAATTGATAAATTTAGATGCACTAACCTATGCCGGAAATCTGGAGAACCTGAAGGCGTGCGAAGGCAATCCGAATTATCACTTCGAGCATGCTGATATTGTTGATCAGGATGCAATGACAAGATTATTTGAAGAATACAAGCCTGATGCCATCATGCATCTGGCGGCCGAATCGCATGTTGACAGGAGTATCCTCGATCCGCAAAGTTTTGTGCGAACAAACGTAATGGGGACACAGGTACTCTTGAATGAAGCGAAGAAACTGGGTGATTCTTTCCGTTTTCTGCATGTCTCAACGGATGAAGTCTACGGGAGCCTGGGGAGTACAGGTTTTTTCACTGAAGATACTCCGCTGGCACCGAACAGTCCTTACTCGGCGTCAAAAACCGGGTCTGATCTCCTCGTTCGCGCTGCAAATAAAACACACGGCATGGACACGATCATCACACGTTGCAGCAATAATTATGGTCCTTACCAATTCCCCGAAAAACTGATCCCATTGATGATTTCAAATGCCATGGAAGACAAACAGCTTCCGGTATATGGCGACGGCAAAAATGTACGTGATTGGTTATATGTGGAAGACCACTGTTCTGCCCTGACTACAGTTCTTGAAAAAGGGAAGGCAGGGGAGGTTTACAATATCGGTGGAAATAATGAGTGGTTTAACATTGATATTGTCAAACTGATTCTTAAAAGCCTGGGAAAATCAGAGGAGCTGATCAAGTATGTGACCGACCGTCCCGGACATGACCGTCGTTATGCAATTGATGCCTCAAAGCTGGAGAAGGAATTGGGCTGGGAGCCTTCCTATACCTTTGAGGAGGGTTTGCCCATGACAATTGACTGGTACCAGGACAATGTTGAATGGACGAATCGAATTAAGACTGGAAAATATACTGGTTACTACGAAGAACAGTACGGGAAAAGGTTAAACTCCTGATACTCTGAGATTAGATGATCTCTGAGTAGCTTCGAAGTTGTTTGTATTCAACAATTCACTCGCAACATCTTCGGATGTTGCGGAACTGACCAACTAAATGGTGACGATTAGTTCTTGAGTGCACGCTTCACAGGCTGTCCAAGAACACTCATTTGCTATCTAGGACACTCTCTTTGCTGACAAGGAACACTCATTCAATCCGCGTCATGCCAGCGCGCTGTTAGCTGGCATCCAGGAAGTTATTGATATTATAGATGTTAGAATTTCAACAAATACGCGATTTTCTGGATAAATCTGAACTTTACTATTTTCTGAGAGGTTGTTCAACGCGTGGAAGTTTGTAGAATCATCAGGTATAAGAGCTGAAGCTCACACTCAAAATCGCGTCATCGGAAGCACAACATTTTCGGATTATGCGGAATTACTAAGACATCCTTGAATCTCTGGATGTTTATGGTGAAAATTCTATATATCTCGCTCGTAAGCAACACTGAGCCAGTGGACAACTTCTTTATCAATTTCATCAACTGACATAATTTCGATTCGATGGCTTTCACGATCACCCGGCTTCGCTGCTGAATACACGATCAGCCTACTGGTTTCTTGGGTGCTTTTATCAAGGGATAGCACAAGATCAACACGTTTAAGTGTGGAGGGCTTGATGAGTGCGATGACATTTTTTCGATAAATAGGAATATAGGTTTTCATTGGGCTTAGCTTGATATCCTCACCAAGATTGAAAGCAACTTCTTCCAGTTTCCTGCAAATGGGAAAGAGATGTTCTTTTTTTCCGGAGTATTGAACTTTTACCAACTCATGTGGTTTATAAGTTTCCGGACCACCAATACCTGATGTCTTTTCCACCAGGAATCTCGCCTGCATGCTTCCCAAGCCATAAGTATCCTTCAACCATATTGTGCGTTCCTTCGGGTCGTCCATGCAAGAGTTTGATGCGATTTCCAACCATTCTTCAAGTGTCTTCCCATATTTTTCCGGGATGTTATTGAGAACTGATTCCGCCCAAACGTAGGATGGATGTAATGTATAAGGGTGAAAAGCATTCTTTTGCATCTTACCGTCCTCGGTTGAAAATGTAGAAAATCATAAAAGCCCGAATTAATAAATTCGGGCTTCCTTAATCTTAAAGACTTGCCAGCTTAAAGTTTGGGGCCGGAATTTTGCACTTCTTCCGTAGTTCCAACGCTATATTTCTTGAAATTCTCGATGAACCGTTTCGCCAGCTCGATATACTTTTCACGGTGTTCCTCACGAGATGGCCATGATGAAGCTGGATCGAGTACATTATCAGGAATCCCCGGTGCCTTGAGAGGTACCTCAAATCCAAACACAGGATCCTTCCGGTATTCCACATCATCCAGGTTCCCGTCAAGTGCATCGTTTAGTAGTCCGCGTGTGTACTTGATGGAGATACGTTTACCGACGCCATACTTTCCACCGACCCATCCGGTGTTCAACAACCAGCAACGGACATTGTGTCGCGTGATTTTCTTTCTCAGCAGGTCTGCATAAAAAGAGGGCGGGTGAACCATAAATGGCGCACCAAAGCATGAAGAGAATGTAAGCTCAGGTTCAATACCAAGGCCTTTTTCAGTACCCGCAATTTTTGATGTATATCCACTGATGAAGTGATATAATGCCTGGTCAGGAGTCAGACGTGCGATTGGAGGCAGAACACCAGTCGCATCACAAGTCAAAAATATGATATCCTTGGGGTGACCCGCTCTCTTGTCAGGGACCGCATTATCAATAAAATCGAGTGGATAAGAAGCGCGTGTGTTCTCGGTCAGAGTTTCATCATCGAGGTCGATATTTCGAGATACTTTGTCATAGACAACATTTTCCAGGATGGTGCCAAACTTCCTAGTTGCGGCGTAGATTTCCGGTTCAGCAGTTGAGGAGAGCATGATAACTTTTGCATAACAACCATTCTCGAAATTAAAAATGCCATCATCCGACCAGCCATGCTCATCATCACCGATCAGGTTACGTGCAGGATCTGCCGATAGAGTTGTTTTTCCTGTACCTGATAATCCAAAGAAGAGTGCCGAATTGCCATCCTTGCCGACATTTGCCGAGCAGTGCATGCTTAATACACCCTTCAGTGGCAGAATGTAATTCATTAATGTAAACACAGATTTTTTAATCTCGCCGGCATACTGTGAACTACCAATGATGGTCATCATCTGGTCGAAATTCAGTGCGATCACTGTATTGGAATTAGTGTTGTCGATTTGTTGGATTGCTTTGAAATTCGGTGCAGCGATTAAGACAAATTCTGGCACAAACTCTTTGTATTCTTTTTGTGATACTGGCGGAATCAGCATATTACGTGCGAAAAGGCTCTGCCATGCATGCTCGGTGATCACACGTACCGGAACACGATATTCAGGATCAGCTCCAGCATAAACATCCTGCACAAAAATATCTTTTCCCTGCAGATAACCATTCAAACGTTGATGAAGCATATCAAATTTATCACGTGGCACTGGGCGATTGTACTCACCCCACCAGATATGATCATCTGAGGTTGGTTCTTTGACAACGAATTTATCATTCGCGGCACGGCTGGTATGACCACCTGTTTCGACTACCATCGCACCTTTGTGTGTAATTTTTCCCTCGCCACGGAAGACAAACTCTTCATAGAGTGCCTCTGGCGGTAGATTCCAATAAACATTGCGCAGGTTCATCAACCCATGCATCTTCACTGGGTAATCGCTGGCGAGAGCACCCGCTTCACCTTCTGCGGGAGTCTTGATGTTCAAAAGGTTGTTCACAGCCAGTCCCTCACGAGTTTTTTGTCGCCAATGAAGAGTTCATTCGGCGAATCGGGGTCAATCGCCCACTTGATTCGCTCAACTCCCTGTTTAATATCTTTAATCGAACCGCAGATACTCAGCCTCAAATAGCCTTCCATCCCGAATTCTTTGCCTGGGACAGTCACTACCCACGCTTTTTCGAGCAGGAAACGGCATAATTCAACCGAATTTTTGTTGTATGCGCTAAAATCCGGCAGGCAGTAAAATGTGCCTTTGGGTGGAGTGATCTTTACGCCACTAAATGCACGCAGTTCCTGCATCATAACGTCACGGTTATTCTGCAACATTTGACTTAATCCCTGCACTACCGACTGCACTCCAGTTAACGCTCCCTCCGCAGCAGCCTGTAATACCAGGGAAGCGGTTGAAGTGGTTTGCGCCTGCACATTAATCATCACCTTGGTCAACTTTTTCGGTGCAACACACCAGCCGATACGGAAACCGGTCATGCCATACAGCTTGGAGACGCCGTTAATTGATATTATTCGAGTGTCTTCCAGACTTTTATTCGTGTAATCATAAGGGGAAGGCACCTTGATGCCATCAAACACCAACTGGTGATAGATGTCGTCCGAAATATAATAAATCCCCTTCTTCTCGCAATAGTCTACCAACTGGGCGACAAATTCTTCCGAATAAATTTCGCCGGAGGGATTGTTCGGACTGTTGACGATGATGGCACGTGTGGAACCGGTCACATACTGGTCAATTTCCTCCATTGTCGGCTGGAAACTGCCATCCTCCGCCTTCACAATTACCGGCATACCATTCACCATCTTTACCATTTCCGGGTAGCTAACCCAATATGGCGCAAGAATTACCACCTCATCCTGTGGATTTAAGATGGAAAAGAGCAGATTGAATAACGCCTGCTTGGCACCATTGGAAACGATAATGTTTTCCGGTTTGACATCTGGACGGTTGTAGTATTCTTCGTAATAACGGATAATCGCTTTTCTCAGCGATGGTGTTCCTTCAGTAGGGGTATACTTGATATCCCCCTCTTTCAGTTTTGCGGCAGCGGACAATAACGCTGCGATTGGAGCACGGTTTTTTGGTTCCCCCGCCCCCAGGTGAATCACAGGATCTCCCTTAACACGCATGAGCCGTGCCTTTTCATTCAGGCTCAGGGTTGGGGATTCCGCGATCTCCTTGGCAAGATAGCTAATGCTCATGTCCCACTTGCACCTTTGTTCGAGTTTTCACATCACTGGCAATTACATTAATGAGGTAATTACCCCCCGGATTCGGAAATATTACAAATGCAGCATTGTGTGTAACTCCCAGCGAATACCGGAAATCCACACGTTCTGTTTGGTAACACGGAAATTAAGTTAGTGAATCATGTAACAAACTGCAAGCAGGGAATTGTTTCCTGGAGGGTGGAATTTGTAAAACCAAGCATTTGGTAGATCAATATGTAAGATTTTTATGAATAGCAATCTGATCAGGTAAAAGGGTGGTAAGGGGATTGAAACCTTCTGAGCTCAACAACATCCGTATATGTTGTTGAGAGCCTATGACACTGGATATGTCGTTTAGACCCGATGCAGAGCATCGTGCCATCTTGACAAGAGCACCACTTTCCAGAGTGGCATTTTTTTTCATTGCTAGCGAAGCAATCCATTCTTGGAGTATCACTCCATAGAGTGGCATCAGCACCCCTGCGTCATCCCGGTGATGAGTTGGGCCGGGATCCAGTAAGTTATTTCAACGCGTCATACCAGCATTGTGTGAGCTAGCATCAAGGAAATTAGCTCACCACAGCGTGGTGAAATTTGTGTAACCCTGTGGTGTAGAGAAGCGGAACCCGGGGAGCAGAAGAATCCACCACCCAGCCATAGAGCACCACTCTCCAGTAAGGCATCAGCACCCCTGCGTCATCCCTGTGATGAGTTTGACCGGGATCCAGGAAGGTTTTGATATTATTTATGTAAAAATACGCGCTATACGCAATTTTGCTGATTTACTAAAATATTTCATTCTGCTACGTGAAATTCATCATTATTCATCTCACTCAATCTTGAATTCAACTCCAGTCACTTTTTCTGAAACTACCCAGAGCTGTTTTGCGATGGTTTCGTCTTTAGAAAGTTTATTGGAGTCGACTTTAACAGGATAGCCTTTGATCTCCTTGAACCCTTTGGGTCCATAATACTCACTCCCCCTGGCTTCACTATCTATAGCCGCACGCAGAGTAGGCAAAGCACCCATAGGCGGTTTCTGGCTGAAAAAAGGGTTAAGGATTTGAAACAGTTTATTGTGCTTTTGCAGGTTTGTCGCAGTCCAGCCCGGATGTGCTGCTGTCACAATTGGAGATGATTTTCCAGCACGTTTCAACCTCCTCTGCATCTCGAATGTAAAATAGAGATTCGCAAGTTTGGATTGACCGTACGCTTCTTGACGATTATAGTTTTTTTCAGAATTCAGATCATCAAAATTTACTTTCCCCCAGTTATGAGCCATGCTGCTCACATTGACCACACGTGATCCCTTCGTCTTCTGCAACAGATCAAAAAGGTGTGCAGTCAACGCAAAATGCCCCAGGTGATTGGTACCGAACTGTAATTCGTAGCCATCAGCGGTCTTGGAATAGGGGGGCATCATTACACCGGCGTTGTTAATCAGCAGATCGAGATGATCATATTCTTTCTTGAATTTCTCCGCAAAATCTTTCACAGACTGAAGACTTGACAAATCGAGAATCCAGACCTCAATATCGGAATTGGGAATTTCACTGTGAATATCTTCCGCAGCGACATCACCTTTGTCCCTGTCACGCACGGCAAGGATCGTTTTTGCACCTTTTCGTGCCAGTTCACGTGCGGTTTCTAAACCGATACCACTATTCGCACCCGTAACAATGGTAATTCTACCATTCTGGTCTGGTATATCGGAAGCAGTCCAATTGGACATAAAATTTCCCCTAATTCTAAAGTTGAAGCCCATTAAGTACGCTGTTGAAAATCAGTATGCGATCCTTCACATTAACTGATTCACCGTTGTTTTGAAGTTTAGTCCTCAGGGTGTAATACAGTTCTAGCAATGGTAAGTTCCTGTTTTTCTGTATGCACACAGCTCACATCCGGTTTCAGAGTTTTATCATGAAGTTATCATGTGAAAATCATAAATATCATCCGAATTCAGTCTAACCTAGTTGAACATATTACACTGTTGGATGTATCTTATGTCAATGGAGGGTTGAATTGAAAGAGGTTCGTGATGAGTTTAGAAAGTTTTTTCTATGGAGAAATCAATAGTCATGTCAGTACTCAGCAAAACTCACTGCAAATCCAAATCCCTTCAAAACATTATTCTTGTCTGGTTCCCCGCCTTCGCGGGGATGACGAAGTGCGTCACCTCCCACTTTTGATTGTGAAACTCTCTACTTCAATTCCGATCGTGCTCCTTCTCCTCAGCACGCTCATATTTCTTGCACTCCCGATTTCTTCGCACGCCCAATGGGTTGAAGGTGGTATTCAGCTCAACCACTATCGTATTGCAGGGAGAATTCAACTCTTTGCAACTGATGATGGTGGATTCTGGGCTGTTTATGAAGATCCGGTTGGTGATATTCATCCCAGAACTATGGTTCAACATTTCGATTCTGCAGGTTATGCTCAATTTGAAGGGAATGGAATTCCTGTTGTCCCTGATTCAGTTCTACGCTATGAAATGACAGACTTATTTGGTGCGATACTTCGTCCGGATGGAAATATCATGGTCTGCTTTGCTGCCAACCTGACAGAACAGTATGGCTTGAGTGTTTACGCTCAAGTCATAAACCATGCGGGTGAATATATGTTCGGTACTACTGGTGCTCCGGTATCAGAAGAGCGATATGTTCAGTGGGTTTCAGGCGGTTATGCCTGGCCATTTGTTGCCTCTGATGGTGATGGTGGATTGTGGGTATATTTTGAGAATCCTGCTGCAGGCAACGTGATGTATGTTGCAGGGATTAATGGGGACGGAACGCAAAAACTGGATCAACCGCACATATTAGGTGAATATGAAGGTGATCCTGACCCAAGAATAAGTCCTGATGGTGAGGGTGGGTGCTTCGTATTTGAAACAATTCGCCTTGACTTACAAGACTACCAGTATTTTGCACATCATATCAATGGGGAGGGTGAAATAGAACCTGAAGACCCGATTTTAGTTTATCATGGACCAAAAGCTCCTGGTGACAACTATCATTTATCTTCATTTGATCAGGAGAATGCTTTTTATCTTTGTAATCAGGAACGTGGTCTTTTTCAACGCATTGAACCTGGTGGAATCCTACCCTGGGGGTTAGAGGGGAGGGTAGAGAATTTCGCAGGTACTTACTCCAGTACTGCAGTTTTGTCATCAGAAGGAGATATATTATCAATTGCCTACCGTCGAGCACATATTTACAAATGGGAAGCATATCGACTTCGAGGCGATGGAACCGCATTTTACGATAGTGCAGTTCAACAGATCGATTCAATAAATAATTCCCCTGATCAAAAAAGACCCCTTCTTATCCCAACATTGGATCAAACATCCTTCACGGTCGTTTATGGTGATTCCCGCTGGGAAAATAACATGCCAACTGCAGAAATTGTGGCTTTCCAATTTGGTTCAATACCAGTCAATCAGTGGGATGAGGATGGTACGACAATTGACTACAGAACACTTGATAGTCATGAATTTTATAGATTTAGTTCAGTTCGATGTGGAATACGGTTAATGGATGATAGTTGTGTTATAGCCGTAAACTTTAACAATAGAGACAATCAGATACTGAACACCTATCTATATAAAATATACCCTGACGGCACAGTAGCTGGACGGGAAACATCAGTTGGCGATGATTCCCAACCAACGGCACCAAAGGGATTTCGACTGCGTTCTGCATTCCCCAACCCATTCAACGGAACAGTAACCTTACGCGTAGATCTGGCGTATCCAGGAAACTACGAGTGGACAATTTATTCACTCACCGGTCGTGAAGTCGCGCATAATACCTTAACCACCCACCATTCCGGTCTCTTCGAACAAACCTGGACACCACCTGAAGAACTGGCAAGTGGTGTATATCTGGTGCGCTGGACAAAAGAGGGGCAACATCTCACCACGACCAAGCTGGTGTATTTACCCTGAAAAGCAGTTAGGAGTTTGGAGTCAGGAGTTTTTAGTTGAAAGGCGAAAAAGCTACTACTAATTGATTGACTCGGATTAACCAATTGGCCCTGGATTTATCCAGGGTTTAATAGAACCACAACCGGATTTATTAAACTTTGGACAAGTCCAAAGCCAGACTCATCATCCCCGAATGTGGGGGAATAGACACGTTTCAGTGCGTAAGCACCGATGAAAATACAGTTCATAAGTTCTTCAAGGTTTTTTCAAAGGCTGAAGCCAAGAGCCCAAAGCCCAGTCGTTCGGATATCTTACTTGGATTGACAAATTGGCCCTGGATTTATCCAGGGTTTAATAGAACTACAACCGGATTTATTAAACTTTGGACAAGTCCAAAGCCAGACTCATCATCCCCGAATGTGGGGGAATAGACACGTTTCAGTGCGTAAGCACCGATGAAAATACAGTTCATACGTTCTTCAAGGTTTTTCCAGAGCCTGAAGCCAAGAGCCCAAAGCCCGGTCGTTTGGATATCTTACTTGGATTGACCAATTGGTCATGGATTTATCCAGGGTTTAATAGAACTACAACCGGATTTATTAAACTTTGGACAAGTCCAAAGCCAAACTTGTTTCAGCCCTCTTGATTGACGGGAGTGATTCGAAAGACATTAAATTTCTCACCTTCAAATCCCTTCAGCGTGGTATCTATTTTATCGCAATCCAGCTTGGCACTCTTTTCCGCGATCATCTTGACTATTGCCGGGTCTTCAAATACAGCCTCAGACAGGATAATATCCTCGCCCGAAGAAAACCCTTCGAGACGTGCTGCCATATTGACTGTAGTTCCAAAATAATCCAGACGTTCATTCAGATTTACCGCGATACATGGACCCCAGTGTATTCCGACTTTCAATTTAAGGGGGTCTTGACCTTTATTAGTGTTTAGCTTAAGGGCTTCCTGTGCGCCTATCATAGCTCGGACTGCAGCATCAGGTGAACGAAATGCTGCCATGACAGCATCACCGATAGTCTTCACAATCGAACCATTCTCTTTGACGATTTCAGCCTTCAGCGTGTCAAAATGATCCATCACCAGTCCGAATGCGGGAGCGTCTCCAATACGTCGATACAGATTTGTTGAAGCTTTCAAATCAGTGAAAACAATCGCCAGGCTGCCGACTGAAATTTCCTGACCGGGACGTAATGCTTCACTGCTGAAGAGGTCACGAAAACTCTGCATCGCTGTGACTTCGGCTGCGGTTGTGGCTTCATCACTCCAGGCAGTTCTTTCGAGAATGACTAATTTTTCATGACTGCTATCATTTTGGAGAGTAATTGAAACATCATGCGATAGTTGTATATCATTATCATCCCAACCAGCTTCACTTACTATAATTTTGTATTTATCATCTCCGCCTGCAACTACTCGAACCAACTGATTGCCGGGAGAATCCAAGGCACGAAAACGATAAGCACCTTCTTCCAATTGAATACTCAGGGTTTTCATACCCTCTGGTGGTAAGAGCTGTTGCATGATAATGTGAGGTGTCACCTGCGGTCCAGCGACACAAAACCTCTCACCGCGAACCTGCCTTATGGCGGCTACAGGACGGAATGTAAGAGAGACCGACTGTTCAAAATTAGCGTTGAAGTCAATGTTGCAAGTTTCGCAATGAACGCTTGAATCGAGTTCATCAAGGTGCTCATAACTTTCTTTGGCTCCCCGACAGAGTGGACAAAGGATCTCCCATTGCATTTGAAGAATTCCTGCACGAGTTGCCTGGAGAAGGAATGTGAGAACCTCCGGGTAGGGAACGTTCCACATCACTGAAAGCGTTCTCGGTTTTAGTTGTGATAAGTAGGGTTCCGTACCGAAAGATAGCAGGTTCAGTAATTTTTCTTTGAGATGATTTGAGGTTTCATCTTTAGGCAATGCAGCAGCACGCTTATGAATTCGATCAATATTGCCGGAGTTCAGGTGATTCTTTTCTTCAAAAACAATGCTCCGCTCGGATATTCCAATGTGAGAATCATAGCGATTGAAAATTTTGCCAAATTGAATTCTGCTGATCAAACCAACTTGAATGGGTATAGCGAGCAAACCGAGGGGGTTTCTGGGTGTAATATCAACATCATAGGTCAGCAATGTTTTATGGTCACCATCTTCAATCTTATTGAGGTTCACTATAACCCGCATGAATGCAACCGGACCTTTTGAGTATTCACGTAATACCCCAAATCGCTCCGGACGTACCCACTGAAATGGCTCTTCAACCCATTCTACCGGTATGCCGAGACGGTAGAATTTGAGTCGATGCCGTGCATTCACCAGCTCCCCGCCATCAGCGGTTAGATCATTCACCGGGGGAAGTCCCGTGTCGTGATTGAAGAGTTCAGTGTTGGAAATATATTTCCATAACTCCTCCGGAGAGTTTTTCAGCATCCAACGCCAGCGATATTTGAATACAGGGTATTTCATTTTATTACCAGTGTTATACATGAAAATCTTGAAAATATGTTTTGCTTTTCTACGATAACAACAAATCTTTGAGGTTGAAAGTATTACAAATTTCTTTTGTTTAAACCTTGTCTAAAATTTCAACTCAGTTTATATTTGACCGCAGGAAACAGAAGCCTGAGTGAATAGCAACGATTGATCACTTTTGATTAGCAATACTCATAAATCTGTGTTGTTAGCCAATTCGCAGGAGAATGATATGAAAGCTGATGATTTTAATCTCGCTGAAGAAATAAGATTTAATTTTGACAAGGGACTTGCATCATTTAAAAATAATCGTCTGGTCATTTTTGACGCTAATTCCATCGGTCTCTTGCGTCAAAATCTGATTGACCAGCTTGGCTGGGCGCAGGCTCGGAGCTTTTTCTTACGTTTCGGATATCAAAACGGTTATTCTGATTTCATGCAGATGAAAGTAAGTTATGAGTTTGAATCGGAAGCTGAGCTTCTCGCCTCCGGTCCGGTGATTCACACCTGGGAGGGTATTGTGCATGCCAAGCCTTCCCACTTAGAATATGATCGAGATACCGGTCATTTCAAATTTACTGGTGTGTGGACAAATTCGTACGAAGCAGAGCAACATTTAACCTATAATCGCCACTCTCGTGAACCAGTCTGCTGGTCACTTATGGGATACGCGAGTGGATGGTGTACTGCATTTTTTGGAAGGCCGGTAATTGCAATTGAGCCGAGCTGTGTAGGTAGAGGCGATGATGAGTGCAAATGGGATATACGTCCACCCAGTGAATGGGGGCCTGACGCTGCTCCCTATCTTGAAGCACTGAGACCGTTTATTGGAGGCACGGACAATGGGTGAAAAATTGATGGAATTTTATAAACTAATCTCAGATGAGAAGGGGTTGAGCGGAAAAATGGAGCTTGCCAAGAGAACAAAGCTTCCATCAACTCGTGCAGCACTTGTTCCCGATGAGGAAGAGACATTAGTGAAATTCCGGGAAGCATTCAAGCAAATAACAGGTAAAAAACCACCACTCTGATTTTATCATCCTTCCACAGGTTGCTCCGGAAAGTCCAAACGGTTAGTCTTTTAATTGACTGAACAGAATTTGATGCCGGTGTGTTCCAGATGAATGATTCCGGAACACACCAGGAGAGAAATGAAACCCGTTTCCACAAAATCCCCAGATAGTGGATATCCACTTGCTGGATTATTCCATCTTGGGGTGGTTTATCTCGTATGGGGTAGTACTTATCTAGCTATCCGTATTGCAGTTATGCCAGGTGATGGGTTTAAACCGTTTATGTTGGGTGGGACCCGTACGCTTATGGCAGCAGCAATATTGCTGCTCTGGGTATGGCTTTCCAAGCGTTGGATCAAACCAACCAGGAAAGAGCTGTTGGTGCTTACTATATCCGGGTTGCTAACCTGGGTTGGTGGAAATGGTCTTGTCAACTGGGGCGAACAAAATGCGGACTCAGGGTTTGCCGCATTGCTGGTCGGGATGTTGCCTATTTGGACAGCAATTATCGAATCAATCTGGGACAGACGTCCTCCCACGTTAAAGTTGATTGGATCGCTACTGATTGGCTTTGCTGGATTGGTTGTCTTATGCTACCCTGAAATACAGGGTGGGGGGCAGAGTAAATTCTGGGCAATTATTGCGTTGATCTGTGCTCCGCTCAGTTGGGGAATCGGTTCAATCCTGTTGGTAAAGAGCAAACTCCGCCAAGGCTCTCTGATGATTTCAGGAATGCAGCAAGCAGCGGGTTGTGTCGGATTTTTTGTTCTGGTTCTCTTGTTCAAGGAGCCTGTTCCTGACCCATCGCCTCAAGTATGGGGTGCATGGATTTATCTGGTTGTTGCAGGATCATTGCTGGCTTTCACTTCCTATATGGCTGCATTGAAGCTCCTGCCTATCCCACTGGTCATGACCTATGGATATGTAAACCCAGTAATTGCTATTTTCCTGGGTTGGATAATTCTTGGTGAGGCGATTACAATATATACGATTATTGGTACTGTTCTAATCCTGGCAGGAGTTGCTGGAGTATTTCACGAGAAAAGGCGAAGGTACGAGGAGCTGCCCTTACAGGGAGTCGAAACGATTGCCGAAAAATAGGTATTCGGAATTGTCTTTATTTCTCTGTGACTCCCCCTTTTGGCACCTGAGCATGTTCATAGTACCTTCTTGTCAAAATTATCCATACAATATTTTGAAGAGTGATCTAAGAGCTTCAGAATGAACTGATAAAGCAGTCAGAATTCATTATCAGGTTGTCTGAGAACGAAAAATACAATTTATTCAAGGAAATCACCCCTATTCTAGTATTTCTAACTTTTATAATATCAATACCTTCCTGGATTCCGGCTCAACACCTCACCGGAATGACGCGATCGGAAACGGCGTTCTGGGACAACCTGTTATATAAACTGAATACCCTTTGGTATCTATAAAATTAAAGGTTAAAAGTGAGTTCGATGGAAACCGTACCTTATTACCTTTTTGAAGACCCGGGTTGGAGACGATTTGGTCCTATGACCACTCTACGACCTGTATGGGATATACGTCTCGCTGGTGAGAAAATCCATGAAAGAATCAGCAGGCAGATGGATAAAATACCCGCAGGGTTCTATCCACGTGAGACCTTGCAAAGAATTGTACGTGATGAACATGGGAATGATGCCCTGAAGCTACCTACACGTGGTGAGATTTTTCTCGTTAACGCTCGTTCCTGGAAAGCACCACCTGTTGAAGGGATAAAAAAACGTCATCCCTGGGCGGTATGGACTGATGGACCTGATGTTGTCGCCGCACGGCTTCCAGTGAGTATTGCCGCGAAATGGCTTTCGCAGCCTGTGGATGATCCAGATAATTTCAGCGTTAGAAAACTTCTCGCCATCTGGAGTCTTGAAAAGAATACCCCGGCAGTGCAGGTAAATGATTACGGTGAGTCCCTCTTCTACTGGCCCTGGGAGCTGCTTAAACTGCAGGAAGAAGCGATAGCTGATAGCTTCACCAAACAGGGTTTGGGCGAGATTGCAGGTGAGGTGCATTATCGTACAACCTTAGTGGAAGAAGATAATATCGTGATCTCCGCTGGTGCCAATATCTCACCTGGAGTTGTGCTGGATGCCAGTGCTGGATCCATCGTAATCGATGAAAATGTCAGGATTATGCCAAATGCCGTGATAATTGGTCCGGTGTACATTGGTAAGGATTCGGTAATCAAACCTGGGGCGAAATTATTCGGACCTCTGAGTGTTGGTCCCGTCTGTAAATTGGGTGGTGAGGTTGAAGAATCAATTATACAGGGCTATAGCAACAAACAGCATGAAGGATTTCTCGGGCATGCACTGGTTGGTGAATGGGTAAACCTCGGTGCAGACACAAATAACAGCGATCTGAAAAATAACTATTCAAGCATATCTATCGTACTGGATGGTGAGAACATCGATACCGGCGAACAATTTTTCGGTGGCATACTCGGTGACCATGTTAAAACTGGTATCAATACCATGCTGAATACTGGCACTGTTATTGGGGTTGGTAGCAATATATTTGGATCAGATTTCCCACCCAAACACATTGAACCCTTTTCATGGGGCAGTGCTGCGGGAATGAAAATTTATGAATTTGACCGATTTATCCACACCGCTCGTACAGTAATGGCGAGGCGAAATATCCCACTTACACCCGCAATGGCAGCTCTATTAAGGCTGGTACACGCTGACTCAACAAGGTCGTCTGGCTGATTCATCCCTGATATTTTAATTCGCACTAACAATTTGATTGTTTCTCATAGAAAAACGTAGCATACCGCTACGTTTTTCTAATTGTGACGGATTCATTTGAGTATCAATATGTGAAATCTGGAATTCTAACATGTGGTGCGAGTTCTATAATATATTGTTTATAATGATGATAGGAAGGTATTTTCCTCTAGTTTGGTTTTGGCATACGCATTGCAGTATACAGAAATGAAGTTGAAAAAATCATATTTATAATGAACCAAAACTATTCGGAGGATAAAATGAGAACAGCACGTTACTTGACCCTGGCACTATTTTTAACTGCATTGTCATCAGGCTTGGTTTCAGCACGTGAAAAAGCTGAAAGTGCGTGGGAGAATTACCTGGCAACCCCAAGTCCTTATGCCCAGGTACAGCTAGTCGGCATTGAGGATTATAATGAAGACGATCCGATTTTTGATCCCTATGCACGTCGTCTGGAATGGGACAGAGAACCCATGGTGGTAATTGATCCTGAAATTGATAAGGCACCTCGTGAATCACGCTCACGGATGGTTATTCCTTTCGGATTGCCGAATCCATACAGCTCACCACTGGAAAATAACCCTGCGGGTCGGCAATTGAAGAAGTAAGATGTATCAATGTGAAACGTATATATTAGATTGATCTATGATTGTCCCGAAGATTTCTTCGGGATATTTTTTTGGTAGAAATCGCATCTGGAAATAAGCACTCCAGAAATCTACGGTATCTCTCAATCAAGCGGCGGCAACAACATTCGCTCCAGCCCCTTTATATCTCGTATTTCCACAGCTTTGCCCTGAATCTCAAGGATTTTTTCGTCTTGCAACCTTCGCAGCGTTCGCGAGAGCGTCGCTTGTTTTATATTGAGCATGGTGGCGAGGTCACCTTTTTTCATGGGGAGTGTAAGGCTGGAGCTGTTTTTCAACATATCCTGTGTGTTTATTTGCGCGAGGAGAAATCGCGCGAGTCGAGCACTGGCATCATCCAGAGTCAACTGTTCGATCTTCATCACCAGACTCTGTAACCAAACCGCCATGGTATTGAAAAGTGGGATCGCGAACCGTCCATGACGTTCCATCAGACGCAACACTTCTGCTTTCTCAAGAAATAACAGTTGGCATTCTGACAGTGCGATTGCAGTTGCTGGATATTTCCCCAAAAATGGAGAGGCTTGGGCAAAGACATCAGGGCCTTCCGGGATATGCAGAATGCTCTCACGTCCATCTTCAGAATAACGAGCCAGCTTCACCACCCCTTCCAGCAAAATATAAAAGCCTTTGCCTTCATCATGCTCCATGAAAAGGATGGTATCTTTGGCTTTTTTCATGAAAATGGCACTCTTCACCACCTCCGTAGCCACTTCTTCGCCAATCGCCTGACCCATGCTGGTCTTTAGAAACCGTACTAGTTGTTCGTCTTTGTTCATCATTTATTCATCATTGTCTTAAGTGGTCTGTTTCACATTCATTAAATGCTGGTATTGGACTAGTCCAATGTCTGATAACTCCCGCAACGGGCATATTAGACCCTGGATAAATCCAGGGCCAATTGCCATATCAATCTGCTAGATGCTATATTCGCGCCGTTTTCGTTGCTGGATACGTGCGATATCGGGGACAATAGAATCAGCATGGTAGGAGCTGCGTACCAATGGACCACATTCCGCACGTTCAAATCCCATCGACAGGGCTTTTACTTTCCACATTGCGAATTCATCGGGGGTTACCCAGCGATCTACTTTCATTTTCGATGATGCTGGACGTACATATTGCCCCATGGTCAGGATATCCACATCTGACTCACGTAAATCATTCAACACTTCCTCGATTTCATACTCCTCTTCTCCCATACCGAGTATGATTCCACTCTTGGTTACCATCCCCATCTGGCTTGCTGCGTAGAGAATTTCCAGGGAGCGTTCATATTTTCCTTGCGGTTGGATTGAATGAAATAACCGTGGGACAGTCTCGATATTATGATTGAACACGTCTGGGGCGGCATCGGCAACGATCTTCAAGGCGGTTAACGAGCCTTTGAAGTCTGGTGTCAATAATTCGACACGGGTGCCAGGTCGTGCTTTACGAATCTCACTGATCGTCTTGGCAAAATGATAAGCACCGCCATCCGCACGTTCATCACGGTTCACTGATGTCACCACAACGTACTCAAGGTCGAGAGCTGCGGCTGCTTCTGCGACTCGTCTCGGTTCTTCTGGGTCAATCTCTTCAGGACGACCGGTGGCGATATCACAGAAGGAACAACTCCGAGTGCAGACATTTCCCAGGATCATGAATGTTGCTGTCCCTCTGCCCCAACATTCCTGCTTATTCGGGCAATCCGCAGAACGGCAGACCGTGTTCAAATTCAAATCACGCATCAGACGGTCTACCTCAGTAGACTTACTGTTACGGACATGCTTTACTTTCATCCATCGTGGTTTACGCTCATATTCGGGACGGTTTGCTTTTGTCGCTGATGGGTGATCATGTATTTCAATCATGAGTTACCTGTTATTCGATTTAGAATTACAAATGTATTCCAGGGTTATCCTTCTCTAATGCTTCTTCAGAAGAGCATTCAGGATGTTCTAATAATTTGAGATAAATATACCCTGTTCACTCGCCTGCAATCAAATTTTTGTTAGATATACCTAACTGGGGAAACGAGGTGAGAATTCTCCAGACTTTCAAGATATTTCAGGAAATACTATCTTCGGAGTTTTGCTCAGACCGCTTAGTGGAGCCACGAGAAACAGTTCCATCAGGCTGGTTGCGTTGACTGTTTGAAGTTGGTGGGTCATCCAGTTTTGATGGTTTTTTCGAGTGAGTGATATTACCCTGCTCTTCATACTCCTCTTTTTTCTTCAGTGCGCGTTGCTTGATCTCCTCGAGGTGTGCTGAAGTCGATTCACGATTCTTCTTAAATTCTTCTGATTGTTCGAGCTGATCCGCCAAACCATCGTCTGTATTCTCTTTACCGGGCGGTTCTTCAGTGATGCTGGTTGGTTTACGTGAAACAACATCCGGATCGAGCAGACTTTTCCCTTTCTCCTTCAATTCTTCTTCGATGGAGATACGCATGATCTCACGCCTGATCTCTGTGGAGCTTTTATTTATAACAGAAAACCACTTGCCCAATGTTCGTGCAAGACGCGGGAGTTCTTTCCCCCCGAAAAAGAGAAGCACAAATACCAGAATAAGCAGTATTTCACTTGATCCGAACATTTTGACTCAATTCTATTGCCATATATACTGATTCTTGGAATTATTGTCTCAAACTAAACGACTATATGTTCGTTTTGTTCTGATTACCTGCATCCAATCAGTCCTGAAATCAATTATGATAATACCTTCCTGGATGCCAGCTAACACCACGCTGGCATGACGCGATCGGACAAAATTTAGAGAAACGTTATAGTTTACAAATTCAACTCTCACGCAGATTCCATCTCTGCCAACAGTTTCTTTGACTTTTTCTCCGCATAAACCGCCAGCCAGATGCTGATTTCATACAGTACTACCATTGGCAAGCCCAGAACGACCTGTGTGAAGACATCAGGTGGTGTTATGATTGACGCCGCAATTAAAACAGAGATGTAAGCATGACGTCTATATTTTCTCAAAAACTCTGGAGTTACAATACCAAATCGTGCCAGGAAATAGATCACGAGGGGTAATTCAAACACCACTCCAAATGCCACAAACATCCGTAACACGAAATCAAGATATTTTTCAAGAGACCACATATTTTCCACAGTATTTGTGGAAAAACTCATGAAAAAGTCAGTTGCCCACGGTAAAACCAGCCACCCAAATCCTGCTCCAACCAAAAAATTAAAACTGGAAAAAAATACTACTGGAATCAACATCTTACGTTCACGTGAATACAACCCTTCCATCACAAATAACCAGATTTGTAGAAATATCCACCAGGCAGTAAAGAACAATCCTGCAACAAAGCTGATCTTCAGACGAACGACAAAACCTTCAGTGGGGGTCAATAACGATAATTTTACCCCCTCTTGTGATAATATCGGTTTGGTGAGGAAGTCTTGAATCAGCGGTGCAAAGTAATACATCGCCATCATACCCACCACAAGCCCGCCTGCTGCATACATGACAGTCTTACGTAGCTGGTCAAGATGTTCCAGGAACTCTTTGGGTTCGGAAGGTTTTTTTTGCTTCTTTTCTTTTTTCACGTATGCCTGTATCTCTGAACTTTCCGCAACAAAGTTACTTTGCCATTTCCATAGCCGCAGTTATCACTGACTTGAAAATCACCTGACCATCTATCCCACCAATAACAGGATCACAGCGACGTTCTGGATGCGGCATCATTCCAAGAACATTGCCTGCTTTATTGCAAATCCCAGCGATATTATTTAATGAACCATTGGGATTAGAGATTTCATCCACTTTCCCTTGCCTGTCGCTATAGCGAAATACTACCCTGTTATGGTCTTCCAACTCCTTCAGAACATTCGGTGGAGCAAAATAATTCCCCTCATTGTGAGCAACTGGAATTTTCAACACCTGACCCTCATCACAAAGATGTGTAAATCGGGTAGAGTTGTTTTCAACCCGCAAATATAAATCCTCGCAGATAAAACGGAGATTCACATTTTCACGCAGGGTGCCCGGCAACAATCCTGCCTCAGTCAATACCTGAAAACCGTTACAAATACCAATAACGATTCCCCCCTTGTTCGCAAAACGGATCACCTCCTCGATCACCGGACTGAAACGTGCAATGGCACCACTTCTCAAGTAATCGCCGTACGAAAACCCGCCTGGCAGAATGATACCGTCAATATTCTTGAGATCACGATCTTTGTGCCAGATATAACGGACTTCCTGCTCGAAAATTCGTCCCAGTGTATCGAAGGCATCATAATCACAATTTGATCCGGGAAAGACTACCACACCCCATCTCACTTGCTAACTCCTTCCACCGGAACGACACGGTACTGTTCGACATTTGAGTTGTGCAGCAGTTTGTCAGCCATCTGTTCGGCGAGACGTACCGCTTCGTCGACATTTTCGCTCTCAATCTCAAGCTGAATCAGTTTTCCGACCAAAACATTGCTCACCATGGGAAAATCCAATTGGTGAAGCGCGTTTTTCACTGTTCTGCCCTTTGGGTCCAATATCCCCTCTTTCGGCAGTATCTCAACATAAATCGTCATGATTAATATCCTGTATCATTAAAGTCATTTTAAGAATCCAAGCAGTTAAATGTATGAAATTCCATGATCGAATAAAAAGGAGCTCTAATACATAACACAAGCCGAGTACTTCACAGTGTGCGGATAAAAGTGGAATAAATCTAAAATTATCAACCTCAACCTCCATCCATAACCTACTCCTTGTTAGGAAATCCTAACTATTTGATTTTCAAGCATCTACATCGTATTTCTCTTTACAGTATATCAATCAATGGAAGAGGCTGTTCAATCTTGGATTCCTCTACAAACCATTCTATAACTTACAGGAGAGAAAAATGGCTTACCAACTTCCCGAACTTCCTTACGCGTATGACGCACTTGAACCCTACTATGACAAGGAAACAGTTACACTTCACCATGACAAACATCACGCAGGCTATGTCGCCGGACTGAACGCTGCAATGGAAAAACTAGCTGCAGCGAGAGCTGCAGGTGATTTTGCAGCCGTAAAAGCGTTATCAAAAGAACTGGCTTTCCACGGCAGCGGTCATGTCCTCCATACCATCTTCTGGACAAACATGAAAAACAATGGTGGGGGAGAACCAACAGGTGAGCTACTAAATCAGATCAAGAAGGATTTCGGTAGCTTTGAAGGATTCAAGAAACAGTTCATCAGCGCAACAAACACTGTCGAAGGAAGTGGTTGGGGGATTCTCGGATGGAATGCTGAACTGGGTTGTTTACTGGTCGTTCAAGCTGAAATTCACCAGGATTTAACCGTTCAGGGGATAGTACCAATCATGGTCTGCGATGTTTGGGAACACGCTTATTATTTGAAGTATCAAAACAAACGTCCCGAATGGACGACCACTTTCATGGATCACTTGGTGAACTGGGAGAATGTCGCGGAACGTTTCGCAACCGCTAAAGGTTGATTTACAGACGAAGTTGTTCAGAATAGATCCAACGACGCTGTACGTCGGGTATAAGTATTAGAACCTGAGGATTCCAATTGATAGACTTGGAAATCCTCAGGTTTATTATTGGTGGATGTTTATTAAACCGCAAATCTTACATGCATGACATCCCCGTCCTGAACCACATAGGTTTTCCCTTCAAGACGAAGCAATCCTTTGTCACGACACCCACTCAACGATCCCTCTCTCAATAAATCCTCAGAGGAAACGACTTCAGCGCGAATAAATCCTCTTTGCAGATCGGAGTGAATTGTACCAGCAGCTTCCACAGCTGGAGTCCCTGAAGGAATTGACCAGGCACGTACCTCATCATCGCCGACTGTGAAAAAACTGATCAAGCCAAGCAGGGCATATCCGGTTTGCATAACGATATCAGCAGCAGGGCGATCAATGCCCATTTCCTCGAGAAACATGACTCGATCTTCCTCCTCGAGTGTAGCGATTTCAGCATCGAGTCGAGCATCTACAACGACCAGCTTACGATTAGCGTTTTCCAAAACTGTGAGTGCAGCATTGTTAAAAAGTTCCGCATCCTGATCTTCACTACGATTTAGTATCACCATTAATGGCTTCTGGGATAAAAGTCCAAATGAACGGATCATTTTGGTTTCCTGCGAATCAATCTGGAGATTACGCAGCGCACTCTCATTTTCGAGAGTCTGTTGAAGTTTCTCCAGAAGTTTTAATTCAACCGGATCCGTTTTAGTTCCACGTTTTTTGTTCCCAGCTAATCTTTCCAGCCTGTTTTCCACAGTTTGCATATCGGAGAGAATCAGTTCTGATTCAAAATCGTCAATATCACCTTTGATCGATTCGAGAATATCATCCTCACCTATCCCCTCGAGCAGGAA
>JAIOHU010000075.1 GCA_019912845.1 bacterium
ATTCGGTGGTTCCTCCACAATTCATCGTTACTTTCAACATTGGGCGCGTGCTGGTTTCTTTACACGTGCCTGGGAAGCGGGACTGCATGAATATGCCGAAAAGAAAGGCATTAACTTCCAGTGGCAAAGCATTGATGGTGCGATGACAAAAGCCCCGCTTGGTGGCGAAGCAACAGGTCCGAATCCCACGGATCGGGGAAAAAAAAGGAACCAAACGACATTTACTGGTTGATGCTGCTGGTGTTCCTTTAGGTCTATTTGTCAGCGGTGCTAATGTTCATGATGTCAAAGGACTTGGTTCAACCCTGAGTTCAATCATCATCCACCCGCCGGATGGTGGTGAATACAATTTATGCGCGGATGCCGCCTACACGGGAAAGGGACCAGAACAAATCATCCTTGCGCATGGTTATATCCCGCATGTACGTGGGCGTGGCGAGGAGAAAAAAGACATCGAACAAATACCCGGCTACGAAGCGAGAAGATGGGTTGTGGAAGCATGCCATTCCTGGATAAACCGCTTTCGCAAGATACTGACACGATTTGAAAAAACACTCGATTCACATTTGGGACTGCTGCACTTCGCATTCGCACTCATATGCTGGCGAAAAGTAATTTAGAGATAGGCTCTTAGTCAGTAAATAAAGAAAATTTCCTGCAATTTCATTTTCAACTATGATATTGGTTATGGGCACACTGCCTACCAACTGAGGTGCATTGCGATCAGATATATCAACAATATGTTTTCCACAATAAAGGTAATTCCCCTGGCGTACCATGGTCTCGCCACGTGCCTCTGCCAATGTCAACACTTCAACTGGATTTTCACGGTCTGAGACGTCAAGTAGTCGTAACCCGGAACCACCTGTAGCTATCCAGGCATCATCGCCATCTACGACAACAGCAAATGCACCCATCCAGAAATCGTACAGACTGCTCACTTTACTGATATTGAAATTGTCCTGGGAGAGTGCGGGTGTGGTTGCAGAAAAAAGAAGCAGAATGGTTGAAAGTAAGGCTGCTGACAAAACCTGTTTCCAGTAATTCACAATCCCTCCCCGAGAACTGACTTCCATTATCAATGTTCAAACTGCTTTTGCTTTGGTTGTCGAAGCGTGAAAATAACTACGTTAAAGAATGTACATTATGCATTCTGACATTAGCAACTCTGTCCGACTCGCAAGATAAAATCTGACCAGAAACCCGGGGATGAGTAAAGTGAAAAAAGCATGGATGAGGTCTAAAGTGTTTCCATGACACCAGACTGATTATCTATTTATCTCTCCTCCCCGGGCCACCCATTGGAGCGCCACACTCCGATGTGGCATGCCTGCGTCATGCCAGCAGGCTGTTAGCTGCCATCCAGTAAGATAGACTCCATGCGTCATACCGGTAATGAGTGAAGTAAAAAATGCATGGATGAGGTCTAAAGTGTTTCCATGACACCAGACTGATTATCTATTTATCTCTCCTCCCCGGGCCACCCATTGGAGCGCCACACTCCGATGTGGCATGCCTGCGTCATGCCAGCAGGCTGTTAGCTGCCATCCAGGAAGGTATTTTCTGTGCGTCATCCCGGTGATGAGTTGAGCCGGGATCCAGAAAGGGGATGAGATATTATTGATGTTGGAAAGTAGTGCCGGTTTCGCCCCTACAGGGCTGACTTGGATGGAGTGGATAGCATTTCCCCCCAGTTCCTCTTCGTTTCACTGGGGGCTACCTAAATTCAACCGCGCTGCGGTTGAAGAATTTGGAGCACCGCAGTTCAGTGTTGCATGGATTTGTCATAGCGAGCGTAGCAAAGCATTCTAGTCTGGTAGACACGTTCTTCAAGATCACTTTGTCACTTCGTTTCTCGTGACGACAAACATTCAGAAATACGTGCTTCAACGCCTCCCAACAAAAGAAAACCCGGGAATGGCATCAAGTATAATGCGTCCTTCCCGGGTTGTGTCACTCACCATGACAGTATTGAAATCTCGACTTTATCGAGTGTTCATAGAGATGTTATGCGCCAGCCTCAGTGTCTTTCGCTTCAGCCTTTAATTCTTCAGGATCAGACATAACCTTATCATAAACAGCGTTGTAAACACGGTAGACCCAGGGATCATCCTGATACTTGAAGAAATATCTACCTTCCGCACCGGGATCAACCCAGAACTTAAGAGTTCGTTCACCACCGGAAGCAAGTTCAACTTTGATGGTAGTCAACGGATTCTCAAAATTTATCATCTCATATTCAGTAGAATCCGGGAAGTTGGATGTACGCAATTGTGCTAGTTGACGTGCTACCTGATCCGCTTTTTTCTCATCAGCCGGGAAGCTATCACCGCCAGGAGTGGTAGTTTGCCATCCCTCAGTATTCTTCACCAGATCCATCTTTGGTGTATGAATTGCGACGACTTCTTCCTGTTCGAAATCAGAGATGAGCTTGTTACGCCAGTTTTCAGCACTGCGATTAAATGAAGAACCATACGATCCTTTAATCAGGTATACTGTGTTTTTACCCTCTTCTCGTGCGTATGTATGACGGTATCCACTTGCAGTCTTCCCCAAGACAATCTCATCTGCCTTGTTGCCTTGCTTGATGGTAAGACGTACACCCTGCTCAGCATCAACCTCAAAGTCAGCAAACTTCTCCTCGCTGTGAGATATCTCCGATTCGATGCGCATCTCTTCAAATTTGCCAAGCATCGTCTTCACAAAACTATTATTCGCTTTGTAGTCGATTGGATTTGTGATATACCAACTGTCTGGACGACGTTCAAGAGTAACAGTTTCACCCTCTTTATAAATGGTCACTTCGCTTACCAGGGAGCTGTCGACTTCTACAAGCATCTTCATCTCAGCTTCAGGAACTGCACCCTGTTCAAGCAGGAAATAAAGTGCGATCAGAACAACAACGGCTACGACCAGATAGAGTATCGTTTTATTTTTCATCCTCATATCTCCCTTACGCGTGTATTCCTGCGAATCTGCCAGTAGACAAGTCCCAGTAAAATGATCAGGATTGGTGGCAGGAACCAGTTGACATATTTCCAAACCTCTTTCTGACCCTCTGGAATATCTTTCAGGGGACGCATGGATATCTCACGACTGCGCAACGAAATCAGATCTGTGTCACCCACCAACCAGTCGATGGAGTTCAGCAAGACATACACATTCGCCGGAGTTGTGAGGTAATCATCAAGGAAGAGTTTTCCATCACCTGCAACCACCATACGTGAACCAACCGGTGATTCGAGGAGCAGATCATCTTTATTGGCAACAGGATTACCATCAGCATCTTCTGGAATGTCCTTGTCAGCAAAATAACTTGTAAATTTGCCTTCAAGAGTAGCGCACAATGCCACATGCGAATTATTAAAGCCTTCAGGTGAGAATTCCTGCGTTGCATTGATGTCGAAACGACTGGTTTCAACCTTCGTTCGCTCACTCGAGAAGAATAACGGAGTGATCTTCATCCCACGTTCACCAGCAAGATTTGTATCAATACTTGACGGGAAAAACATGGTTAAGACTTCCAGATTATCACTGATAACATTGTTCGGATTAAATTTCTGAATAATCGGGAAGAAAGGATATTTCACCTGGTTCTGAACCTGGAAAAAGCCAACTCGCTGCTGGATATTGACCATTCCAGCATTCCAGTCAGCGACCAGATCGTTGTTGATCCTGAAGCCGTAGTGTTCATTCCATTCATCAATCTTAAGCTGCTTTTTGGTCGCAGTGGACTGCTGCAAATCAGCGGCGATTTTACTCATAAACCAGCCAACCGATCCACCCTTCATGATATACTGATCGATTTTCAGCTTCTGGTCATCCGGAATTTCTTCAGTAAGACCAGCGATGATAAGCGCATCAAGGTCTGCAGGAATCTCTTCATCTGTTGTCAGATCAACCGCTGTAACCTGATAATTACTTTCCAATGCACCATTCGCCTGCTGCATGCTTTCAAATGGACTGGGTTCGCCATGACCCTGCAGGAAACCAACTTTGAGTGACTGCTGAGAAGTTACCCGTTTGATCATGGAGGTCAGGTTGTATTCCAGACCTGAAGTGCTGCGTACCATCGGAATCGTCTCCTGCTTGTCGCCATACAGGATTACCAGACCGAGATAAACTTTTTTCAGTTCGAGCTGATCTTTGTTCCAGACATTCTCCTGGAATGGCGGGATACGGTAGCTCTGAGCTTCCTGCTCGAGTTCCTCGTCATCCCCGGGATTTACAAATTCATAACGTAATTCGCCACCACCGTAAGAACGGTAGCCTGCGAGGAGGTCATTAAGATATCTTTTAACATCATTAAGCTGGGCAGAGAGGTTTTCACTGGCGAAAACTTTAATTGTCAGTGGGTCCTCAATGCTGGAAACAACCTGCTTGGATGCCTGCGAGAGGGAATAAACCTTCCCTTCAGTCAGATCAAGTTGGAAGAACCTGGTGTTTGCGATCAGGTTTACCAGAACCAGCACCGCTGCTATCAGCAATATGCCAACTGTTGAAATTATGCTTGTTTTTTTCATGCCGTCACCCTCACAAGAACTTTCGCTGTGCAATCGCACGTGATGATATCAACAGGGAAAAGAAAATCAGACTGAGATAGTAGATTACATCCCGACTATCAATTACCCCTCGTGCGATGTTCTGGAAATGATAGGTTGTGCTGAGATATTGTGCGATATCCGCAAATGGTTGGGGAATAATGGTTGCTGAAAAAACCAGAATTGCGAAGATTGCAGTAATCAGGAAACTCAAGATAAATGCCACAATCTGATTTTCAGTCAGTGAACTGCCAAGAATCCCCAGTGCCAGGTACGCCGAACCGCACAAGAGCAGACCGAAATAACCCGCGAAGATCGGACCAATTTCAGCATCGCCCAATATCATGATGGTGAACGCATAAACTAAGGTAAATGCCAGACCGACAACGTAAAGACTGACTGCCGCAAGGAATTTACCAAATACCAGATCAAAATCTGACACAGGCATGGTTACCAGCAATTTGAGGGTCCCGCTTTTTCTCTCCTCCGCGATCAGCCTCATGGAAATTGCAGGGGCAAAAATAACCAGCAGGAAAGGCAGGATATCGAAAATGCTACGTAAATGTGCCAGGTTTTCTTTGAATAGATTCAAGGTGAAAAACCATCCCGTTATCACCAGGAATACCGAGAGGACAATGTACGCCATCGGAGAAGCGAAATAACTTTTCATCTCCTTACGAAACACTGCCATTACAACGCTCCAGTTCATGCCACACTCTCCTTAGCCGCTGAAGGGTCCGTTTGGGTAAGCTGATGGAAGATGTTTTCAAGGCTTTGAATCTCGCGCGACATTTCGAGGAGAACCCAATTGTTCTTGACTGCGAGATTAAATATCTCCTCGCGTGGGTCAGAACCCTTTTTAATCTCCAGTCGCAGTGAAGCCACTCCAGTAGCGGGATTTCCGCGTTCTTTGACACGTTCAATGCCAGCAATCGACTTGAATGCCGCAGAATCTTTAACCCCTTCACCCTTCAATTGCAAGTCAATAATGGGTTGCCCTTCAAACTTACGTTGGAGCTGTTCAGGAGTACCATCGGCAACAAGTTTGCCACGGTTGATGATGATTACACGGTCACAAGTCGCTTGAACCTCAGGAAGGATGTGCGTCGACAAAATAACCGTGCGCTCTTTACCTATCTGTTTGATCAGAGAGCGGATTTCCACAATCTGGTTAGGGTCTAACCCGATGGTAGGCTCATCCAGGATCAGGATTTCTGGTTCGTGCAACATCGCCTGTGCCAAACCAACACGTTGCTTATACCCTTTCGAGAGCTGCCCGATTACCTGCCCCAGACGATCTGTAATGCCGGTAATTTCACACATCTTCTTGATTCGCGGCTTACGTTCGGATGACGGGATCTGCCTTAATTCAGCAATCATGGACAAATATTCATATACGGTCAAATCCATATACAATGGATTAGATTCCGGGAGATACCCTATTTTCTCCCTTGTCTTGATGCTATCATCCACAACGCTCAAACCGTCAATGGTCACGGAGCCGGCAGTTGGTGGGTAGTAGCCGGTAATTACCTTCATCGACGTTGATTTCCCAGCCCCATTGGGTC
>JAIOHU010000076.1 GCA_019912845.1 bacterium
AGAAACCGCCTGTGTGCGAGTAAACAATAACCAGATCATCAAAATCGAATACTTCCTCTGCTGCAAGATTCTCCGGCACAAGGCAGGTGGATACCAGGTTGAAGAAGTTACTCATCAACTCCACCTCCAAACCCTCGCTACCCATTCCCTGGACAGTAACGATGAAGTCTGCCTGTACTGGTTCGATCATACTCAGGGTTATTGTACCGTTATACTGAATCGCATCGTCCGGGAAAAACGCGACAGTGGCAGTCGCTTCCTCACCATTGTCTAAAGTCATTCCTTCAGGGGAAACTGTAAAAGCTGGATCGGAAGAAACGATGTCCCCGATCTCCACCAGCTCACCGACATTGTTCGTGACCGTAAATTCCCATTCGACCTCAGTCTCTACTGGGACACGCTCGAAATCATGAGCATCCGCAGATAGATCGAATCCTTCCAGCACGTACCCTTCACCGCGAACAGGAAATGCGATTTCAGGATGTAAGGGAACATTGCTCTCGAAAATTATATCAGCTTCGTACTCAATGGCTTCGGTAGGGGTGAAGGTGATAGTGACTGTTGCTTCTTCTAGGGATGGGACAGTAATCTCTGCAGGCTCAACAGAAAAGTGCTCGTCCGTTGTGGATACGGAAGTGATGGTCAACTCTCCAAGACCAGTGTTCTCAAATCGTAGCTCCCACTGAACTTCATTGTTTACAGCATGAATACTGAAGTCGTATTCATATGAAGGAAATGACAGTACTGGTCCTTCAAGTCCTTCAAGTGTTACCTGCGAAAACTGTCCATTGCCAAATTCACCGTTGCCCTGACTGTACGTTGGCTCAGCGATATATGCGACGCCTTCTTCCCAGCTCCACAACCAGTAGGCAATGGTGTTTCCCGGGGTGAAGCCGGGTAGTCCCTGGTCGGGCACCGCACCCCATGCACTTATTTGCAATGGAAACTCTCCCTCGTATCCCGTCGCTCTAACACACATCAAGCCGTCAAAAATGCCAATTTCATTCCAAATTTCAAAATCGCGCTCAGGCAACGTTGCATCTTCGATGACGATGAGATATTGCATTCCCGTTGGATCAACCACATTAAAAGGCCTGATTGCCGTACGGCAATAGAGAATCTCGAAGTAGTCATGATCAGCTACGTATGTAAATCGCCCAGACACCTCGACACCCAAAGCAATGTTCGGTGTGTGGTAGAAGCCCGTCTCTTCGGGATTTGCCGGATCGCTGACATCGATCACTCGAAGACCGTCCTGACGGGCCGCTACATAGGCGTAGTCTCCCGCAACAGCAACACCCTCGGCATCGCCCGGCGTGTCGTAAAAGCCCACTTCGAATGGGTTGGTGGGATCACTGATGTCGATCACACGAAGACCGGCAGTATAATCCGTAACGTAAGCGTAATCACCCGATACCTCGACACCATAAGTCCAGTCTGGTGTGTAGCAAAATCCGGTTTCCACCGGCGTCGTAGGATCGTTAATATCGATCACAAGTAGACCACCTTCACGAGCAGCTAGGTAGGCATACCTACCCGACACCGCGACACCGTTAGCCCATGTCGGCGTATCGTAAAATCCGGTTTCCACCGGTGTCGTAGGATCGCTAATATCAATGACACGCAGACCACCCTCACGATCAGCCACGTAGGCATACCCGCCTGACACGGCGACGCTATACGCAAAATCCGGTGTATCGCAGAAGCCAATTCCCTCTGGATTCGCTGGGTCGGTGATATCTATCACGCGAAGACCTGATCCCGAATCCGCGACATAGGCGTAGTCGCCAGCCACGACTACATCGTGGGCACGGCCTGGTGTGTCGTAGGACCCGCTTTCTTCGGGATTCGCTGGATCGCTTACGTCAATCACTCGAAGACCTTCATTCCCATCTGCAACGTAGGCGTACTCCCCCGCAATGACCACATTATAGGCATAGTCAGTTTCCATCATCGACAACATTGTCACATTCAAACTATCCTGTGCCAATCCCAAAGATGAGACCAGAAATATCGCACATGCTGCCAGAACTATTTTAACTTTTAACATGATCCATCCCCTTTGACGCTCCTCGATTCCCAAAACCCCAGAAATATTCCAAGGTAAACACGGAAACGATTCAACCACTTATACTTTTTCCCGCAGTAACCAGGATTCACTAAAACTAAGTTTTCGATTACTGAATCTGAATAGTTTGCAATGCAAAACAGTGTTTTACCAGTGGACAAACGAATCCTGCTGATTATGTAATCCTACATAACCTCGATTTATATACAAAAACCGATTGCTCTCTTCGCTCGTTTTTCGAAATGCTCTTTACGGTGGGTGCGACCAAATCTTTTATTTCTGACATTCTCTACAGACAAATCATTTTTCGCCTGGGAAGGATATCAGTACTACAGTTATTAGTTGAAGGTATGGACATGATATTCAGGGAGTCAACTCTTGAAGTCAGCTATTTTATGATTTTTCTAAAGGATTTTCAGACTGCCAGCAGCGCACAAAAACGCCTTTAGGAGCGAAAAACGTAAAATTTTCCCGCGCCCCCTATATGTATAAACACGAAGGATTTTGAGTTTTTCCACGGGTACCCCCCTTCTGCGAAGCATTCATGTTTATTACCAGGTACAACGACACGATCAAAGCATTTGAAAAAGGCATTAAATACACATTGACCTTTCAGTCAATCACAAGTTCAGCTTACCACAAATAGACGTAGTTCATTTAACCCAAAGGAGAAGTAACATGAAGATCGAAGTCTCACATGAGACCTTGACACAGGTACGTCAGGTCGCGACGGAGCAGTTCAACATGATGGTGAAGGCATTTTCGTACGATGGTCATTCGTTAAAGACAATGCCTTCTATAACACTGAGGGACACCATTATCAGTAAAATGGTTGACCCGGAAGACCTGATCAGAGTGCAGTTGTGTTATCCAGAATCAGGACCGGATGACCGCTGGTATGCAGCGTGTGAAGCATTGCTTGGCGGTGGAATCCTCCACAATGGCAGGAGGTATAAGATCCTTGGCGGATCGTCATCCCTGAAGAAAGGGGTAGTCTGGTGTGCAGTGGATGAGGTGTGTGAGAAGATGCATCAGTATTTCAGTACATCACAGGAAGCATTGTCTTACCTGGGCGTCTTCTTCAGCGGATGCCATGAAGGCATCCATCGTCTGGATGGTGTGCAGGGTAGAGTAGTTCAGGATGGCGAATATGATACCGCAGATGGCATGGGATTCATATCCACAAGACTGATGGATTCCCTGGGATTGACTAAGCGTCAGATTCAGGTGCGTCTAATTTCAGATGGTACTGATGACAAGTGGCTGGCAAAGGGTACCTTACTCCCTGCAGACCTGCCAGAAGACACAGACTTCATTCTGCCTGCATCCATGATCAAGGGGAAGGGATCACCCAAAGATATTCCCTGGACAGTCTGGTTCGGAGTACGGGATATCGCACAGGTACGATCCTATTCGTCCAGTTTCAGCTTTGCACAGTGGTTTGACAGCAATACCCTTGACGCTGTCTGGCCTGTTGCCGAGCAGCGTCTGGAAGTCATCAGGAATGCATTATCTGATCGTGAAAGTGCAATGCGCTTCCTTGGATTACTGAAACCCAGCACAAAGTATGAAGGGGGTACCCGAAAAAGCACTGACAGTACTGACAGCACTGACAAAAGTGACAAAAGTCTTTCAGGTGTCAGTAGTGTCAGTGAAGATCTAGCACCCCCGCGTTCAAAGGCAGAAGCCTTTCTGGAAGCTGGCATTGAACCAGATCATTCCTGGCTGCAAAGACAACTGGTTCAGCTCATGCGACGGTCATTTGTCGAGCTTGCATTGGGCGGTGGAATCGAACTGCAGGGAAGAATGGGTGCCTGGGCTGATCTACCCGAAAGTGTAATCTGTGTCTGTGACCTGCCTGCTGGTCCAGTGGTACTGTCTCGATATCCAGTACGTGATCCGTATTCCATACAAGCAGTCTGGAATGAACCGGATGCTATTGATGGTGCATTACCTGGGACGATCTATCTGAACAACAACGATGCCCTGCTGCTGGATGGTGATTACGACGGCGACTATTATGTCACCTGTACACAGGAAGCCGTCGTAGACGCAGTCTCTGCACCTTCATGGTATCCAGCCTATCGAAGGCAGGATGTACCACCTAAGAACAGACGGAAAGACCCACTCACGGCATTGCCATTTGTAGCGGTAAACAGTCTCGGGAATCGTATTGGGAGTATCACCTATGCGATATCAGCAGCCTTGCATTCCAGGGAATTGGGTACCACAGAAAGGGATAAGCATATCGCAGAACTGTCAGCCTCCCTTCAGGCAGAAGTACAATCATTGAAATGGGATACAAGGGCGAACCGTTCCCTGCTGAAAGGAGTTACTCTGGATATCCCGGAATACATCACAGAAGCCAAGACCGACCGTGATCTATTCATCAGACATGCAGAGGTTATAGAAGGTGACTTCCCCCTGATTCAGAACTACAATCGTGTGGTGAAGGTATGGAAGTATACCCTTCCTCCTGTAAAGCCACTCAGCCATTTCAAACACTTTGTACCTATCTGGAAGGTACCAGAAGCACTTGAATGTGTAGAAGAAGCAACCGCAGTTGTTCAGACCTACAACCGCTGGATAACCCGAATACTGGATCAGGTCAAAGAACCGACCATGGATGACCTTGCGGGTCCGATAGGCTTCCTGGAAGCATGGGATCGATCCAAGGTAGAGGATCGTAAAGCATTTGCCGTGGCGTTATGGCATGTTGTCCATGGCACACGAGCTGATTCCACTGGAAGCGCAGCGTTCCATGCGTTCACTGATGAACTTGTAGCAATGGTAGCAGGTGTAGCAGGTCATCTACTCCCGCTGATGCCTGAAGTATCTGCAGGCAGGCAGGATATGAAGAATACTGAAAGCCATAGCAGGGGGTTGGAATCCTGGCCAAATGGTGAACCAGTTGTGCTACCTGTTGTTGGTGCTATTGCTGGAAAAGATTCCAGGGATACGATGATTCAAATGCTTCACAGCAATGTAAACAGAGAGCATGCAACCATAACAACAGCTGAAGATGAAAAGTATGGTGTGGGATTCTTCGCAAGTGGAACCTATCTAGGTTCAATACCGAAAGACCACTTGCTCTATGGTTCGATTCCAGCTTTGCTCTGCTTTAAGGCACAGATAACACTCCGGGGAAGAACCATTTACCTGATGCCGATGATCCCCTACTGGTTAACCAGCTTTGAAAAATCTGAAGCATAGTCAACACGCGCACCCATAGAAAAGGTTCATCGCCATCAAGGCAATGAACCCCGAAACTATTCTTCCAATCCGGTCCGTGGGATTACACTGCTTCAGAACCAACGTCTTCAGTTAATCCATACTTGATCAATTTGTTCTGCAGCGCTAACGCGCGGTATTCAAGGTACATTTCAAGCGGGTATGCTTCACAAGTGTCATCGATATATAGTTTCCCAGACTCGCAAGTCTTAAGCCTGTAAACAATATCCAAAATAATATAATCCCTGATATAACTGAACCGGATGCCGACTTCTGTTATCGACATCGCAGATACAACAATGTTGTAAAATTCAGCTTTATCCATAGCCAAACTTTCTGATCTCATGCACATTCTAGCTCTCCAGAATTGTCTGTCAGATCGATTGGGATAATCTGAGCAGATACTTCAATCCCATCAGGTGGATCAAC
>JAIOHU010000077.1 GCA_019912845.1 bacterium
GTTCGTTTCAACAAGCAAGTCAAAAAGCAGCTTGAAAATGGGGAAATCGATGGTTCACTCGGTACCATGCTTGAAAAGGGTGGTTATTCTAAAGAATTAAGAAACAGGTATTTGATACCGATGGGTGCTGCGATCTGGTCAGCGAAACCCGAGAAACTTCTTGAATTTCCTGCTGAAACATTCATGCGGTTTTTCAACAACCATGGCTTACTGGATATCAAGGATAGACCACAGTGGTATACCATTAAAGATGGCTCCAGAAGCTATGTTACAAAGATGATAGAAAAACTGGATGGGAAAATCAGGCTGAATACAGCAGTGAAGAAAATCCTTCGTGATCAAAATAAGGTAAATCTCTTTACGGATTCGGGAGAGGCTGAAATATTTGATCATGTGATTCTGGCATCGCACAGTGAGCAGTCCCTGGCAATTATGGGAGATGCATCCCCAGATGAAAAGAGAATTCTTGGACAAATAGAGTATCAGCCAAATACTGCAATCCTTCATACTGACCACAATGTGTTACCGAAAAGCAGGAAAGCCTGGGCATCATGGAATTATCATCTTGATCAGCAAAATGACCAGCCAGTAGCTGTAACATATAACATGAACATTCTTCAGAGATTGGAGACTGAAGAGATTTATTGTGTGACCCTGAATCGCCCTGATTTAATCGATCCTAAAAAAATCATCAAGACTATTAAATATGACCATCCAGTTTACAATCGTTCCACTCTATCAAGTCTTAAGATGAAAGGGATGATTAGTGGTGTACGTAACACCTGGTATGCTGGAGCCTACTGGGGTAATGGGTTTCACGAAGATGGCGTAAACAGTGCATTGGACGTGTGCCAACACTTTGGTGTAGGAATATGAAATACGAAGTCAAAAACAGCAGAATCTATGTGGGATCAGTTGATCACGCACGATCAGTAAAAGTGTCACATAGTTTCAAATACTCCCTGTTTATGCTTTACCTGGACTTGGATGAGCTGGATAAATTATTGCCTGAATCTCTGTTTTGGAGTACAAAAAAAACAGCACTGATACAATATAATCGTGCGGATTATCTCGGGGATCCCCGAGTTCCATTAAAAAAGGCTGTTGAAGATAGAGTTGCGGAGACAACCGGAAAGCGTCCTGAGGGGAGGATTATGATGCTCACTCATCTGAGGTACTTCGGCTATTGCTTCAATCCAGTGACCTTTTACTACTGCTACGATAAATCCGGTAAAAAGGTTGAAACCATTGTAGCTGAAATAACCAATACCCCCTGGAAGCAACGTCATTCTTATGTGTTACCCAGTGATATGAACCTTTCCGGGTCGAAGGTAAAACGCTTCATATTTGGGAAAAAATTCCACGTATCACCATTCCTGGGCATGAACTATCACTATGAGATGCGATTCAATGATCCAGGGAAGCAGTTGCACGTCTACATCGCGAACAAAAATGAACACAGGATAGAATTTTCTGCAAACCTTGATATGAAAGCAATTCCTTTCAGTGGAAGATCAATTCTGGTATCAGTTTTACGATTCCCATTTATGACTGGGAAAGTGATTACAGGGATTTATTGGGAAGCACTGAAACTAAAACTAAAAGGTGTGAAATACTTTCCAAATCCACATATAGCAAGAAACTAGAGGAAAATATGTCAATACAAACAGAGCAACATACTTTAGCTGAAAATATCGATCTGTCACGCGCGAAGAGTAATGATGCTTCGATTTTACGCAAGCTGTTATTCAGGAAACTCGAAAAACTGGAAGTTGGAAATTTGATCATCAAAGATTCAGGCAATACCTGGTACTTTGGGGATACGCAAAGCACTCTACAAAGTGTGCTATATGTTCATGACAAACGTTTTTACAGCAGCATCATCTTTGGTGGGAATGTTGGGGCAGGTGAAGCTTACATGGCAGGGTACTGGGAGAGTAATGATCTGGTTTCACTGTTCAGAATTTTGCTTCAAAACAGACATGTACTCTCAGGATTAAATACCGGTTCAGCCTGGGTAAAGCGTATTAGTGATCTGATTTACCACAAATTGCATGCAAATACCGTTTCAGGTAGTAGAAAAAATATCGAAGCGCATTACGACCTCAGTAATGATTTTTACAAACTCTTTCTCGATCCCACGATGACATACTCAGCGGGTGTATTTAAAAGTGATGACAGCACGATGGAAGAGGCAACACTTGAGAAATACGAACGTCTCTGCCAAATGCTGAACCTGTCAGAAAAGGATCATGTACTTGAAATCGGAACCGGTTGGGGTGGATTTGCCAGATACGCCGCAGAAAAATATGGGTGTGAAATTACGACCACTACAATTTCACAAGAACAGTATACCTATGCTGCCATCGCCATATCAGAAGCAGGCCTATCAGACAGGGTAGAAATCCTGTCACTGGACTATCGTGAACTGCCAACATTAAATAAAAAATTCGATAAAATCGTTTCAATCGAGATGATCGAAGCGGTTGGTTATGAGTATATCCCTCAGTTCTTCGCTATTTGCGAAACAATGCTGAAACCAGATGGGGAAATGGCATTTCAGGGAATCACTTTTGCAGATAAGCACTACTCCAGCTACAGGAATAATGCTGATTTTATCAGACGGTATATTTTCCCTGGTGGTACTCTGATCTCAGTCAACCATGTCATGGAAACACTTGCAGCAAAGAGCAGTTTTCAGGTTCAGAAACTAGAAGAAATTGGCATTCACTACGCCCGGACTTTGTTGGAATGGCGAAAATCATTCGAAGCGAATCTGGATAATGTTCGTGAGCTGGGATTTGAAGAACGCTTCATACGAATGTGGCGCTATTATCTAACCTACTGTGAAGCTGGATTCAGAGAACATCACATTGGAAACGTACAAGTTCATCTGAAAAAAGTTTAGAACTAATAGAAAACAAGCTAAAAGAACAGTCTATTATTAAGAGGTAAAAATGTTAAAGGAAGCAATCAAAGCAGTAGATATGGCGGAGCGTGGTTGGTTGCCCGATTCAGTAATAAGAATGGGAATCCGTTCAAGGCTGAAAAAGAAACTCGAAATAGAGGGTGAGGCATTCAATGCGTCTGGGCAGGCTTATATAGAAAATTTGGTTTCCGAACTCATGAATAGCCCGGTTGCTCTAGCTACCGATATTGCCAATGAGCAACACTATGAATTGCCGCCAGATTTTTTTGAATTGGTTCTCGGAAAACATAATAAATATAGTTCTGGTTTCTGGAACCGAGGAGTACGTGATATCGACATAGCAGAAGCGGATATGTTAGCACTTACCTGCGAACGTGCGGAATTGGAAGACAATATCGATATTCTTGAGTTGGGGTGCGGGTGGGGGTCGCTCACATTCTGGATGGCAGAACACTATCCAAATTCAAGAATCTCCGCAATAAGTAATTCTGATGATCAGATCAATTATATCCAAAACAAGGCTGCCAGACTTGGACTTCGAAATATTGTCGCGAAGCGGGCGGATATAAACGAATTTACTACCAATGAACGCTATGATCGTGTGGTTTCGGTTGAGATGTTCGAGCACGTGAGAAATTACAGGGTCTTGCTGAATAGAATTTCAGGGTGGTTACGTGATGAAGGCAAGTTATTCGTTCACATTTTCAGCCATCACAGCTATGCGTATCCGTATGTCGCTGAATCTGAGGATGATTGGATGTCAAACCTCTTTTTCACTGGTGGTCTGATGCCTTCTGAGGGCTTATTTTCATTTTTCAAAGATGATATGACAATAGAGCAGCAGTGGCGTGTTGAAGGACTCCACTATGCAAAAACGTGTCGCGCCTGGCTGGATAATCTTGATCGAGAACGTGACAGAGTTGCGGAAATATTCAGAGAGACGTACGGTTTCGATGATGCTCCACGTTGGACACAACGTTGGAGAATCTTCTTTATGGCATGTGAAGAGCTTTTTTCTTACAACAATGGCAAAGAGTGGTTCGTCTCGCATTATTTGTTCCGAAAAAAAGAGGACATCAGCAAATGAGAAAAAGCACCAGAAGAATTGGGCTGTTTTTCCTGTTGCACTGGTATTTTTCCGGCTTCATGCAAACATTTTTTCTGCATCGATATGCATCACACAGAATTTTTACGATGTCGAAATTTTGGGAACGTATGTTCTATTTATTAACGTTTCTTACCCAGGGTTCGTCGTTTTTAAATCCACGTGCCTATGCCATTATGCACCGGATGCACCATGCTCACAGTGATACTGAGAAAGACCCGCATTCACCTGTTCAACACGGAAATGTATTCAAGATGATGTGGCATACTTATAAAGTTTACAGCGATATAGTTAATCGTCGAACGAATCTTGGTGGTGAATTCGATACTAATCTTCCTGAATGGAAAGAGTTTGATCGTGCTGTTTCGGGAATACCAATGCGACTGGTTTTTGTAGGATTTTACACGTTGTTTTACCTGAGATTTGCACGATCTCCATGGCAATTTTTGTTGTTGCCAGTACACATAGTCATGGGGCCAGTACATGGTGCAATTGTGAACTGGTTCGGCCATCGAGTTGGCTACAGAAATAGTGATGATATCCACGACAACTCACGAAATACACTGCCTTTCGATTTTCTTACTCAGGGTGAATTGTTTCAAAATAATCACCATCGTTACCCCGGTAGACCAAACCTCGCGATTAAGTGGTTTGAGTTTGATCCGACCTATCCCTGGATTCTTTTTCTGGATAGAATTGGTATTATTAAGCTAAGAGAAAAGGCTAAAGAAAAGAGGCATGAAATTCCGCAAAAGTATGAAGCAATTTCAATATAGTCAGGGTTGGGAAAGAAGATAGCTTAAACAGTGGTTTTATGAATATCGAAGTAGCCTCGCACTTTTTCGATTAATTGTACGATTGACCCGTCGATATAATTGCTTTAGATTACTTGCATAGCAATGAGGGGTGGTTTGTGGAACTCCACAAGCCTGAGAGTATACCCATTGAACCTGATCCGGATAATGCCGGCGTAGGGAAGGTATAAGATGTTTTCAGCAACGACATTCTTTTTTTATAGCTTACATGTTTACTTCCAGCTAAAAGCCTCCCCCCGTTCCCTGGATTCTTCAAACTATGGTTCAAACTTTAATAGGTAACATTTTCTAAGAGGGTATGCTCTTAAAATCCAATACGAATAAACTGGATTTGGAGGAGTAGATGCGTGGTTTTCAAGTTACTTTCAATGTTCTATTTATCCTTTCGATTCTCGTCACAACTGGCATCAGTGCTGAAATACATGGGGTCGTAACCGACTCAAGGACTGGAGACCCATTACAATTGGCGAATATTGTCCTCGAAGGAACACCAATTGGTACCAGTACTGATAGCCTTGGTGAGTATCGTCTGCCGCATCTCCAGCATGGATCATATACAGTTTCTGCAAGTTATCTCGGGTACAATGTTGAAAAGAAGCGGGTATATGTGCAGTCTGAAAAAGTGGCTTTGAACTTTTTGCTTGAGATACAGCTCATAGAGGGTCAGGAGGTTGTTTTTTCTGGGACACGTGCGCGTGAAGGTCGCACTCCCACCACTTTTACCGATATTTCGGGAGCTGAACTTCGCGAGAATTATCACGCTCAGGATATCCCCCCGATGTTGCAACGAATCCCCAGTGTCTACTCATACTCTGATGCAGGCAATGATTTCGGATATACATACCTGAAGATTCGGGGCTTTGATCAGACACGTGTCGGGGTCACCTTGAATAATATCCCATTGAATGACCCGGAAGATGGTGAGGTCTACTGGGTGGATATGCCCGATCTGGCAGCAAATGTTGCAGATATCCAGGTGCAGCGTGGCGTTGGATTTTCTACATACGGTTCCTCGACATTTGGTGGTTCGGTGAACATGGTGACAACAACACCATCCACCCAGGAACCCTTCATGGAGACAAGTTTCGGTGGAGGCAGCTACAATACAAGAAAATGGGGTGTCGCGCTCAATTCAGGTCTGGTAAACAATACATATGGATTCTATGGGCGATTCTCCAGAATTCAAACAGATGGCTACCGTGATCGCTCTGGTGTTGAGCTCTGGAGTTATTTCCTTACCGGAGTTCGTTATGGTGAGAATACTGTGCTGCGTGTAAATGTATTTGGAGGCCCCGAACTCACTCATGCCGCATGGAATGCATCTGCGGAGAGTGCACTGAAGCAAAACAGACGTCACAATCCCATCGAATACAAAAATACCATCGACTCATTCAATCAACCTCACTGCGAAGTACATCACGAATGGAAAGTTGCAGATGGTATACGCCTTGACAACACCTTCTTTTATATCCGTGGTGAGGGGTATTATGAACAATTCAAAACAGACCGTGATCTAACTACATTCGGATTCCAGCCTTATACCGAAAATGGTTCGACCATCACCACAACCGACCTTGTCGACCAGAAATGGGTGAAAAAGGATCATGTCGGCTGGATTCCAAGTGTCAACTGGGAGCATAAACGAGGTGTGCTGCAGGTTGGAGCAGATCTGCAGTGGTATCAGAGTGAGAATTATGGTTATGTAATTTGGGCGAATCAACTGCCTCCTGCTGCCAGACCACAGAACACGTATTACGCTTACGATGGAAGAGTAAACCGTGGCGGAGCATTTATACGTGAACGATTCCAGTTGCAGAAAAACATTTTCATTACTGGTGACATGGAGGTACGATACCATAGCTATGGGTTTGAACAGAATGAGAAGGGGAATTTTTCTGGGGCAGAGTTGAATCAATTTGAGGTGGATTATCTCTTCTTTAATCCGAAATTTGGCGCTACCTGGCAACCTGCCGAGAAATTCAATGTTTTCGCCAGTATAGGACAATCACACCGTGCCCCGGTCAACAATGAGTACTGGGATATCTGGACTGGACCGGAAGATATCGGAAATGATCCATTGTTCAATAAGTCGGATACTTTGTACGAGAATGGCCAGGTTGCTGGTGTGGAGTGGTCTGATCCTAAATTCGATCCGGAATCAGTGCTTGATCTAGAAGCTGGCGCGAGTTTCAAATCAGGTAAATTCTTCAGCAAGGTTAATGTCTATCATATGAGCTTTCAGAATGAGATCATCCCTTACGGCGGTTATGACCCCGATCGTGGAGTTCTTGTTGACAACGCCGATGAATCGATCCACCAGGGAGTTGAATTTGAAGCGAGATACGAAGGAGAACGTGGTCCCTTCTGTTGGGCAAATCTGACACTATCGCAGAACATGCTTGAGTCTTACAGCATTTTTGAGGTGGCCGATTGGAATACCATGGAAGTCGCTACCACTGATCTCTCTGGCAACACTATCGCACTATTCCCGTCCACCATGGCACAGGGCGGAATTGGTTTCAGGACGAGCATGCTCGATCTGTTTCTTGATCTGCGTTACATCGACAAACAATACCTCGATAACAGGGAAGATGAGGATCGTGTCATTGATCCGTACCGGGTGCTCGGCGCTTCTCTCCTCTACAAAATACCTTCTGAAATTACCTTTGGAGAATGGGAAGTTAAATTCAGGGTAAACAACATACTGAACGAACAATATGAACCATCCGGCTGGTATGACGCCTGGGAAGGTGAGAACTTTTATTTTGTTGGTGCGGAGAGGAATTTCTTTGTTACGGCAACTATGAGATTGTGAGAGTAATCAAAGGTACTTTGTAGCAAGCTTAACCTGGGAGACGAGATCCGGTGCTATCTTACTTTCAATATGAACGCATATTTCCCATCACACAATTCTTCAGTATGTTGAAGGTATGGCACATGCAAAGACTCACATCCTTGCTCTTGACCAGGGCACAACAAGTTCACGCGCCATCCTTCTGGATAAACTTGGTGCACCTGTTGCTGTTGCACAGCAGGAATTCACACAACATTTCCCGCAGCCTGGATGGGTGGAGCATGATGCACTCGAACTATGGAAAAGCCAGCTCAATGTGATTCGTGAAGTTCTCGCGAAAGCGAAGGTTGCACCGGATGCAATAGCTGGAATCGGGATTACCAATCAACGTGAAACTACACTGCTCTGGCATCGAAAGACTGGAGAACCGATTTGCCGTGCTATCGTTTGGCAGGATCGGCGTACGGAAGACAGTTGCCGGGCATTGCGTGAACAGGGATATGGAGATTTCGTTCGCGAACGTACCGGACTTCCCATCGATCCTTATTTTTCAGCCACCAAACTGCGGTGGATGCTCGATAACGTAGAAAATGCACGTACTCTTGCTACGCAGGGAGAACTCGCTTTTGGGACTGTGGATACCTGGTTGATTTGGAACCTTACTGGCGGTCGGGTCCATGCGACAGATGTGAGCAATGCCAGTCGTACGATGCTCCTCAACATACACACTCTCGATTGGGACAGTGATCTGCTCAACCTGTTTTCCATTCCCCGTTCCCTGTTACCGAAAGTGAAGGAATCGTCCGCATTTTTTGGCGATACGGTATCCTCATTGTTTTCATATCATATACCTATAACCGGCGTGGCTGGAGATCAGCATGCTGCGCTGTTCGGCCAGATGTGCCACTCTCGCGGAATGGTAAAGAATACATATGGTACCGGCGGTTTTATGATGCTGAACACTGGGAACAAGCTGCTGGTTTCAAATCACAACCTGATTTCAACTGTAGGATGGAAGCGATCCGGCGAGGTCGTCTACGCTCTTGAAGCGAGCGTTTTCATCGCAGGGGCAGCTATTCAGTGGCTACGGGATGGTCTTGGAATAATCAAGACCAGCGAGGAGAGTGAAACCCTGGCGAAAACAGTACCTGACAGTGGAGGAGTTTGCTTCGTTCCCGCCTTCACCGGACTCGGTGCACCGCATTGGGATGCGAATGCACGTGGCGCAATCTTTGGGATTACACGCGGAACAGAGCGTGGACAGATCGCCCGTGCAGCCCTGGAGGCTATCGCTTTTCAGACTAAAGATGTCGTGTCCGCCATAGAAGAAGATGCTGCGATCACGTTGGAAGAACTCAGAGTCGATGGAGGTGCTGCGAGGAACAATCTGTTGATGCAGTTCCAAGCCGACATTCTGCAAACGCCGATAATACGGCCAAAAATTATCGAGACAACTGCAATGGGGGCTGGGTACTTCGCGGGGCTGGAAACAGGATTCTGGAAAAGTCTGGACGACATTGTCCAGCATTGGCAGATTGATCGTGTCTTCACACCTTCCATGCCTGCGGATGAAGTTGAATCCAGGCTCTATCTCTGGCACAAGGCAGTAGAACGTACAAAATCCTGGGCATAGCTACTCATTTTGACAACGCAGATAGTTAAAATCGATCAGTAATAGTAGCCTGGTATCTTGATCCCGGGAAGAGATTCAATACGATTTCGGGTGCGCCAGTTCTTAGATTGGGATAAGAGAAACTCTGCATGGTCTATTGGGGAATCTCCCCCAGGAAACCATTGAACTCACATGATCATTCAAGGGACAAGGGCCTTCTCCCCGGGAACCGAGATCCAGGGCTACCCCGCTACCCTGCCAGGTTATTTTATCTCAACGTCCTCGTAACTTTTGAGTTTCAGGATAGTTTCGCCCTTACAGACGAAAGAAAGTCCCTGTTGAGATGTTGTGGATATCATCAAGGATTCAATCAAGGGTTGAGATACATTCTGTGACGCTTCCCATTTTACCAGGAAGTTCGCGCCGGTACCACCTGAACGATCAATTTCAGGGATTACAAATTGTTTTGTTGCAAGTGGTTTCAGAGTGATTTTATCATCCACATATTTACTGATCCAGTTGCCATTGGTGTTGCAATAAATGACTTCTGTAATCAATATCTCTTCAAACAGGTTGATATTATGAATGCTAAGTGTCGCTGTCAGCAGAAGTTCTATATCCCCACTTCGATGAAAAACACTTGAATAGACCGGTACAAATTCAAGTCCTCCTACTACACTGTTGGGATCGCTCATTCTGGTTAACTTCTGAATCTGCTCTTTGCCAGGATTCAACAGTGGAGTGCTCCTCTCATTTTCGGGTTGGACAGAGGTACATCCACTCTGGAGGAGAAAAAGTAGAACACCAGTTATTGTTAACATTGCAAATATTCGAATCATGGAAGAGCACCTTACCTGAATTACTGATCAAACTCTCACCCAGGGAAACGAGATCCCAGGCTACGTTATTTCGCCTGTTTCTGAATTTTCGCCCAAGCATCTCGTAGGGTTACGGTACGGTTGAACACCGGTTTTCCAGGTTCGGAATAACGGCTGTCGACACAGAAATAGCCCAACCGTTCAAACTGGCAGCGGTATCCCGATGCACTACTCGAAAGGCTTGGTTCCAGTTTGGCATGTTCGATGATATTGAGCGAATCCGGATTCAGATTATGCAGGAAATTCTTATCCTCGGGCACATCTTCAGGGTCAGGATTCATAAAGAGGTGATCATACAAACGAACCTCGGCATCAAAAGCGTGTTTCGCTGAGACCCAGTGCAAAGTAGCTTTGACTTTTCTACCATCGGGTGAATCACCGCCCTTTGTCGCTGGATCGTAGGTACAGTGCAACTCAACAATCTCGCCGTTTTCATCCTTTATGACATCCGTACAGGTGATGAAATAGGCATACCGTAAACGCACTTCTCTTCCCGGCGCCAGACGGAAGAACTTCTTCGGCGGCTCTTCCATGAAATCCTCTCGTTCGAGATAGAGTTCACGTGAAAACGGTACTTTTCTACTCCCCGCATCAGCATTTTCAGGGTTATTAACCGCATCCAGCTCTTCTTCCTGATCTTCAGGATAGTTGGTGATGACAACTTTGAGCGGGTTGAGGACAGCCATCCGTCGGTCTGCCTCCCTGTTGAGCTGATCACGCAGGCTGAATTCAAGCTGCGCCAGTTCGACTACACTGTTCCGTTTCGCAACTCCAATCCGTTCGCAGAAATCACGAATCGCTTCAGGGGTATAGCCGCGTCGACGTAAGCCGGAAAGGGTGGGCATACGTGGATCATTCCAACCATCCACGTGTCCATCGTCCACAAGAAGTTTGAGCTTACGTTTGCTCATAATGGTAAAGCTTAGATTCAGACGTGCGAACTCAATCTGACGTGGCACTGCAGGCACCGGACAGTTTTCCACAAACCAGTTGTAAAGTGGACGATTATTCTCGAACTCCAGGGTGCAGAGCGAATGAGTGATTTTTTCAATGGCATCAGAGAGCGGATGAGCAAAATCATACATCGGATAAATGCACCACTTATCGCCACTCATGTGATGCGAAATGTGACGGATACGGTAGATCGCCGGGTCGCGCATGGAGATATTGGGATGCGCCATATCGATCTTTGCACGGAGGACATGTGCGCCATCAGGAAATTCACCAGCCCGCATCCGTTCAAATAGATCGAGATTCTCTTCTATGGATCGTTTACGGTAGGGACTATTCTTACCCGGTTCGGTCATGGTACCACGATGTTCACGTATCTCCTCAGCACTCAGGCTGTCTACATACGCTTTTCCCTCTTTGATCAAATGAACTGCCCATGCATAGAGCTGATCGAAATAATCGGAGGCGTGATGCAGACGATCCCCCCAGTCAAAGCCAAGCCAGCGAACATCTTCCTTGATGGATTCTGTGTATTCTGTGCTCTCTTTGACAGGGTTTGTATCATCGAAACGCAGGTGAGTAATGCCACCATTTTCGCGTGCAACACCAAAATTCAGTACGATGGATTTGGCATGCCCGATATGCAGGTAGCCATTCGGTTCAGGCGGAAATCGAGTGATGAGTTTTTTATGCTTTCCCGACTCCAAATCCTCTGCGATGATGGTACGGATAAAATCGCGTGGGGTATGTTCAGGTGAGTCACTGTTTCTTTCTGTATGATCAGACATATATGTGTTCCAATTCTAATAAAATCAAAGTGTAAACAGACTTATGAGATCGAGCTTCAAAGGCTCTCTGAGAATGAATAATTTCAGAAAGTTCTGGAAAAATTCGTGTGTCATGTATTATTTAACATCAATAATATCAATACCTTACTGGATCCCGGCCCAACTCATCACCGGGATGACGCGATGGAACCGTTATCGTGCAAACTGTATCTCGACTGAAGTTAGTTATCCTCATCACTTCCCAAGTCGGGTGGAGTTCCTTTTTCTCGCAGGAATTCAGCCAGCCAACGCATCCGTCTGGTGACAGAATCAACTCCCAATGCCTCAAGCATTTCGAAAAGACTGGGACCTGCTCCCTGACCACTTACTGCGAGCCGTGTTGGATGGATCAGTTTACCTGTTCCGATTTCAAGCTCTTCAGCAAGTGAACGTAATGCGTCTTCGCAAGATTGTGCGTTAAATGCTTCAGCCAACTTCTGGTACTCATCAGCTAAACGTTCTAATCGCTCAGGCAAATCGTCATCTTTGAGCCGTTTTTTGGCTGCTTTACGGTCTTCTATTGTCTCTGGATCTTTGAAGAAATAATGACCCTTCTCGAGCACTTCCTGCGGATACCGGACTCTTGTTTTTAAAAGTTCAACTGCAATGGGCAGCATCTGTTGTGTCTCTTCAGGAAGTACACCAGCCCTCACCTTTTCAACGTACTGGGGCTCAATCAGCTCCACCAGTTCGTTTGTTGGTTTGAGGGAGATGAAACGTCCATTCATCCACTCCAGTTTCTGCTCATCAAAGATGGCGGAATGGTTGTTGATTCCACTTATATCAAATGCTTCGACCAGTTCGTCCATGGTCATGATTTCACGGTCATCACCTGGCGACCAGCCGAGCAGCGCCAGATAACTCAACACCGCCTCAGCGAGAAAACCCTGCTTGCGATATTCAGTAACCGCCGTTGCACCGTGACGTTTTGAAAGTCGTTTGCGATCACTGCCCAGTATCAATGGGACATGCGCAAACTGCGGCGGTTTCCAGTTCAACGCTTTATAAATCAATATCTGCTTCGGGGTGTTTGAAATATGATCATCACCACGGATGACATGCGAAATTCCCATCTCATAATCATCCGCCACCACTGCAACCTGGTAGGTCGGTGAATTATCCTGCCTGAGAAGCACAAAATCATCCAGTGTATCCGGACCGACTTCCACACGTCCATGAACTCCATCCTGATAGATCACTGCTTCATCCGGGATACGGAAACGGACACAATGCGGTTCTCCACTCATCGCTCGTTCTTCGGCTTCCTGAGCAGAAAGGTATCGGTCCGGACTGCGGAATGCGACCAGCCCGCCCTTTCGCATCGCTTCGTCCTTCAGCTTTTTGGCGTCTTCAATAGTAAGAAAATCACGATAGGCTGCACCACGTTCGAGAAGCTCATCGACAGTTTCACGATGAAAACTCTTGTGCAGACTCTGACGTAATGGGGAATCATCCCATGATAGTCCCAACCACTTCATCGCGTTGAGAATTTCATCTTCGTATTCAGGCTTGGATCGTTCTTTATCTGTGTCTTCAATACGTAATACAAACTGACCACCCAGTTTGCGTGCGAGGAGGTAATTGAAAATGGCAGTACGTGCCCCCCCAATATGTAAATATCCTGTGGGGCTGGGTGCAAACCGTAAGCGAACTTGACTCATTAGTTATCCTTATAAACGATTGTGATCAGAGTAAAACTGGCTCTGGATTAGCCCAGAGTCTAGTAATTCCATTGATCAGTCTATTAAATCCTGGATAAATCCAGGGCCACTTCAGCGTAAATCCAGGGCTACTTCAGCGAGAAAAATATGTAATAATTCTATGGCCCTTTTGGTGAATCATCACGTCTCAGAGGCTTGCCTTCATCCGCATCGTCATACCGCTCTGCCTTGGGATAGTCAGTTTTTGCTCTGGTTGCTGGTTCTGTTGTTGCAGCAACTTCAGGAGCTTTTGCTGCTGGTGCTGGAATTGTGGAGCTGACCTGTTCCAGTTCCAACTGAATACCCCCCAGGTAGGATGTCGTTGCATTATAAAATAGCGCAGTGATCACCATGATAACCGTATACATGATCGCCATCAGAAATGACGCGAAAATGCTCACCATAATCAATGGCAAGCCTGTTGGCACTGGCATTGAGCTGAAATCACCCATCAATCCTGAAATCGCCTGTAGTATTGTGAGAGCAAATGCGCTGTACAACAACGATAACACAAGCCCCAGTGCAAAAAATACAATGAAACTGACTTTTGTCACCGGCCAAAGTGGTATACGTCGTAATTCCCAGGTAACCATTTTGATTCTCCATCCACAATGAAATTTATGAAAACTTAATATGCCCGGATTTTCAGTGACTATGCAAGGAAAAGAGCAAAAAAGCCGATTCAATAAGAATCGGCAAATGCGGAGAGGGAGGGATTCGAACCCTCGGTG